>NZ_JBEXWK010000005.1:341361-358758 GCF_040629815.1 Streptomyces sp. NPDC005878
GCGCGACCAGCCCGCCACCGGCCCGCACACGTAGTCCCGGCCCAAAAGGGGGCGCGGGGAAGTGTGCGGGCGGGTGCCCGCGGCCCCGCAGGCGCGGGCGTAGACGCAGACCTCCCCGGCCACCGCCAGGTGAACCGGGCCGGGGCGGAGCCCGGGGGAGTGAGGGGTGCGGGGGGCGTGCGGGCCCTCGGGAGCGGGGACGCGGTACCTTCGGGCGCAGGGTTACCGATGCGGTGGACGCGAAGAAGCGGGGTACGGCGTGATCGTGAAGGCGACGGCGGACGAGGGGCTGGACCCCTTCGGGACGGCGCGGCTACGGCGCGGCGTAGTGGACGCCTGGGCCACCACCCCCTCCCGCTTCCGCGAGGACGCCAACGCCGAGGAGGACCTCGCCCTCGGCGGCTACCGCGACCGCCTCGTCGTCGAGCTGGCCCAGAACGCCGCCGACGCCGCCGCCCGCGCCGGAGTCCCGGGCCGGCTGCGGCTCACCCTCCACCCCGGCGCCCCCGGCGAGCAGTCCGTCCTCGCCGCCGCCAACACCGGCGCCCCCCTGGACGCCACCGGCGTCGAGTCGCTGTCCACCCTGCGCGCCTCCGCCAAGCGGCGCGACTCCGGCACCGCCGTCGGCCGGTTCGGCGTCGGCTTCGCCGCCGTCCTCGCCGTCAGCGACGAGCCCGCCGTCGTCGGCCGCACCGGCGGCGTCCGCTGGTCGCTCGCCGAGGCCCGCGACCTCGCCGCCGAGGCCGCCCGCTTCAGCCCCGGCCTCGGTGACGAACTGCGCCGCCGCGACGGCCACGTACCCCTGCTGCGGCTCCCGCTGCCCGCCGAGGGCTTCGCGCCGGAGGGGTACGACACCGTCGTGGTGCTGCCGCTGCGCGACGAGCCCGCCGAGGACCTCGTCCAGCGGCTCCTCGCCGCCGTCGACGACGCCCTGCTCCTCACCCTC
Source organism: Streptomyces sp. NPDC005878 (assembly GCF_040629815.1). Lineage (NCBI taxonomy): Bacteria > Bacillati > Actinomycetota > Actinomycetes > Kitasatosporales > Streptomycetaceae > Streptomyces > Streptomyces sp. NPDC005878. Next base: position 342,308 of record NZ_JBEXWK010000005.1, read on the forward strand.
CCCGGCCTCGTCGAGGTCGTCGTGGAGACCCCCGACGGCTCCCGTGTGCTGCGCCGCTCCGAGCGCGACGGATACGTCCACATCGACGACACCCGGGACGGGGCCAACCGCTGGCGGGTCGAGAGCGCGAGCGGCCCGCTCACCGCCGAGCTGCTCGCCGACCGGCCCGTCGAGGAGCGGCTGCGGCCGCACTGGTCGGTCACCTGGGCCGTCCCCGTCGACCTGGACGGCGCCCCGCGGCGGCCCCGTACCGCCCCGGTCGTCCACGCCCCCACCCCCACCGACGAGCCCCTCGGCCTGCCCGCCCTGCTCATCGCCTCGCTGCCGCTGGACACCGCCCGGCGTCACCCGGCGCCGGGCCCGCTGACGGACTTCCTGGTGGAGCGCGCCGCCGACGCGTACGCCCGGCTGCTCGGCGACTGGGAGCCCGTCTCGACCGGCACCGTCGACCTCGTACCCGGCCCGCTCGGGCGGGGCGAGCTGGACGGGGCGCTGCGCGCGGCGATCCTGGAGCGGCTGCCCCGGGTCGCCTTCCTCGCCCCGGCCGCGCCCTCCGAAGAGCTGCCCGCGCTGCGGCCGTTCGAGGCCGAGGTGGTCGAGGGGGCGGGCGCCGACACCGTGCGGGTGCTGGCCGAGGTGCTGCCCACGCTGCTGCCCGCGGGGCTTGAGCGCCGGGCCGAGCTGCGGACGCTCGGCGTCGGGCGGCTGCCGCTCGGGGACGCCATCGAGCGCATCGGCGGCGCCGAACGCGACCCGTCGTGGTGGCACCGTCTCTACGACACGCTGGCCGGGGTGGACCCGGACCGCCTCTCGGGGCTCCCGGTGCCGCTGAGCGACGGGCGCACCGCCATCGGCCCGCGCCAGATCCTGCTGCCCCTGGCCGACACCCCCGCCGACCTCACCCGCCTCGGCCTGAAGGTCGCGCACGCGGACGCCGCCCACCCCCTCCTGGAGAAGCTGGGCGCGCTGCCCGCCACGCCCCGGGCCGTCCTGACCACCCCCCAGGTGCGGGCCGCCGTCGCCGCCTCCCTCGACAGCGGCGAGATCTGGGACGAGGAGGCGCTCGACGCCGACGAACTCGCCGAGACCGTTCTGACGCTGGTACGGGACGCCGCGCTCGAACCCGGCGAGGAGCCGTGGCTCGGGGCGCTGGCCCTGCCCGACGAGGACGGCGAGCTCGCCCCCGCCGGTGAACTCGTCCTGCCCGGCAGCCCTTTCGCCTCCGTCATCCGCCCCGGCGAACTCGCCGAGGTGGACGGCGAACTGGCCGCCCGCTGGGGCGAGCAGCCGCTCGCCGCGTGCGGGGTGCTGGCCACGTTCGCCCTGGTCCGCGCCACCGATGTGGTCCTCGACCCGGACGAACTCGAACCCCGCGAGGGCGACTTCGCCGACCCTGACGACGCCGGGCTGCTCGACGCGGTCGACGTGTGGTGCGAGGACGTCCTGGACCGGCTGCCGCACACGCCCGTACCGCCCGTGGCCACCGAGATCGTCGCCGTCCGCGACCTCGACCTCGTCGACGACGACGCCTGGCCGCGAGCCCTCGCGCTGCTCTCGCAGCCGCCGCTGCGCGACGCGCTGACCCAGCCCGTACGCATCCTGCTGCCGGACGGCACGACCGAGTCGGTCCGCCCGTACACGGCGTGGTGGCTGCGCGGCCACCCCGTCCTCGGCGGGCGCCGCCCGGCGGGTCTGCGCGCGGCCGGGTCCGACCCGCTGCTCGCCGGTCTGTACGAGTCCGCCGACGCGAGCGGGTTCGACGACGAGCAGGTGCTGCGGGCGCTCGGTGTACGTACGTCGGTGGCGGCGCTGCTCGACGAGCCCGGCGGCGCGGCCGAACTCCTCGGCCGCCTCGCGGACCCCGCCCGCCCGGTCTCGGACGCGCAACTGCACGCCCTGTACACGGCGCTGGCCGACCTCGACCCCGAGCAGGTGACGCTCCCCGACGAGCTGCGGGCGGTGGTGGACGGGGAGGTACGGGTCGTGGACGCGGCGGACGCGCTGGTGGCGGACGCGCCGGATCTGCTGCCGCTGGCGTCCGGGGTGCCGCTGCTGCCGGTCGCCCCCGCGCGGGCGGCCGAACTGGCGGAGCTGCTCCAGGTGCGGAGCCTGGGGGAGACCGCGTCGGCGGAGGTGACGAGCGTCGGGACCGAACGGGAGGTCCCGGAGGCGGTCCGGGTCCTGCTCGGCCCCCGGGTGCCGTCGCACTACGTCGAACACGAGGAGCTGCTGGCGGGCGGGGTGGAGCTGGACTGGCACCGCGCGCCGGACGGAACGGTGCATGCGGCGACGCTGGAGGGGGTCGCGGCGGGGCTGGCGTGGGCGGCGGGGCAGTGGCCGCGGCGGTTCGAGGTGGGGGCGCTGCTGGAGGACCCGTCCCGGACAGCGGAACTGTCCCGCTCCCGCTGGTTCGACTAACCCGGGGCTGCGCCCCCGGGCCGACAAGGGCGCGGGGAACCGCGCGTTCAGCCGTAGGCGGTCCGCTGTCCCCTACTCCGCCCACTTCCTCCCCACCCACCTCCAAGCCCCCTCCAACCCCACAGCCCCCACCACCGCAACCCCCACCGCAGCCCACGGCAACACCGTCCCCACCAGGCGCAGGGCGAAGAACGTCTGGAGCCAGGGGACCGCCAGGACCAGGAGGAAGGCCGCGCCCATCGAGGCCACCAGGGCTATCCGCCACCACGTGTACGGGCGGGCGATGATCGCCAGGACCCACATCGACACCAGGAACAGCGTCAGCGTCGCCGCGCTGGTCTCGGCCTCGCGGGCGCCCGGGCCCTCGTAGTAGTGCCGCGCCAGCATGTACGTGGCGAACGTGGTCACCGCCGCGATCACCCCGCCGGGAATCGCGTACCGCATCACCCGCCGGACGAAGTGCGGCTTGGCCCGTTCCGTGTTGGGGGCCAGCGCCAGGAAGAACGCCGGGATGCCGATCGTCAGGGTGGACAGCAGCGTCAGGTGGCGCGGCAGGAACAGGTACTCCACCTGGGTGCACACGACGAGCAGCGCGAGCAGCACCGAGTACACCGTCTTGACCAGGAACAGCGTCGCCACCCGCGTGATGTTGCCGATGACCCGCCGCCCCTCCGCCACCACCGACGGCAGCGTGGCGAAGCTGTTGTTCAGCAGGACGATCTGGGCCACCGCCCGCGTCGCCTCCGAGCCCGACCCCATCGAGACGCCGATGTCCGCGTCCTTGAGGGCGAGGACGTCGTTGACGCCGTCGCCCGTCATCGCCACCGTGTGCCCGCGGGACTGGAGCGCCGCCACCATGTCCCGCTTCTGCTGCGGCGACACCCGCCCGAACACCGCGTGGGAGTCCAGGACCTCCGCCATCTCCGCCCGCTCGTCGGGCAGCTTGCGCGCGTCCACCGTCCGTGACGCGCCCGGCAGGCCCAGCTTGCCGGCCACCGCCCCGACCGACACCGCGTTGTCCCCGGAGATGACCTTGGCGTGGACGTCCTGCTCCTCGAAGTAGCGCAGGGTCTCGCCCGCGTCCGGCCGCAGCCGCTGCTCAAGCACCACCAGCGCCGTGGCCCGCGCGTCCGCCGCCACCCGGGGGTCGTCGAGTTCGCGCCGGGCCCGGGCCAGCAGCAGGACGCGCAGGCCCTGTTCGTTGAGGGAGTCGATCTCCGCGAGGGACGCGTCGCCCGTCGGCAGCAGCACGTCCGGCGCGCCCAGCAGCCAGGTCGAGTTCTCCCCGTCGCCATCGCTGAACGCCGCCCCGCTGTACTTGCGCGCCGAGGAGAACGGCAGCGACTCCGTGCACCGCCACTCCTCGCTGTCCGGATACGCGTCGATGATCGCCTGGAGCGAGGCGTTGGGACGCGGGTCGGACTCGCCGAGCGCACCGAGCACCTTGCGTACGTACGCCTCGTCCGCGCCGTCCAGCGGCCGCAGCTCCGTGACGTCCATGCCGCCCTCGGTGAGCGTGCCGGTCTTGTCGAGGCAGACCACGTCCACGCGCGCGAGGCCCTCGATCGCCGGGAGTTCCTGCACCAGGCACTGCTTGCGGCCGAGCCGGATCACCCCGATCGCGAAGGCCACCGAGGTGAGCAGGACGAGACCCTCGGGGATCATCGGGACGATGCCGCCCACCGTGTACGCGACCGACTGCTTGAAGTCGTCGTCCTTGACCACGAGCTGGCTGATCACCAGGCCGACCGAGGTCGGGACCATCAGCCACGTCACGTACTTGAGGATCATCGAGATGCCCGAGCGCAGCTCGGAGTGGACCAGGGTGAAGCGGCTGGCCTCCTCCGCGAGCTGCGCCGCGTACGCCTCGCGCCCGACCTTCGTCGCGGTGAACGCGCCGCCGCCCGCGACCACGAACGACCCGGACATCACGCGGTCGCCGGGCTTCTTGAGGACCGGGTCGGCCTCGCCGGTCAGCAGCGACTCGTCGACCTCCAGACCGTCGGCCTCCACCATCTCGCCGTCGACCACGACCTTGTCGCCCGGTCCGAGCTCCACCAGGTCGCCCAGGACGATCTCGGAGGTGGAGATCTCGGCGGCGGTCCCGTCGCGCCGGACGGTCGGTTTGGCCTCGCCGATGACCGCGAGCCCGTCGAGGGTCTTCTTGGCGCGCAGCTCCTGGATGATGCCGATGCCGGTGTTGGCGATGATCACGAAGCCGAAGAGGCTGTCCTGGAGCGGTGCCACGAAGAGCATGACCAGCCACAGCACGCCGATGATCGCGTTGAAGCGGGTGAAGACGTTGGCGCGGACGATCTCGCCGGTGGAGCGGCTGCTGCGCAGCGGTACGTCGTTGACCTCGCCCCGGGCGACGCGTTCGGCGACCTCGGCGGCGGTCAGACCGGTGGCCCGGCCGGACGCCTCGGGCTGCGGCACGGGGTGGACGGGGTCGAGTTCCGCCCCGGCGTCGATATTGGCGCGCTGCGTCATGTTTTCGACGGTACGGGGGGAATTCCCGCTTCACCTGCCGGGACCGTCGAACATCAGACCAGGGGAGGAGGCGAATGGTCCTGTGGCGGTATGCCCGCGGGGGCTTCTCCTACCGCCGGGCCCGACGCCGGTCCGGAGGCCCCGGACCCGACGCCGGTCCGGAGGCCGGCCCCGGGCCCTGCACCGGTCCGGAGGCCCGGACATCGGCCCCGGCGCCTGCCCAGGCACCGGCCCGGGCCCCGTCCCCCTACAGCGTGTCGGCCGTCGTTTCCCGCTCCGCCGCGTGCCGCTTGAGGGCCGCGTCGCGTCCGCGGACGTACCAGATGCCGATGAGACCGAGACCGCCGCCGGCCAGGCACGTCCACACCCACCACAGATGGCCGTGGTCGTCGAACCAACCGTAGAACGGCAGCTGGACCAGGAAGAGGACGAACCAGAGGATCGTGCCGCCGGTGATGGTGGCGACGACCGGCCCCTCCAGGGGCTCCGGCGCCTCGTGTTTCGGGGTCCACTTCTTCATGCGATCAGTGTAGGGGGAGGCCCCGCGCCGCCCCGGCGGACCGCTCGCGGCCGTCCGCGATCCGGGCGCCCCTTGTGTCTACGCGCGGAGATAGCGATCTTCGCCTGATGTATTCATACTGAAACGGCTTACGGCTGACTCGTTTTGTTCGTTGAAACGTCCAAAGACGTTCGGGTAAAGCCGCTTTTTCGCAGTGCGCAGCTCCCCGCTCCCCGCCCCGTCTCACGACTGAGGTTCCGCATGTCCCCGTCGGCCACCGCCAAGGTCGAAGCGCCCCAGCCCGCCCCGAAGCCGCCGGCCAACGCCGTGGACCGGTATTTCAAGATCTCTGAGCGCGGTTCCACCGTCGCCCGGGAGATCCGCGGCGGCTTCGCCACCTTCTTCGCGATGGCGTACATCATCGTGCTGAACCCGATCATCCTCGGCAGCGCCAAGGACATGTACGGGCACCAGCTCGACAGCGGTCAGCTGGTCACCGCCACCGTGCTGACCGCCGCGTTCACCACGCTCCTGATGGGCGTCATCGGCAACGTGCCGATCGCGCTCGCCGCCGGCCTCGGGGTGAACACCGTGGTCGCCCTCCAGCTGGCGCCCCGGATGAGCTGGCCCGACGCGATGGGCATGGTCGTCCTCGCGGGCTTCGTGGTGATGCTCCTGGTCGCCACCGGGCTGCGCGAGCGCGTGATGAACGCGGTGCCGCTGGGCCTGCGCAAGGGCATCGCGATCGGCATCGGCCTCTTCATCATGCTGATCGGCCTGGTCGACTCGGGCTTCGTCTCCCGTATCCCGGACGCCGCCCACACCACCGTCCCGCTCCAGCTCGGCGGCAACGGCCATCTGCTGGGCTGGCCGGTCCTCGTCTTCGTCCTGGGCGTCCTGCTCACCCTGGCGCTGCTGGTCCGCAAGATGCCCGGCGCGATCCTCATCTCCATCGTGGTGATGACCGGCGTCGCGATGATCATCAACGCGGTGGCCACCGTCCCGTCCTGGGGCCTGACCACCCCGACGTGGCCCGGCAACCCGGTCGCCAGCCCCGACTTCGGCCTGGTCGGCGAGGTCAGCCTGTTCGGCGGCTTCGACAAGGTCGGTGTGCTGACCGGCGTCCTGTTCGTCTTCACCGTGCTGCTGTCGTGCTTCTTCGACGCCATGGGCACGATCATGGGCATCAGCGACGAGGCCGGGCTGACCGACGCCGAGGGCAACATGCCGGGCATCAACCGGGTGCTGTTCGTGGACGGCATCGCGGTCGCGGCGGGCGGCGCCTCGTCCTCCTCGGCCACCACCTGCTTCGTGGAGTCCACGGCGGGCGTCGGCGAGGGGGCGCGCACGGGCCTGGCGAACGTGGTCACCGGCGGTCTGTTCACCGTCGCCCTGTTCCTCACCCCGCTGGCCACCATGGTCCCGTCGCAGGCGGCCACCCCCGCGCTGCTGGCGGTGGGCTTCCTGATCCTGTCGGGCTCGGTACGGCAGATCGACTGGGACGACTGGACGATCGCGATCCCGGCGTTCGTGACGATGGTGATGATGCCGTTCACGTACTCGATCACCAACGGCATCGGCATGGGCTTCCTCACCTTCACGGTGCTGCGCCTGGTGGCGGGCCGCGGCCGTGAGGTGCCGGTGGCGATGTACGTCGTCTCGGCGGTGTTCGCCTTCTACTACCTGATGCCGGCCCTGGACCTGACCTAGCCGGTCCCGCGCGGCCGGCGCTAGGCCGCGCCGTAGAACTTCTCCGTCTCGTCGACCGCGGCGTTGAACCGCTCGTCGAAGTCGTCCCGAATGAGCGTCCGGACCACATAGTCCTGGACGCTCATTCGGCGTTTGGCGGCATGCTGCCGGAGCCGTTCGAGCAGCTCACCGTCTATCCGCAGGCTGAGCACGCTGGTCCCCATGGGACGAGGGTCGCCGCAGACCCCGCCCCGATGCGTCACTTTTCCGACGAGTCTCACTCGTTCGGGTGATGTGTGGGGCGGTGTACGGGGCGGGGTGTGGCCACCGTTACAGCGTGGGGGCGGTGCTCCGGCTGGTATTTAGCCAGAGTAATGAGTTAATCTAACGAACATGTCTGACCTGCCCCACGACAGCGACGCCGACGTCGCCGCCGTGAACTCCCTCCGCTCGGCGATCATGCGCCTGAGCAGGCGCCTGAAGCATCAGCGCGTCGACGAGTCGCTGAGCCCGACCGAGATGTCGGTGCTCGGCACCCTCTTCCGCTGCGGCTCGGCCACCCCCGGTGAGCTGGCCCGCAAGGAGCACGTCCAGCCCCCGTCGATGACCCGCATCGTCGCGCTGCTGGAGGCCAAGGGACTGGTCAGGCTGGAGCCGCACCCCGACGACCGCCGCCAGAAGGTGGTCAGCCAGACCGAAGAGGCCGAGGCGATGCTCGAAGAGAGCCGCCGCAGGCGCAACGTCTGGCTGGCCTCCCTCGCGGAAGGCCTGGACGAGGACGAGTGGGCGAAGCTGCGCGCCGCCGCACCCGTACTGGAGAAGCTCGCACACCTGTGAACGACCGCGCACGATAGGAGGCGAACCCCTTTGAGTACGGGATCCGGAGCAGACTCCGCCCCCGCACACAAATCCACCCACGACACCGCTGCCCCCGGCAGCACCCGGCGGGGGACGTTCTCCTCGCTCGCGATCCGCAACTACCGGCTGTTCTTCTCCGGTGCCATCGTCTCCAACATCGGGACGTGGATGGCGCGGATCACCCAGGACTGGCTGGTCCTCCAGATCACCGGCTCCTCCGTGGCGGTCGGCATCACCACCGCCATGCAGTTCCTTCCGATGCTGCTCTTCGGTCTGTACGGCGGCGTCATCGCCGACCGCTTCGCCAAGCGGAGCATCCTCTTCGTCACCCAGAGCGCGATGGGCCTGGGCGGTCTGTTCCTGGCGGCCATGACGCTCTCCGGTCACGTCCAGGTCTGGCACGTCTATCTGACGGCGTTCTTCACCGGACTGGTGACGGTCGTCGACAACCCGACCCGCCAGTCCTTCGTCTCCGAGATGGTCGGCCCCGACCAGGTCCGCAACGCGGTCAGCCTGAACTCGGCCAACTTCCAGTCGGCCCGGCTCGTCGGCCCCGCCGTCGCGGGCGGCGTGATGGCGGCGGTCGGCCCCGGCTGGGCGTTCCTCGCCAACGGCCTCTCCTTCCTCGCGCCGCTGGCCGGCCTGGCCCTGATGCGCACCGCGGACCTGCGGCCCACCAAGCTCGCGCCGCGCGGCAAGGGCCAGCTCCGCGAGGGCCTGGACTACGTCTCCAAGCGGCCGGAGCTGATCTGGCCCATCGTCCTGGTCGGCTTCGTCGGCACCTTCGGCTTCAACTTCCCCATCTGGCTCAGCGCCTTCGCCCACGACGTCTTCCACGGCGGCTCCGGGATGTACGGCCTGTTCAACAGCCTCATGGCGATCGGCTCCCTGATCGGCGCCCTGCTCGCCGCCCGCCGGGGCACGACCCGGCTGCGGCTGCTGGCGGGCGCGGCCGGGCTCTTCGCGGTCCTGGAGGTCGCGGCCGCCGCCGCGCCCGGCATGGGGCTCTTCATCGCGCTGCTGATCCCCGTCGGCGTCCTCGGCCTCACCGTCAACGTGACCGCCAACGCCTCGGTCCAGATGGCCACCGACCCGGAGATGCGGGGCCGGGTGATGAGCCTGTTCATGATGGTCTTCACCGGCGGCACCCCGCTGGGCGGCCCGCTCTTCGGCTGGCTCACGGACGAGTACGGCGTACGGATCAGCCTCGCCCTGGGCGGTCTGATCTGCGCCATCGCGGCGGTCGGCGTCGGCCTGGCACTGGCACGCGCGGCGAACCTGCGACTCAAGGTCGACATGCGACGCGGCCGCCGGCACCTGGAGTTCGTGCCGAGGGTCCCGAGGGAGCGGCTGGCTACGGCGGCGTGACACCGGCGGCGCGGGGGCGCCGCTCAGCCCGGCCGGAAGGCCACCCGCACACCCGCCCCCACGGGCAGAACCAGCACGGCCCCCCGCTGCCGCGTCCAGCTCTTCGGCACGATGAACATCCGGTCCCCCGATTGTGCGAGCAGCCGCAACCCCCGGTAGCGGTACTTGAAGTGCTGTCCGGATCCCCCCTCCGGCAGCGAGGTCTCCCGCACCCCCGGAGCCGTGAAGTACAGCCGCTCGGTCGTGTCGACGACGACCTCCGGCCTCAGCCGCAGATGGCGCGCCAGATAACGGGCTTCGTGCTCGCCGTGGCCCTGGGCGTAGGCCTGTACGGCCCAGAAGGAGCAGAGCGTGATCAGCGCCGCCGCGATGCAGAAGGCCGTCACCTCACCGACGAAGGGGCGGCCGGTGGCCTTCAGGTGCATCAGACGCCCGTACACCACGAGCAGCAGACCGCACAGGAGGAGCAGGGGCGTGGTCAGCTGCGCGGCGGGCCAGACCTGGAAGCCGCCGAGGACGCCGAGCGCGAAGAGCCCCACTCCGCACATGAGGAGACAGACGCCCGCCCGCGTCACACGCCGCAGGAGGTGGGGCCGTGACCCGGCGACGGCGGCGGCCCAGAAGTATCCGAGCGCCGCGACGAGGCCGACGAAGAGCGTGATGCCCACCGGCATCCACAGGGCCGCCGCACTGCGCAGCAGAAAGTCCTGGGTGGAGAAGCCGAGGGTCGCGGGATCGATGCCGAAGTACTCGTACTGGGCGTCGGTGAAGGCGTACCCGAAGTAGAGGAGCAGCGCGGTCAGCAAGGTCGTGGGCGCGACGAATCCGGCGACGGCCTTGAGCCAGGTGCCCCACGGGGCCCTGGCCGGAGTCGGCGGTGGCGGCTGGGGCTGCCCCGGGGCCTGCTCCTCCATCGGGCACCTCCGGGTCAGCTCGCGCCGGCGCTGGGCACGGCCGGGTCGTCCGGCTGGGGCTCGGGCTCCTCCGGCTGGTCGGGCGGAGTGAAATTTTTGTCCGTGATGGTGTCGACCAGCGGCGTGGGCCGCCCGGTGAGGCGGACGCAGACGGTGTGCTCGGGGATGGTCTCCTTGCCGTCGTCGTCGGGGAACGTGACCGTGATCTCCGGACCGTCACCGTTGGGCGGCAGCGATACGGACTGGTCAGGAGGCGCGGTGCTCCAGCGGTTGGGGCCGGGTGTGCAGTCGGAGAAGCTCGCGGTACCCGTGTACGTCTCCGAGGAGGGGTTCCGCAGAGTCAGCTTGACGAGGGGCCAGGCCCCGGCGAAGCTGCCGGAAACCCGCCCGGCCGTGTCGAAGCCGCCGCCACCACCGCTGTTGCCGCCACTGTCCGAGCCGCCGCTGTCCGAGCCACCGCTGGTGTCCCCGGTCGTGCCCCCCGTCTCTTCGGCGGGAGGCCCGGTGGTCTCCTCCTGGGTGGACTCGTCGGACGGCCCGGACGGCTCCCCGCCCCCCGACGAACACCCCCCGAGCACAAGCCCCAGCACCAGCAGGGCGGCCGGGAGGAGGTGAGGGCGGCGGCGGCAGGCGTGGTCCATCTTTCGGACGGTAACAGTGCGTGATCGCATCGTCACCGGTGGCGCGCCAGGGGCGGCCGAACGGGGGAGTGGGCGGGTTCGTTACGCTCGTAGGCGTGAACCCCAAGACCAGGAACCGGATCATGGCCGGCGTACTCGTGCTGATGTTCGTCGTCGTGGCCGTCGCGGCGGCGCGCGGCTGACACCCCCGCCGGGGAGCCGCCGCGCCCGCCGCGCGCGTCACCAGGCGAACGCCTCCGGGGAGGGGCCCGGTCCCGGGAAGATCTCGTCGAGTCCGGCCAGCACCTCCGCCGACAGCTCCAGCTCCACCGCCCGCAGGGCCGAGGCCAGTTGGCCGGGGGTGCGCGGGCCCACGATCGGGCCGGTCACGCCCGGCCGGGTCAGCAGCCACGCCAGCGCCGCCTCGCCCGGCTCCAGACCGTGCTTGGCGAGCAGGTCCTCGTACGCCTGCACCCGCGCCCGTACCGCCGGGTCCGCCAGGGCCTCGGCCGCGCGCCCGCCGGTCGACCGGGAGCCGCCGCCCTCGCGCTCCTTGCGCAGCGCCCCGCCGAGCAGCCCGCCCTGGAGCGGGGACCAGGGGATGATCCCGACGCCGTACTCCCGGGCCGCGGGGATCACCTCCATCTCGGCGCGCCGCTCGAAGAGGTTGTACAGGCACTGCTCGCTGACCAGCCCCAGCCGGCCGGTCCGCGCGGCCACTTCGTTGGCCTGGGCGATCTTGTAGCCGGGGAAGTTGGAGGTGCCGACGTACAGCACCTTCCCCTCCCGTACGAGCACGTCCATCGCCTGCCAGATCTCCTCGACGGGGGTCTGCCGGTCGACGTGGTGGAACTGGTAGAGGTCGATGTGATCGGTGCCCAGCCGCTTCAGGCTGCCCTCGACCGCCCGGCGGATGTTCAGGGCGGACAGCTTGTCGTGGTTGGGCCAGACGGGGGCGCCGTCGGCGGACATGTTCCCGTACACCTTGGTGGCCAGGACCGTCCGCTCCCGGCGGCCGCCGCCCTGGGCGAACCAGTTGCCGATGATCTCCTCGGTACGGCCCTTGCCGGCGCTCTGGCCGTAGACGTTGGCGGTGTCGAAGAAGTTGACGCCCGCCTCGTGGGCGGCGTCCATGATGGCGTGGCTCTCGGTCTCCTCGGTCTGGGGGCCGAAGTTCATGGTGCCGAGGACGAGACGGCTGACCTTGAGTCCGGTGCGTCCGAGCTGCGTGTACTCCATGGGGTACCAGCGAACGCCTTGAAGTGCGCTCGAAGCAAGTACCCCACGCGGCCCCGCCCTCCCCCGACTCCGCCCCCCTCCCGCCTACCAGGCGAACGCCTCCGGGGACGGGCCCGGTCCCGGGAAGATCTCGTCGAGTCCGGCCAGCACCTCGGCCGACAGCTCCAGCTCCACCGCCCGTAGGGCCGAGGCCAGTTGGCCGGGGGTGCGCGGGCCGACGATCGGGCCGGTCACGCCCGGCCGGGTCAGCAGCCACGCCAGCGCCGCCTCGCCCGGCTCCAGTTCGTGCTCGGCGAGCAGGTCCTCGTACGCCTGCACCCGCGCCCGCACCGCAGGGTCCGCGAGTCCGGCGGCGGACCGGCCGCCCTTGGTGCGTTCCCCGGCCCCGTCCCGCTCCTTGCGCAGGGCGCCGCCGAGCAGTCCCTGGTGGAGCGGGGACCAGGGGATGATCCCCACGCCGTACTCCTGGGCGGCGGGGATCACCTCCATCTCGGCGCGCCGCTCGGCGAGGTTGTACAGGCACTGCTCGCTGACCAGCCCGAGCCGCCCGGTCCGCGCGGCGACCTCGTTGGCCTGGGCGATCTTGTAGCCGGGGAAGTTGGAGGTGCCGACGTACAGCACCTTGCCCTGCTGGACGAGCACGTCCATGGCCTGCCAGATCTCCTCGACGGGGGTCTGCCGGTCGACGTGGTGGAACTGGTAGAGGTCGAGGTAATCGGTGCCGAGGCGCTTGAGGCTGGCCTCCACCGAGCGGCGGATGTTCAGCGCGGAGAGCTTGTTGTCGTTGGGCCAGACGCTGGTGCTCCAGGGGCTGCCGTCCTGGGTCATGTTCCCGTAGCCCTTGGTCGCCAGGACCGTCCGCTCCCGGCGCCCGCCGCCCTTGGCGAACCAGGACCCGACGATCTCCTCGGTGAGGCCCTTGTGCTCGGCGATGCCGTAGATGTTCGCGGTGTCGAAGAAGTTGATGCCCGCTTCCTGGGCGGCGTCCATCAGCGCGTGGCTGTCGGCCTCGTCCGTGAGCGGGCCGAAGTTCATGGTGCCGAGGACGAGGCGGCTGACCTTGAGTCCGGTGCGTCCGAGCTGCGTGTACTCCATGAGGGACCAGCGAAGCCGTTGAAGTGCGCTCGAAGCAAGGGGGGCCGGTCGCGGGGGCGCCGGGCGCCGGGCGCGTCCGGGCGCCGAAGTGCTCAGGACCCCGCGAACCAGCTCGACGCGTCCAGGCGGAACGCCTCCGGCGGGACCACCGCGCGCAGGGACGCCTCCATCTCCCGCACCGGGCCGGGCCCCAGGGTGCGGACCCAGTCGGCGCGCAGCTCGTCGAAGACGGCCGCCGAGCGGGCCAGCGCGTCCAGGCCGCGCGCGGTGATGCGGACGACCTTGCGGCGGGCGTCGGCGGGGTCGTCGGCGCGTTCGGCGTAGCCCAGCGCCTCCAGGCGGTCGACGGTCTTGCCGGCCGCCTGCTTGGAGACGCCGAGGCGGCGCCCGATCTCGCTCGCGGTCGCCCCGCCGGGCCCGATGGCCTGGAGCGCGAAGCCGTAGGCCGGGCGCAGGTCGGGGTGGCCCTGGTCCGCGAGTTCCGCGTGGAGGCGGTCGATCAGGGTGCGGAAGCCCGCCAGGAGGAGCAGGGGGAGCTCGTAGCCGGGCGTGTCGGCGCCGCCGGACCCGTCTTCGCCCTTGCGAGAACCGACAACCTGGTTTACCTTTTTTTCGTCAACCACGTTGTCCATTCTAAGGGGCGCACCATGTTCGTCGACCACACCCTGGAGTCCGCGCCCGCCGCGTCGCGCCGCGCGATGGAGGGGACCGTCCGGCACCTCGGGCACCTCTCCCCGGCCGTCGCCCGGATGGCCGCCTCGCCCCACGCTTTGGAGGGCTTCCTGAAGATGAGCGCCCTCTTCGAGAGCACCACCCTGGACCCGGTCGCCCGCGAAGTGGTGGTCATGACGGTCGCCACCCGCAACGCCTGCGCCCTGTGCGTGGACATGCACACGGCGAAGCTGCGGGGGCTCGGCGCGCCGGAGGAGCTGATCGGGGAGCTCCGCGCGGGATCGCCGCTCTCGGACGAACGCCTCGACGCCGTACGGGAGTTCACCCTCGCCGTGTACGCAACGGCGGGCGCGGTCCCCGAAGCCGGCCTGGAGGCGTTCCTGTCCCACGGCTACACCCGGCAGAACGCCCTGGAGGTCGTCCTCGGCATCGGCACGTACACCGTCTCCACCTTCGCCAACCGGCTGACCGGGGCCTCGCACTGAGCCGCGCTAGCGGACCCGGCCCTCCTGAGCGGCGGCCACCGGCACTCCGTACGGACCGCCGAGCCCCCACCCCTGGTGCAGCGCGTCCGCGAAGGCCGCCGCCAGTTTGTGCTCGCCCGAGGCGGAGGGATGCGTGCCGTCGTAGGTGTCCACGTGGATGTCGTACGTCGGCGGGTGCGAGGCGAGCAGCAGCGGGGAGGAAGGCCGGTCCAGGTCCGCCACCGCCTTCGCGAGCAGTTCGTTGAAGCGGGCGACCTCGGCCGCGAAGGGGGCGTCCGACTCGGCCCGGATGTTCGGGATGACGGGGAGCAGCACCATCCGGATCGCCGGGTTCGCGGTGCGCGCCGCCGCCACGAAGGCGCGGACGTTGGCCGCCGTCTGGTCGCTGTCGGTGTAGAAGCCCAGGTCGATCAGGCCGAGCGAGACCAGCAGGACGTCCGCCCGCGCCCCGGCCGCCGCCTCGGCGATCAGCGGGGCCATGTGCAGCCACCCCTCGCCCCACCCCGACAGATGGCGGCGGGCCGGCGCGGGAAAGTCCTCCGCGCCGTACGCGGACGACAGCGGGGCCCCGGCCTCCGTGTTGTACAGCTCGGTGCGCGGCCCCACGATCGCGAAGGGGCCGTCGAAGGACGTGCTGAGGTGCTGCCACATCCGGTAGCGCCAGGTGATGTCGCCGGCGCGTCCGATGGTCATGGAGTCGCCGACGAACATGAAACGCATGGGGCCATGATGGCGGATCACCTGGACCGCTTCGACGGGCTGCCACGTGACGATGGACACTTGGTGCCATGCGTTTCCCGATGCGTTCGCTTCTGTCCGCCGCCACGGCCGCCGGGCTCGTCGTCCTGGGGGCCGCCGGACCGGCGGCGGCCGACGGCGGCGACGGCGGTTTCACGATCAAGGACCCCCGGATCAAGGAGTCCAGCGGTCTGGCCGCCAGCCGCGCCCACCCGGGCGTCTACTGGACGCACAACGACAGCGACGACGGGCCGTACGTCTACGCGGTCGACTCCAGGACCGGCGAGACCGTCGCCAGGATCACCATGACCGGCGTCGGCCGCCCGCGCGACGTCGAGGCGATCTCGGTCGGCCCGGACGGGAACGTGTACGTGGGGGACATCGGGGACAACCTCGGCGGCACCTGGAAGAACGTCTGGATCTACAAGTTCCCCGAGCCGAAGCGGCTGAAGGACGCCACCGTCAAGGCGACGCAGTACGTGGTGAAGTACGCCGACGGGCCGCGCAACGCCGAGGCCCTGATGGTCCATCCCGGCACCGGGCGGGTCTACATCGCCTCCAAGAAGGAGGGCGGCGGCGGGCTCTACGAGGGCCCCGCGCACCTCTCCACGGCCGGGACGAACGTCTTCCGGCGGGTCGGCGACGTGCCCTGGGTCACCGACGGCGCCTTCTCCCCGGACGGGACGAAGCTGGCGCTGCGCGGGTACTTCTGGGCGGCCGAGTACGACTGGAAGGGCGGGAAGCCGGGGGCGCGGCACGGGGTGTCCGCCCCGCTGATGCGGCAGGCGGAGTCCGTCACGTACACGCCGGACGGGAAGGCCCTGCTGTTCGGGAGCGAGGGGGAGGGGAGTCCGGTGACGCGGGTCGCCGTCGCCGGGGGCGAGTCGCCGTCCGGCGGGGGGAGTTCACCGACCGGTGCGGGGGGCCGTGGCGGGAGCACCGACTCCGGGGGCGGGCACCGGAACCTGGTGTACGGGGGGTTGGGTGTGGTGGGGGTGGGGGCGGGCTGGGTTTGGCTGAAGCGGCGGGGGCGGCGGGGCTGATCCTTTTGGGCCCGGCTTTCGTCTGCGGCTGAGCAGCCGGCTGCCCGCGCCCCTTTTCGGCCCGGGGTGTGTCTGCGGGCCGTGGTGGCTCGCTCGCGCAGTTCCCCGCGCCCCCAATCCCCTCTTCGGCTGCGGGCCGTGGTGGGCTGCTCGCGCAGTTCCCCGCGCCCCTTCGGTGCGCCCCTGCGGGGCGATCACCTCGGCGGTGGGGGCCGTGTTCGTCTGGTGGGCCGCCCGGTGGTGGCTCGCTCGCGCAGTTCCCCGCGCCCCTAGGCAGTTAGGGGCGCGGGGAACTGCGCGCTCAGCCACCCACAAACCCGCAG
>NZ_JBEXWK010000006.1:0-307644 GCF_040629815.1 Streptomyces sp. NPDC005878
GTGAACGGGCCGGGTGAGGCGCGTGAGGCGGATCTGGGGGTGGCTTCCGGCAACGGCAAGGGGCAGATCTTCGTGAAGGGGGAGGTCATCAAGACGGTCCCGGAGTCGAAGATCGTGGAGACGCTGATCGAGGAAGCGATGAAGATCGCGGAGCGGATGGAGGGAGAGGGCGCCGTCTCCGGCGTCCCCAGCGTCACCGCACGGGGCTGACCGCAACCACCGAGAGCTGAACGGGATCCGAAGGGGGCTCCAGCGTGACGATCTTGGAGAATGTTCGGGGGCCGCACGACCTGAAGGCGCTCCAGGGCGCCGAACTCCCCGCGCTGGCACAGGAGATCAGGGAGTTCCTGATTCAGGCGGTGGCGCGGACCGGGGGCCACCTGGGCCCGAACCTCGGGGTGGTGGAACTCTCCATCGCCCTCCACCGGGTCTTCGACTCGCCCGCCGACCGCGTCCTGTGGGACACCGGGCACCAGAGCTACGTACACAAACTGCTCACCGGGCGGCAGGACTTCTCGAAGCTGCGCTCCAAGGGCGGCCTCTCCGGCTACCCCTCGCGCGCCGAGTCCGAGCACGACGTCATCGAGAACAGCCACGCCTCGACCGTGCTCGGCTGGGCCGACGGCCTCGCCAAGGCCAACGAGGTCCTGAAGAGGGACGACCACGTCGTCGCGGTCATCGGCGACGGCGCCCTGACCGGCGGTATGGCCTGGGAGGCGCTGAACAACATCGCCGCCGCCCGCGACCGGCCCCTGATCATCGTCGTCAACGACAACGAGCGCTCCTACGGCCCCACCATCGGCGGCCTCGCCGACCACCTGGCGACCCTGCGCACCACCGACGGTTACGAACGGTTCCTGGCCTGGGGCAAGCAGGTGCTCCAGCAGACGCCGGTGCTCGGACGCCCGCTCTACGAGTCCCTGCACGGCGCCAAGAAGGGGTTCAAGGACGCCGTCGCGCCGCAGGGGATGTTCGAGGACCTGGGGCTGAAGTACGTGGGACCCATCGACGGGCACGACATCGAGGCCGTCGAGTCGGCGCTGCGGCGCGCCAAACGCTTCCACGGCCCCGTCCTGGTGCACTGCCTCACCGAGAAGGGCCGCGGCTACCAGCCCGCCCTGGACGACGAGGCCGACCGCTTCCACGCCGTCGGCGCCATGGACCCGCTGACCTGCGTCCCGCTCACCCCCGCCGGCGGCCCCTCCTGGACCTCGGTGTTCGGCAAGGAGCTGGCGGCGCTCGGCGGGGAGCGCGAGGACATCGTGGCGATCACCGCCGCCATGCTCCACCCCACCGGGCTCACCGAGTTCGCCGCGCGCTTCCCCGACCGGGTCTGGGACGTCGGGATCGCCGAGCAGCACGCCGCCGTCTCGGCGGCCGGGCTCGCCACCGGCGGGCTGCACCCGGTAGTCGCCGTCTACGCCACCTTCCTCAACCGCGCCTTCGACCAGGTCCTGATGGACGTGGCCCTGCACAGGTGCGGAGTGACGTTCGTCCTGGACCGGGCCGGCGTCACCGGAGTCGACGGCGCCTCCCACAACGGCATGTGGGACCTCTCCGTCCTCCAGGTCGTGCCCGGCCTGCGCATCGCCGCCCCGCGCGACGCGGCCCAGCTGCGGGCCCAGCTGCGCGAGGCGGTCGCGGTCGACGACGCCCCGACCGTGCTCCGCTTCCCCAAGGAGGCGGTCGGCCCGGACCTCGCGGCCCTCGGGCGGATCGGCTCGATGGACGTGCTGCGCCGGGACGAGGACGCCGAGGTGCTGCTGGTGGCGGTCGGGGTGCTCGCGCCCGTCTGCCTCCAGGCCGCCGACCTGCTCGCCGGGCGCGGCATCCGCTGCACGGTGGTGGACCCCCGCTGGGTCAAGCCCGTCGACGAGCAGCTCGCGCCGCTGGCCGAGCGGCACGCGCTGGTCGCGGTCGTGGAGGACAACTGCCGTACCGGGGGCGTCGGCTGGGCGGTCGGGCAGGCGCTGCGGGACGCCGGGGTGGACACCCCGCTGCGCACCTTCGGCATCCCCGAGCAGTTCCTCGCGCACGCCAAGCGCGCCGAGGTCCTCGCCGACATCGGGCTCACCCCGGTGGAGATCGCGGGACGGATCAGCGCCGCCCTCGCGGCGCGCCAGGACGCCGCAGCGGCGGCCGAGAAGGGACACGACGGATGACCGACGGCGGACCCAAGGGCTTCGACCTGGCCCGGCTCCTCGCCGAACGCGGCGGGGAGCGCTACGAGCTGCACACGAAGTACCTCAACCACCAGCTGCCGCGCATGCTGCACACCATCGGCTTCGACAAGGTCTACGAGCGGGCCGAGGGCGCGTACTTCTGGGACACGGAAGGCCAGGACTACCTGGACATGCTCGCCGGGTTCGGGGTGATGGGCCTGGGCCGCCACCACCCCGTGGTGCGCAAGGCGCTGCACGACGTCCTCGACGCCTCGCTCGCCGACCTCACCCGCTTCGACTGCCAGCCGCTGCCCGGCCTGCTCGCCGAGAAGCTGCTCGCCCACAGCCCGCACCTGGACCGGGTGTTCTTCGGCAACAGCGGTACGGAGGCGGTGGAGACCGCCCTGAAGTTCGCCCGGTACGCCACCGGCAGGCCCAGGGTCCTGTACTGCTCCCACGCCTTCCACGGGCTGACCACCGGCTCCCTCTCCGTCAACGGCGAGTCCGGCTTCCGCGACGGCTTCGCCCCGCTGCTGCCCGACACGGCCGTCCCCCTCGGCGATCTCGCGGCCCTGGAGCGGGAGCTGAAGCGCGGGGACGTGGCCGCGCTGATCGTCGAGCCGATCCAGGGCAAGGGCGTCCACGAGGCGCCGCCCGGCTATCTGCTCGCCGCGCAGGAGCTGCTGCACCGGCACAGGGCGCTGCTGATCGCGGACGAGGTGCAGACCGGTCTCGGCCGGACCGGCGACTTCTACGCCTACCAGCACGAGCAGGGCGTCGAGCCGGACCTGGTCTGTGTCGCCAAGGCGCTCTCCGGCGGGTACGTGCCCGTCGGGGCGACCCTCGGCAAGGAGTGGATCTTCAAGAAGGTCTACTCGTCGATGGACCGGGTCCTGGTCCACTCCGCGAGCTTCGGCTCCAACGCCCAGGCGATGGCGGCGGGCCTCGCGGTGCTCGCGGTGATGGAGGACGAGGAGGTCGTCGCCAACGCCCGCGCCGCCGGCGAACTCCTGAAGTCGAGACTGGCCGCGCTGGTCGACCGCTACGAGTTGCTGCACGACGTGCGCGGGCGCGGCCTGATGGTCGGCATCGAGTTCGGCAAGCCCTCCTCGATCCGGCTGCGCGGGCGCTGGACCATGCTCCAGGCCGCCCGCAAGGGCCTGTTCGCGCAGATGGTCGTGGTGCCGCTGCTCCAGAAGCACCGCATCCTCACCCAGGTCTCCGGGGACCATCTGGAGGTGATCAAGCTGATCCCGCCGCTGACGATCGGCGAGCGCGAGGTGGACCGCTTCGTCGAGGCGTTCACGGCCGTGATGGACGACGCACACGGCGGGGGTGGCCTGATGTGGGACTTCGGGCGCACCCTGGTCAAGCAGGCGGTGGCCAACCGGTAGCGCTTTTTGCCTCTGGGGCAAAAAATTTGCCCCAGAGGCAAGGCGCTGACTGAATGGAGTGCATGAGCACTCCCGCCGAAGGCGCCGGGGAGCCGGCGGGCCCCGCCCTCCCCGATGTCGCCCCGCGCCTGCGCGACCTGCGCCGCCGCCGGGGCCTCACCCTGGAGGCCGCCGCCCCGCGGGCCGGTCTCTCGCCGGCGCACCTCTCCCGCCTGGAGACGGGCGCCCGCCAGCCCTCGCTGCCGATGCTGCTGGCGCTCGCCCGTACCTACGGTACGACCGTCTCGGAGCTGCTGGGCGAGATGCCGCCCGGGCGCGAGCCCGTCATCCGGGGCGGCCGGGCCGAGCCCGCCGAGGCCGACGGCTGGACCTACCACCGGGCCGGGCACCCAGGCCGCGCCATGCAGGCCCTGCGCGTCGAGGTCCCGTACGGCACCCAGCGCGAGCTCGTCCGCGTCCACCCGGGCGAGGAGTGGCTGCACGTCCTGTCCGGGCGGCTGCGGCTCACCCTGGGCGACGCCACGCACGAACTCGACCCCGGCGACAGCGCGCACTTCGACTCGCTCACCCCGCACCGGATCTCCGCCGTCTCGCCCGGCGGGGCCGCGTTCCTGTTCGTCCACACCCTGCTCCAGAGCCCCGATCCGCACCCGCACCATCCGCACGGCTGAGAGGTACGACATGTCGCAGAACCAGGAACGGTCCGGCGTCGACACCCGGGAGACGAAGTTCCCCCGGGGTCTCGTGGTCCGGCTGTTCGCCTATCTGATCGCGGGCCACATCTTCGCGGCCTTCCTCTACCTGCTGTTCACGGTCGGCAAGTGACCCGGCGCGCCCGTTAGACGGCGTCCTCGACCAGCCGCTCGCGCAGCCGCTCACGGGTCTCGGGGGAGAGCCCGAGGCCTTCGGAGAGGTAGCGCTCGGTGCTGCCCCAGGTCTCCTCGATGGTCTCGAAGGCCGCGTCGAGATAGCCGGCGCGGGCGTCGAAGAGGGGGTTGAGCAGCTCCACGACCTCGGTGCTCAGGCCGGCGGGGGAGCTGTCGCTGCGGTGCATCTTGTAACGGCGGTGCGGGTCGTTGGACTTGAGGTAGTCGGCCTCGATGGCGTCGCGCTCGACGCCCACCGCGAGCAGCGCCACCGCGATGGACAGGCCCGCGCGGTCCTTGCCCGCCGCGCAGTGCATCAGGGCCGGGACGCTGTCCTCGGCGAGCGCGTGCAGCACCCGGCTGTGCTCGGCCGTGCGCTGCCGGATGATCGTGCGGTACGAGCGCGCCATCCGCTCGGCGCCCCGGCCGTCGGAGAGCACCGACCGCAGCTGGTTGATGTCGCCGTCGCGAACCATCTTCCAGAACTCCGCCCCGTCCGCCGGGTCCGTCAGCGGTATGTTCACGTTGCGCACCCCCGGCAGCTCCACGTCCGGGCCCTCCAGCTTCTGGTCCGCCGCGTTGCGGAAGTCGAAGACGGTGTGCAGGCCGAGCGAGGCGAGGAAGGCCGCGTCCTGCGCGGTCGCGTGGGCGAGGTGGCCGCTGCGGAAGAGCCGTCCGTACCGCAGCCGCCGGCCGGGCACGGTCGGCAGTCCGCCCACGTCACGGAAGTTGCGGACGCCGGAGAGCTCGGGTTCGGTCGAAGGGATCTGCGGAGTCTGCTGGGTCACGTTGGCTCCTGATGGGGGTCGAAAGAAGATCACGCCGCCTCGGTCCCGACGATACGACATGGGTTCCCGGGGCAATCATCTCGATCGTCTGGCCGGAATGCGACCCCTTCGCGCCCATTGCCCGCGCGATGTCCTGTCCCGAAGCCGGCGCCGCTGTTCGTGCCTGTGTGTACCTGTGCCGTACTGGGGCTCGGGATGCTCCGGACCGGGGGCGACGGGTGAGCCCGGCGGCTTTCCGGTCGCATCGGATCAAAACGGGCAGAGTGGGGCGATGGTGTGGGAGAGGGGTGAAGAGGGGCAGAACTTTCGACCTTATGGGGCGATTTGGTGGCCCCTGTCCATCTCCCGCTCGGCACAGGGGGATTACCCGTGAGCAGCGTCATATCCGTGACGTTCCGTGGTGGCGGCCCCGGATGAATTCCCCCGTCCGGCCGGGCCCGTTGGGAATGACGGTCGACGCAGGGTGACCGCGATTCCCGTAGGAATTCCCGGCCGGGAATGCCGAAGGGAAATCGGCACTTGTCGTGGCCCACCGGGCTCGCTTACGGTCACCGCAATCCGAGTGGACCGCCGAATCCTGCCACCGCTCGGAATCCGCACCCATCCACGCGTGGCAGGAGCGGGGGACCCAGGTAAGCGCCGTCCGGAATTCCGGCACGGCTCGGGGTGAAGCCGAAGCACCGTGACCGGTGCCCGGCCGGGCATCTCCAGCCCGAACCCGACAGCTCACCTCGCAGGCGCCGGAGAGGAATCCGCCATGCCCGCGAAGGGTAAGCACCGCCGTCCCAAGTCCAGCCCGATATCCCGGGGCATCGCCGCCGCCGGTACGGGTGGCGCCGCACTCGCCATCCCGCTGCTCGGCGCCACCGGCGCGCACGCCGCGGTGCAGACCGCCGCCCCCGCCACCGCGCCCCAGCAGGCCGCCCGCACCACCGGGACCCTCGCCGCCGCCGCGCCCCAGGCCGCCCCCACCACGTACAAGGTCAAGAGCGGCGACTGCCTCTCGCGGATCGCCGAGGACCACCGGCTCGGCAGCTGGCAGCGGCTCTACCGGGACAACCGCGAGGTCGTCGGCGCCGACCCGGCGCTGATCCGCCCGGGCATGAAGCTCGTGCTCGGCGCCAAGGCCAAGACCGGCGCGCCGCACGGGTCCGCCAGGACGACCACGCACGAGTCCGGCACGAAGGCGTCGACCCCCGCGCCCCGCACCCCGGCGCCGTCCTCGCCGGCCCCGGCCACGAACACCTCCACCACCACGGACCAGGGCTCCACCACCGCGGACCAGGGCTCCTCCACCGGCTTCCGCGCGCCGCTCGACAGCGTGAGCATCGGCACCCCGTACCGCATGGCCGGGTCCATGTGGTCCAGCGGCTACCACACCGGCGTCGACTTCGCGGCCGAGACCGGCACCACGGTCAGGGCCGTCGGCCCGGGCACGGTCGTCTCGGCCGGCTGGGGCGGCGCCTACGGCAACCAGGTCGTCATCCGGCACGCCGACGGCATGTACTCCCAGTACGCCCACTTCTCCCAGCTCTCCGTCTCGGCCGGGCAGACCGTGACCGCGGGCCAGCAGATCGGGCTCTCCGGCGCCACCGGCAACGTCACCGGCCCGCACCTGCACTTCGAGATCCGCACCACGCCCGACTACGGCTCGGACGTCGACCCGATCGCCTACCTCAGGCAGCAGGGCGCGGCTCTCTAAACGAAGCCGGCCGGCCCCGGTTTTGTCCGGTGGGCCGGAGGTATTCGGCGTATTCCCGCTGGGCGAAACTGACCGGGTGGTCTATATCACCCACCGTCAACCCCTCCTTACGGTCGCGTAGGTCACACCGGTAGGGGAAAGATATGGTCCCGTGGCAGACGATTCGAGATCATTCAACAGCGGTACGTTCGGGTCGTACACGGCGATCGGCGACAGCTTCACGGAAGGCGTCGGCGACCCCGGCCCGGACGGGGCGTTCGTCGGCTGGGCGGACAGGTTCGCCGTGCTACTGGCAGATCAGCGACCGGAGGGGGCCTTTCGCTACGCCAATCTCGCGGTCCGCGGCAGGCTCCTCGACCAGATCGTCGAGGAGCAGGTGCCGCGGGCCAAGGAACTCGCGCCCGACCTGGTGACCTTCTGCGCGGGGGGCAACGACATCATCCGGCCGGGCAGTGACCCGGACGACGTGGCCGAGCGCTTCGAGCGCGCGGTCGCGGACCTGAAGAGCACGATCCCGACGGTGATGGTGACCACCGGGTTCGACACGCGCGGGGTGCCGGTCTTCAAGCATCTGCGCGGCAAGGTGGCGACGTACACCGCGCACGTGCGCTCCATCGCGGACCGCTACGGGTGCCCGGTGCTCGACCTGTGGTCGCTGAAGTCCGTGCAGGACAGGCGGGCGTGGGACGGCGACCGGCTCCACCTGTCGCCCGAGGGGCACACCCGGGTCGCGCTGCGCGCCGCCCAGGTGCTCGGGCTCGCGGTGCCGGCCGACCCGGACCAGCCGTGGCCGCCGCAGCCGCCGCGCGGCACCCTGGAGGTGCGGCGCGACGACATCCAGTGGGCGCGCGAGCACCTGGCGCCGTGGATCGGGCGACGGCTGCGGGGCGAGAGCTCGGGCGACCACGTGGAGCCCAAGCGCCCCGATCTGCTGCCCCTCTGACGGGGCATCAGCCCAGTCGGCCCTCCGTGGGCCGACGGCGTCACCGACGGACCGCCCCGAGGGCGGCGCCCGCACGGCTCAGCCGTGCAGCAGCTTCCGCTCCGTCTCCGGGTCCAGTCCGACCCGGGGGCGGTCCGGCCGCTGCGGCGCCTCGCCGCCGAGGGACCCGAGCCACGCCCAGGTGTCGGCGACCGTCTCCTCGACGGGCCGGCAGTCGAGCCCCGCCAGCACGGCCTTCCACACGTTCGAGCCGTGCATCGTGTCGTGCAGCTCACCCGGCGGAATCCACACCGGCAGATGGTTCCAGGGCTCGACCCCGGCGGCCAGGATCGGCTCCGGGTCCGTCCAGCGCAGCTCCGCGCCGCCGCCGGTGACCCGCGCACACGCGTCGAGCAGCTCGCCCATGGTGGTGTGGTCCGGCGGGCAGACCAGGTTGTAGGGCCCGCAGAGCCCGAAGTCGGCGGCGCTCACGATCCACTCCGCCAGGTCCCGGACGTCGATGAACTGCACCGGAAGACCGCGCGGCCCCGGCGCGAGCACCTCACCGCCGCGCGCCATGCGCCCCAGCCACCACGGCAGCCGCCCGATGTTCTCGTACGGGCCGAGGATCAGCCCGGCGCGCACCAGCAGCGAGCGGTCGGGGCCGAACTCCCGCACCGCGGCCAGCTCGCCGCCGCGCTTGGCCTGCGCGTACGCCACCTCGCCCTCGGCGTCCGGCGACCCGTCGACCAGCGGCGCGCCCTCGTCCGCCCCGGCCGGGACCGGGTACGCGTACACGGAACGGCTCGACACGTACACGTACCGGGCGGCGCGGCCCTCCGCCAGCAGCCGGGCGGCGTCGCGGACCGCCGAGGGCGCGCCCGACCAGGTGTCCACCACCACGTCCCAGCGGCCGTCGGCCAGCGCCGCCAGACCGTCCTCGGCCGTCCGGTCGCCGAGGAGCGCCCGCACTCCGGCGGGCGGCTCGTGGCGGCCCCGGTGAAAGACCGTCACCTCGTGCCCCCGCGCCACGGCGGATTCGGCCACGGCACGTCCGACGAACTCCGTACCACCCAGTATCAACAGCTTCATGGCCGCAACTCTGCCCGCTCGCAGGGGTCCTGAGAACAGCTCCATGCTGAGGGCGAAATCGCGACACCCACCGGGCCGTGCGGGCACGGCCGGCGGGGCGGGGTGCGTCAGGGGCGGTAGAGCCGGCCCGGCTCCGGAGCCGCGGGGGCGAGCAGCTGGGGCACGGTCACGAAGGTGAAGCCGCGCGTCTTCAGCGCGTCGATGATCCCGGGCACGGCGGGCACGGTCCCGTCGTAGATGTCGTGCAGCAGGATGATGCCGTCGCGGTCGGCCTGGTCGAGGATGCGCTCGGTGATCAGGGCCGAGTCGTTGGTGGAGTAGTCCTTGGCGGTCGCGCTCCACAGGATCTGCGAGAGCCCGAGCTCCTTGCTGACCTTGGTGACCTCCTTGTTGGTACGGCCCTGGGGCGGCCGCATCAGGACCGGCTTGCGGCCGGTCAGCGCGGCCACCGCCTCCTGGGTGCGGTTGAGCTCGGCGCGTATCTCGGCGGGCTTGAGCTTGTCCAGGCGCTCGTGCGACCAGGTGTGGTTGGCGACCTCGTGCCCCTCGGCCGCGATGCGGCGCACGGTGTCGGGGTACTTCTCCACGTGGTTCGCGCCGAGCAGGAAGAAGGTGGCGTGCACCTTCTTCTCCTTGAGCGTGTCGAGCAGTTGGGGCGTCTTCACGCCCGGTCCGGCGTCGAAGGTCAGGGCTATGCACTTGGCCTTGCGGCAGTCGACCCCGGTGGCGCTGCCCGCGTCGGCGCCGGCCGCGGCCTTGCTGTCGAGCGCGTCGTCGCGGGCCGAGCGCGGCGAGACGGCGTTGTCGGAGCAGCCGGTCAGCGCCAGTCCGAGCGCGGCCACCGCCACCAGTGCGGCCGCGGACCGCCCCCGGGCACGGCGGACTCCGGAATTGCTGCTGCGCATGAGGCGACTCCCCTTCGGCCTGGACCTGAACATGCTAAGGACTATACGCGAGGTGTATACACGCAATGCATAGTGGGGTCGGGGCTGCGGCCGACGGACAGCAGGCCGACCGGCTACGACCGGCGCGATCCGGCCGGGCCGGCGCCCCGGCGCCGGGCGCCACCGGACCTGCGGGACGGACCGCCCCGGCGGCCGGCGGTACCCGGGGCCTTCTCCCGGCCGCCGGACCGCGCCGCGGGCCCCGTCGTCCCCGCGCGCCAGTGCGAGGGCCGGTCGAGTCCGGCCGGGAGTACGGTGGCGTCGTCGCCCCGGGCCGCGTTGACCTGTGTCTGGGTGAGGAAGAGGCAGTCCGTGAGGTCCGCCCCCGCGAGGTCGGCGTCCCGGAAGTCCGCGCCGATCACATCGGCGAGCCGCAGATCCGCCCCGCTCAGATCGGCCGCGATGAGGTACGCCCCGCGCAGGTCCGCGCCGCGCAGATCGGCGCCCCTGAGCCGGGCCCCGAACAGATCGGCGCCCCTGCGGTCCTTCCTGCCCCTGACCTCTGCGCGCACCAGTTCGCTGGTGCGCAGCAGCAGGGTGTTCACCCCGGCGCGGAGTTCGGCGACATCCAGCTCCAGGAGCGTGTCCACGTCGCTGAGGGTCAGCCGCTCGATCCGCTCCCGCTCGGCCGCCGCCCGGCGGTGGACCGGACGCGCGGCGGGACGGCTCCCCGCCTCGGCGAGGTACCAGAGCAGCTCGTGCAGCTGGCGCATCACCGGGAGCGCCGCGAACATCTGCCGCGACCCGTCCGGAGACTCACGCCAGTTCCGGCCGACGAAGGTGACCTGCGAGATCTTCTGGCCCGCGCCGAAGCAGTCGTACACCGTGCAGCCCTGGAAGCCCTGGGGGCGCAGCCGGTCGTGGATGCCGCAGCGGAAGTCCTGCTGGAGGTTGGCGCAGGGATCCCCGGCGGCCTTGTCGACGGCGAAGTCCGTGGACCGCGAGAACGCCAGCGCCACACAGCACAGGCCGAAGCAGTTCGCGCAGTCGGCCCGCAGCCCGGAGCGGTCGTCCACCGGGCCGGGCGCCGCCGCGGCCCGCTCCTGTACGCGGTTCTCGGATGTCTCGGACACGGCGGACGCTCTCCTGCGGTTCTCTGGGGCCCCGGGGGTGCCGCGTGACGGTGGGACGCGGGCCCGGGCGGGCACAAAGGAGGGTCGAGCCTACCGCCGGGAGGTCACACGGACCGCAACGGACCGGGCCGTGACGGACCGGACCGTGACGGACCGGTTCGCAGCGAGACGTCACCGGACGTACGAGACGTGCGGGCAACGGCCGCCGGGGGGCCGGGCCGGCCCGGCAGGCGCTACGCGGCCTCGTCGAGGTCGGCCGTCGTGGCCTGCGCCCACACCGTGAGCAGTCGCTCGTACTCCTCCGACGGCCAGCCGCCCTCGGGGTCCGTGCTCTCGACGAGGTCGCGGATCGCCGCGTTGGCGGCTTCGGCGTCCGGCAGTACGGAACCAGGCTGGTCGGAGGAAGTGGACATGCGTCCAGACTAGGGCCCCGGCCCGCCGTTCCGCTCCGTACAGTCATGCCAGGTCCATCACACAGTCATCGAGCGCTCCCCACACGACCTTCACCCCGCGGGGGCCCACCGGGGAATCCGGAGCCCCGCGCGCGCTGTTCCAGTGGCCATGACGGCATTCGACGCATCCGAGGAAGCCCTGCTCAAGCTGGTCGCACAGGAGAAGGGCGGCGTACTCGCCACCCTCAAGCGCGACGGCCGGCCGCAGCTGTCCAACGTGAACCACGCGTACTACCCGGACGAGGGCGTGATCAAGGTCTCCCTCACCGACGACCGCGCCAAGACCCGGAACCTGCGCCGCGACCCACGCGCCGGCTACCACGTCACCAGCGCCGACCGCTGGGCCTGGACCGTCGCCGAGGGGGTGGCGGACCTCTCCCCGGTGGCCGCCGATCCGTACGACGCGACCGTCGAGGAGCTGGTCCGGCTCTACCGGGACGTCCAGGGCGAGCACCCGGACTGGGAGGACTACCGGCGGGCCATGGTCCGCGACCGGCGCCTCGTGCTCCGGCTGCGGGTCGAGCGTGCCTACGGGCAGCCGCGCGCCTGAGCCGTCCCCGGCGGGCCGCCACCGCCGCACGGCGCGGTTCCCGCGTTGTCGTACCCGTTGCACATAATGGAATGACCCCCGAGCCCCAGGAGGTGCCGTGACCGGCGCTGGTTCTCTGCTCCCACTCCGCTCCCGGCTGCGCGAGCTGCGCCCCGCCGCCTTCGGGGCCGACCCGGCGGGGGACCGCCTGGAGCGGATCCGCCGCTCACCGAACTTCGCGGACGGCGTCTTCCAGAACCCCGAGGGCGCGCGCACGCGTCCCTCGGGCTCGATGGTGGAGTTCGCCAAGATCTACTTCCAGAAGGAGCAGCGGGCCCTGCGCGCCCCCGTGGGCAACATCCCGGTGCACGCGACGACGCTCGCCGACCTCGCCAAGCCGCCCGCCACGGGCCTGCGGATCACCTGGATGGGGCACTCCAGCGTCCTGGCCGAGATCGACGGCCGCCGGGTGCTCTTCGACCCGGTCTGGGGCGAGCGCTGCTCCCCCTTCGCCTTCGCCGGTCCCAAGCGGCTGCACCCGGTGCCCGTCCCGCTGGCCTCCCTCGGCCCGGTCGACGTGGTGGTCATCTCGCACGACCACTACGACCACCTGGACCTGCCCACCATCCGCGCCCTCGCGGGTACGGGGACGGTGTTCGCGGTCCCGCTCGGCGTCGGCGCCCACCTGGAGCACTGGGGCGTCCCCGCAGAGCGCCTCCACGAGCTCGACTGGAACGAGTCGACGAAGGTCAACGGCCTCACCCTCACCGCCACCCCCGCGCGCCACTTCTGCGGCCGCGGCCTGCGCAACCAGCAGCACACCCTCTGGGCGTCCTGGGCCGTCGCCGGTCCCGAGCACCGGATCTATCACAGCGGTGACACGGGCTACTTCGACGGCTTCACGGCCATCGGCGCCGAGCACGGCCCGTTCGACGCCACGATGATCCAGATCGGCGCCTACAGCGAGTTCTGGCCGGACATCCACATGACCCCGGCCGAAGGCATGCGCGCCCACCTCGACCTCCAGGGCGGCCGGCCGCACGGCCTGATGCTCCCGATCCACTGGGGCACCTTCAACCTCGCCCCGCACCCGTGGTCCGAGCCGGGCGAGGGCACGATGGCCGCCGCGGCGGCCGCCGACGCCAGGATCGCGCTGCCGATCCCGGGCGAGCCCTTCGAGCCCGCCGCGCAGAGCGTGCCGTCCGCCCCCTGGTGGCGCCCGGTCGCACCGCCCCCGGCGGACGGCTGGCCCACCCACACCCGCAGGCCCGCCAAGGCGGGGGAGCAGGAGGCGGCGCCGGTCGTCTCCTAGGACACGCCCGGCGGCGGCCGGGACGAGCCCGGTATTTCGTGCTGCCGTACGAGGCGTCATACCAGAGCGGGACACGGAAGGGGGGAATTTTCCAACTGCGCACCGAGGGTGAGGGGTTGACCCCTACTGTGAGTGGCCGACGATCAACGCGGGCCCTCATGGAACGAGCGGGGCCCGGGACCACGATCTCTGGGACCCCACGTACCGAGGACGCAGATGTCTCATCTTCGCGCACCCGCCGCGCGGTCCGACCGCCGCGAGGGCGGGCGGCACGGACGTACGGCACACCGGGCGACCCCCCCGGCCGCACCCGCGGGCGCCCCGGCCCCGGCGGGACGTCCGCCGAGCGGGCAGCGCCCGTCCACCGAGAGCCGGATACGGCCCCAGCTGCTGCGCAGCGCGGTGCTGCCCGCCATGGCCGCCGTGCTGTGCGGCACGGCCGCCGTCGTCGTCACCCTCCACTCCACCCACGCCCACCCCTCGAAGACGCTCTGGGCCGCGCTCGCCGGGATGGCGCTGCTCGCCCTCGCGGCCGTGGCCGCCGCCGCCATCGGCGCCGACCGGGCCGCCAGGACCGTGCTCGCACGCGCCAACGGACTGCGCAGGGGCAGCGCCCGCTCGGCCGCCGACCTGCGCACGGTGGTCGACGGACTGC
Organism: Streptomyces sp. NPDC005878; assembly: GCF_040629815.1. NCBI lineage: Bacteria > Bacillati > Actinomycetota > Actinomycetes > Kitasatosporales > Streptomycetaceae > Streptomyces > Streptomyces sp. NPDC005878. The sequence goes on from NZ_JBEXWK010000006.1 coordinate 13,892, forward strand.
GCCGCGGCGAGGGGCCGCCCGCCCGTCGCGGACCCGCGCAACTCCCGTCGGGCGCGGACGAGTTCGACCTCCTGGCGCACGAGCTGACCCGCTCCCACGAAGCGGCCGTCGCCGCCGTGGTGCAGGCGTCCCAGCTCTCCAGCAGCGTCGGCAACGAACAGAAGGTCGAGGTCTTCGTCAACCTCGCCCGCCGCCTCCAGTCCCTGGTGCACCGCGAGATCCAGCTCCTGGACGAGCTGGAGAACGAGGTCGAGGACCCGGAGCTGCTCAAGGGCCTCTTCCACGTCGACCACCTGGCCACCCGCATCCGCCGGCACGCGGAGAACCTCGCCGTCCTCGGCGGTGCCATCGCCCGCCGCCAGTGGTCCCACCCGGTGACCATGACCGAGGTGCTGCGCTCCTCGATCGCCGAGGTCGAGCAGTACCCCCGGGTCAAGCTGGTGCCGCCGATCGACGGCACCCTGCGCGGCCACGCGGTCGCCGACGTCATCCACCTGCTGGCCGAACTCGTCGAGAACGCCACCCTGTTCTCCGCCCCGCACACCCAGGTCCTGCTGCGCGCCCAGCTGGTGACCGCCGGGCTCGCCGTCGAGGTCGAGGACCGGGGCCTGGGCATGCCGGTCACCGAGCAGAACAAGATGAACGCGCTGCTCGCCGACCCCGATCAGGTGAACGTGGCCCACCTCCTCCAGGACGGCCGGATCGGCCTGTTCGTGGTCTCGGCGCTGGCCCGCCGGCACGGCATCGCCGTCCGCCTCCAGACCAACATCTACGGCGGCGTCCAGGCCGTACTGGTGCTGCCGCAGGGCCTGTTGGGCGCCGACTCCGAAGCCCCGAAGGAGGGGCAGTCGAGCGAGCGGCAACCCCTGCCCGAGCCGGCCCGCACCCCGCTCCCGGCCCAGCCCCAGGCCCCCGCGGTCCCGCCGCAGGCACCCCCGCCTGCCCCGGCCGCGGCGCCGATGGCGCCGCCCGCCCCCCGCGCGCCCGAGCACGCCGAGCCGCCGGTGTCGTCGCCCGGCCGGCCCCGGCACGGCGAGACCGTGTCCGCCCAGGGCACGGCGCCCCTCCCGGTCCGCGCCGCCCACGAGGAGCGGCCCGGCCCGGCCGGCGCCGTCCCCGGCACCCACCGCGTCACCGGGGAAACCGCGGTGCCTCCCATACCCCCGGCGAACGGTACGGTGCACGGCGCGGGCCGCCCCGACCTGCCCCGGCGCCGCAGCCAGGAGCATCTCGTCCCGCAGCTGCGCGACGCCCCGGCCGCCCGCAGGGAGGACGAGCACGCCGTGCACGACCCGGGGCTGATGGCGGCGTTCCAGCGGGGCATCGGCCTCGCCGAGTCGCAGCCCGCCCCGCACGACCACACGGCCGTACCGCAGCCGCACCCGCCCCACCCCGCCCAGTCGTTACAGCACCCGGCAGAAACTGACGCCGAACACTCCAAGGAGTAGATGCACCATGGCGAGCGATGCGCCGACCGGACACGTCTCGGACCTCGACTGGCTGCTCAGCGGACTGGTCCAGCGGGTGCCCTACACACGCAACGCGGTCCTGCTCTCCTCCGACGGGCTGGTGAAGTCCGTGCACGGTCTCGACGTCGACAGCGCCGACCACATGGCGGCCCTCGCCTCCGGGCTCTACTCGCTGGGCCGCAGCGCGGGCGCGCGCTTCGGCGACGGCGGCGAGGTCCGCCAGGTGGTGGTGGAGCTCGACTCCACGCTGCTCTTCGTCTCCACGGCCGGCTCGGGCACCTGTCTGGCCGTACTCGCCGGGCGCGAGGCGGACGCGGCGGTGCTCGGGTACGAGATGGCGATGCTGGTCAAGAGCGTACGGCCCTACCTCGTGACGCCGGCCCGGCAAGGGGCCGGCACGCCGAGCGGCACGAGGCGCTGAGCGTGCCCGCCCCGCAGGAAGGCCCCTGGCTCGACGACGCGGCCGGGCGGCTGATCCGGCCGTACACCGTCAGCAACGGGCGTACCCGGCCGACCGCCACGCTGGACCTGCTCTCGCAGGTGATGGCGACCGGACAGCCGCCCCGGACACCGCTGGGGCCCGAGCACTCGCAGGCGCTCGGGCTCTGCGAGGGACCCACCTCGGTGGCGGAGATCGCGGCCCATCTGCGGCTGCCCGCCGTCGTCACCAAGGTGCTGCTGTCCGACCTGGTGGACTGCGGAGCGGTGACGGCCCGCGCACCCCGCTTCCACCACACCCCGACCGACCGTTCTCTGCTGGAGGCAGTGCTCGATGGCCTACGACGACGGCTCTGACGTCAGCCCCGCCGTGGATCTCTTCCCCACCGCGCTGAAGATCCTCGTCGCCGGCGGCTTCGGGGTCGGCAAGACGACCTTCGTGGGCGCGGTCAGCGAGATCGAACCGCTCTCCACCGAGGAGCTGCTCACCACGGTCAGCGTGGCGCATGACAGCCTCGAAGGGGTGGAGTCCAAGACCACCACGACGGTCGCCATGGACTTCGGGCGCATCACGCTCGACGAGCGGCACGTGCTGTACCTGTTCGGCACGCCCGGACAGGAGCGGTTCTGGTTCATGTGGGACGAGCTCTCCGAGGGCGCGCTCGGCGCGGTGATCCTCGCGGACACCCGGCGCCTGGAGGACTGCTTCTCCGCCGTGGACTTCTTCGAGCGGCGCGGGATCGGCTTCCTCGTCGCGGTCAACGAGTTCGACGGTGCCTACCGCTACAGCCCCGACGAGGTCCGCTCCGCCATAGACCTCAAGCCGGAGGTTCCCGTCGTGCTGTGCGACGCCCGTATCGGCAGCTCCGGGATCGGGACCCTGGTCACCCTGGTCCAGCACCTGCTGTCCACCTATCCGGCCGCCACCAGCCATGGAGCCCACACATGACGTACGACCCCACCGGCCATCTGCTGCTCACCCCGGTCGACCGGGAGGCGCCCGTCCGCGTCCAGCGGCTGCGCCAGCTCGGTATCGGGGAGCATGTCGATCCGGCGTTCGACGAGTTCGCGCACAAACTCGCGGAGGTCACCGGGGCGCCCTATTCGATGGTCAACTTCATCGACGAGCACCAGCAGTTCTTCGCCGGGCTGCACACCCCCGAGGGGGCGCACGCGGGCACCGATCTCAACGCGGTGGCCGCGTCCGGCGGGGTGAGCCGGTTCATGGCCCGCGACCACGGCTACTGCCCGCACGTCGTGGTGCGCCGAAAAGCCCTGGTCCTGGAGGACGTCTGCGACTACCCGCGGTTCGCGGGCAACCCGGTGGTCGACGAGATCGGCATCCGCTCCTATCTGGGCGCGCCGCTGATCGACCGGACCGGTATCGCGCTCGGCACGATCTGCGTCGTCGACACCGAGCCCCGGCCGTGGGGCCGGGCCGGTCTCGAGACGATCAAGTCGATGGCGGCCGAGCTGATCGAGCAGATCCACCACCGGGAGGACGGCGGCTTCTGACCGCCGCCCCCGATGACCTCCGCGCGGTCAGTGGGCCGCCGCGAACTCGTCCGTGCGTACGACGTCGGAGAGCCGCTGGGACCACTGGCCCTTCGCCGTGCCCAGCGCCACCTCCGCCAGCCGCAGCAGCTGGACGTCCGTGGTGCCGGCCGGGGCGAAGATGTGGTGCGCGTCGCGCAGGTACCGCTCGATGGGGCAGTCGGTGAAGAGACCGGCCGCCGCGTGGATCTCCATGGCGCTGCGGGCCGAGTCGAGCGTGGACTCGACGTTGACCACCTTGGCGTTCATCAGCTCGGCGTCGCAGGGGAGCCCCTGGTCGAGCAGGTGCACCGCGTGGTAGGCCGCGAGCCGGGCCGTCATCAGCCGGGACTGGAGCTGGCCCAGCTTGATCTTGATGTTGGGCAGTTCGTACAGCGGTTTTCCGTAGCGGACGCGCTCCGCGCAGAACCTGCTGGTCTCCTCCAGGATCGCCCGGTGGATGCCGAGCGAGACGGCCGTCAGATTGGCCCGGCCGTACAGGACGCTGGAGGAGTAGGCCACGGCGAGCCCGTCGCCCTCCTCGCCGAGGCGGCTCTCCACCGGCACCCGGCAGTTGTCGAAGCGGAGTTCGCCGAAGCTGAAGCCGTGCAGGCCCATCGTGTCGCGCTCGGCGCCGAGGGAGAACCCGGGCCGGTCGGACTCGACCAGGAACGCGGTCAGCCCGCCGGAGCCGGGGCCGGTGCGGACGACGACGCCGTGCACGTCCCCGACATGGCTGTTCCCCACGTACACCTTGCGCCCGTTGAGGACGTAGCTGTCGCCGTCGCGGACGGCGCTCGCCGTCATCCCGAGGACATGCCCGCCGGACTCGGGCTCGGTCACCGCGATCGTGGGCAGGCAGTCACCGGCGGCGATCGCGGGCAGCCAGTGCTTCTTCTGCTCCTCGCTGCCGAAGTGGACTATCTTGGCGACCCCCAGCTGGGAGGCCTGGACCATGGCGCCCATGGCGCCGCTGACCCGGGAGAGCTCCTCGATGATGATCGTCTTCCCGAGGTGTCCGACCCCCATCCCTCCGTACGACGGACTGACGGTGGCACCTATCCAGCCCTGCCGGGCGATCAGCCGTGACAGGTCGTACTGGACGGAACGCGCCGCCTCCATCGCCGCTATCCGGGGCCGGATCTCGCGTTCCGCGAACTGGCGTACACGCTCCCGTAGTTGATGGTGCGGGCGGCTGCTGAAGTATCCGTCCATGGCGAGCCCTCCTCCGCGAAACGCCTGCTCGTCACGGTGTTCGAGCAGGTGGTGCATCGGCAGTGGTCCCCGTCCCGAAGAGGCCGACCCACTCATGTTGTTGATCATTCAGTGGCGCTACAACGTGCTTGTCAACTTTGGCCGAAACAGGGCGTGTTGACGTTTGACTACTGGTGTGTTCTGTGAGGTTGGCCTCCTCGGTTCCACTCGGTTGGCATTCCCCGGTCTCGTCTTCTTGCCACATGCCAACGGCAAAGGTTTCGTGGGCATACGGCACTGAGGGACGGGTTCTGGTCCCGGACGCGCACCGAAATGGCATCGAGGAGCACCCGGGAAGGCGCGGCGAGGCCGCGCGCGAACGCGTCCGGAGGCCATTCGGCCATCCGCCGTACGGCCTCCGCCTGTGCGAACCTGATCGTTTCACCCGGCGGCCCTCGGGCAGGACCACGTACCGGCGCCTTGGGGCGGAGTCCGGTGGAGATGGCGCGAAAGCGTTGTCGCAGGCGCGCGCCCCGGCGCGCGGTAACGGCCCGGGCGCCGATGTCATCATCGGGCAGCGGGGCGGTCCGGCGAGCGGGCCATCCCGCCCGGACCGTAAGGAAGTTGACCATGACCGACCTCCGTATCGGCGTCCTCGGCTACGGCCTGCGCGGCAGCCTCGCCCGCGTCGCCCACCGCCCCGGCCGCGGCTCCGTCGTGACCGCGCTCGCCGACCCCGACCCCCGGGCCCGCGCGGAGGCGGCCGGGGCCTTCCCCGAGGCCGCCCTGACCGGCGACCACCGCAAGGTCGTCGAGGACCCCGACATCGACGCCCTGCTCGTCCTCACCCCCGACCACACCCACGCCGACCTCGCCTGCGCGGCCCTGCGCACCGGCAAGGCCGTGCTGGTGGAGAAGCCCCTGGACATCTCGGTCGAGCGGTGTGACACGATCCTGCGTACGGCGTACGAGACCGGGTCGCGGCTCTACGTCGGCCACAACATGCGCCACATGCCGGTGGTCCGCCTGATGCGCGACCTGGTCGGGCGCGGGGCGGTCGGGGCCGTCAAGACGGTGTGGATCCGCCATTTCGTCGGCTACGGCGGCGACTGGTACTTCAAGGACTGGCACGCCGAGCGGGCCCGCACCACCGGGCTGCTGCTCCAGAAGGCCGCCCACGACATCGACGTGCTGCACTGGCTGGCCGGCGGCTACGCGCGCGACGTCCAGGCGATGGGCGACCTCATGGTCTACGGGGACAACCCGCACCGGCGCGCGGCGGGGGAGCCCAAGGCGGACGACTGGTACACCAAGGACGGCCACTGGCCGCCGCACACCCAGCGGGCGCTCAACCCGGTGATCGACATCGAGGACGTCTCCCTGCTGAACATGCGCCTGGACAACGGGGTGCTCGCCGCCTACCAGCAGTGCCACTTCACCCCCGACTACTGGCGCAACTACACCGTCATCGGGGACGCGGGCCGCCTGGAGAACTTCGGCGACGGGCCGGGCAGCCGGGTCAAGGTGTGGAACACCCGCCGCTCCCACTTCCGGGACGAGCCCGACGAGGTCCACGAGGTGCCGCCCGCCCGGGACGGCTCCGGGCACGGCGGGGCGGACCCGCTGCTGATGGACGAGTTCCTGCGGTTCGCCCGCGAGGGCGGCCCCACCGACACCTCGCCGGTCGCCGCGCGGATGGCGGTGGCGGCGGGCTACGAGGCGACCATGTCCCTGCGCGACGGCGGCACGCCCCGCCGGGTCGAGCCGCCGGCCCCGGATCTGGTGGCGTATTTCGCGGGCGGTCAGCGGCGCCGCTCCACGGCGCCGGACCCGACGGCCGAAAGCGGTTCGTGACCACCGGTCGAAGTGCGGTATTGTTCTCGTGCACGTTCGGCCGGGGGAAACCCCAGGTCAGGCGGGCACCGGGACGTGGCGCAGCTTGGTAGCGCACTTGACTGGGGGTCAAGGGGTCGCAGGTTCAAATCCTGTCGTCCCGACCAGCGTTTTCGCAGGTCGGAAGCCGTCTTCTCCATCGGAGAAGGCGGCTTTCCGTGTGTTTTCTCCCGTTCCCGGGTCCCTTCGCGGGCCCGCCACCCCGGGGCAGGGCCCTGTCCGGGCCGGGGCCACCACGAGATATCTTGATGTCGAGCAATGTTGCATACGTGGAGTGGAGCACCCGGTGACTGACTCGACCATCATCTACACCCACACTGACGAGGCGCCCGCGCTGGCGACGTACTCGTTCCTGCCTGTGGTCCAGGCGTATGCCTCGACGGCCGGGGTCACTGTGGAGACGCGGGACATCTCGCTGGCCGGGCGGATCATCGCCCTCTTCCCGGAGTACCTCCAGGAGGGGCAGCGCATCGACGACGCCCTCGCCGAGCTCGGCGAGCTGGCGAAGACGCCCGACGCCAACATCATCAAGCTGCCGAACATCTCGGCCTCGATCCCGCAGCTCAAGGCCGCCGTCGCCGAGCTTCAGGCGCAGGGCTACGCCCTCCCGGACTACCCGGACGACCCGAAGACCGACGAGGAGCGCGACATCCGCGCCCGCTACGACAAGGTCAAGGGCAGCGCCGTGAACCCGGTGCTGCGCGAGGGCAACTCCGACCGCCGCGCCCCCGCCTCGGTGAAGAACTACGCCAAGGCCCACCCGCACCGCATGGGCGCCTGGACCCCCGAGTCCAAGACCAACGTGGCGACCATGGGCGAGAACGACTTCCGCTCCACGGAGAAGTCCGCGGTCATGCCGGCCGACGGCACGCTGCGCATCGAGCTCAAGGGCGACGACGGCTCGACCACCGTGCTGCGCGAGTCGGTACCGGTCCTGGCCGGCGAGGTCGTCGACGCCTCGGTGATGCGCGTCGCGGCGCTGCGCGAGTTCCTGACCGCGCAGATCGCCCGTGCCAAGCAGGAGGGCGTGCTGTTCTCGGTGCACCTCAAGGCCACGATGATGAAGGTCTCCGACCCGATCGTCTTCGGTCACGTCGTACGCGCCTTCTTCCCCGGCACCTTCGCCAAGTACGGCGAGGCGCTCGCCGCCGCGGGGCTGACCCCCAACGACGGCCTCGGCGGCATCCTCGCGGGCCTCGCGGCCCTGCCGAACGGCGACGAGATCAAGGCCTCCTTCGACGCCGAGCTGGCCGAGGGCCCCGCGCTCGCCATGGTCGACTCCGACAAGGGCATCACCAACCTGCACGTGCCGTCCGACGTGATCGTGGACGCCTCCATGCCGGCCATGATCCGCACCTCCGGCCACATGTGGGGCCCGGACGGCCAGGAGGCCGACACCCTCGCGGTGCTCCCGGACTCCTCCTACTCCGGCGTCTACCAGGCCGTGATCGAGGACTGCCGCGCCCACGGCGCCTACGACCCGGCGACCATGGGCTCCGTGCCGAACGTCGGCCTCATGGCGCAGAAGGCCGAGGAGTACGGCAGCCACGACAAGACCTTCGAGGTCTCCACCACCGGCACCGTCCGCCTGGTCGACCAGAACGGCGACGTCGTCCTGGAGCAGGCCGTCGCGGCCGGCGACATCTTCCGCGCCTGCCAGACCAAGGACGCGCCGATCAAGGACTGGGTGAAGCTCGCCGTCACCCGCGCCCGTGCCACCGGTGACCCGGCCGTCTTCTGGCTCGACGAGACCCGCGCCCACGACGCCAACCTGATCGCCAAGGTCCGCCAGTACCTGGGCGAGCACGACACCGACGGCCTGGACATCCGGATCCTCGCCCCGGTCGAGGCCACCAAGCTGTCGGTGGAGCGCATCCGCCGCGGTGAGAACACGATCTCCGTCACCGGCAACGTGCTGCGCGACTACCTCACCGACCTCTTCCCGATCCTGGAGCTGGGCACCAGCGCCAAGATGCTCTCGGTGGTCCCGCTGATGAACGGCGGCGGCCTCTTCGAGACGGGCGCCGGCGGCTCCGCGCCCAAGCACGTCCAGCAGCTGGTCAAGGAGAACTACCTGCGCTGGGACAGCCTGGGTGAGTTCCTGGCCCTCGCGGTCAGCTTCGAGCACCTCGCCACGACCAAGGGCAACGCGCGCGCCCAGGTCCTGGCCGACACGCTCGACCGCGCCACGGGCTCCTTCCTCAACGAGGACAAGTCCCCGAGCCGCAAGCTCGGCGGCATCGACAACCGCGGCAGCCACTTCTACCTGGCCCTGTACTGGGCCCAGGAGCTGGCCAAGCAGACCGAGGACGCGCAGCTCGCGCAGGCCTTCGCCCCGCTGGCCAAGACGCTGGCCGAGCAGGAGGAGACCATCGTCGCCGAGCTGATCGCGGTCCAGGGCTCCCCGGCCGAGATCGGCGGCTACTACCAGCCCGACCCGGCGAAGGCGGCGGCGGTCATGCGCCCGTCGACGACGTTCAACGAGGCCCTCGCGCTCCTCGGCTGATCCCGAGCGGCACCCGACCGCCCCGGCCGGCACCACGCCCGGCCGGGGCGGTCCGCTTTTCCCGGATCTTCCCGTGTTCCCCTGCGGCTTCCCGTACGTGACGTGCCGTCAGCGTACGGATACCGTCGCCCGGCGTACGGCCGCCCGCTCCGGCGCGCGTTCCCGCGGCCACACCGCCGTCGCCGCCCCGGCCGCCGCCAGCGAGACCAACCCCAGCACCCCGGCCGTCACCGGCACCCCGGCCCCCGCCGCCAGCCATCCCGCCAGCGGATACGTCAGCAGCCAGCAGCCGTGGGAGAGCGAGAACTGGGCGGCGAACGCGGCCGGCAGTTCGGCCGCGGGAGCGCAGCGGCGGATCAGCCGGCCACCGGGGGTCAGTACCGCCGAACTGGCCGCGCCGATCGCCGCCCAGGTCACCAGCATCCCCGCCCAGCTCCCCCTCCCCGCCGGGGCCAGGGTGGCGAGGGCCACCGCGACCAGGACGCCCGGCAGTGCGTAGGCGGCGCGGAGCATCACCGCGCGGTCGCTCGCCCGGGACAGCAGCCGGGGGAGCCACAGGGCGGCGGCGATGGAGCCCGCGCCGTACGCGCCGAGGGCCAGCGAGACCGCGCCGGCGGACTCGTGGAAGTGGCCGCGCACCACGACCACCGTGTTGACGAAGACCATCGCGCCGGCCGCCGCCACCGCGAGGTCGAGGGCGAGCAGCGCCCGCAGCCGCGGCTCCGCCCAGAACAGCCGGGTCCCGGACGCCGCCTTGGCGTAGGCGCCGCCGGTGCGCGCGGGCTCCGGCGCGGGCCGGGGCAGTACGGCCGACACGACCAGGGCGGCGGACCCAAGGAAGCCCAGGGTCGTGCCCGCGAAGAGCCAGTGGTAGGAGACGGCGGTCAGCAGCAGGGCCGCGAGCGCGGGGCTCAGCAGGCTCTCCAGGTCGTAGGCGAGGCGTGACATGGACAGCGCGTGGGTGTAGTCGCGCTCGGCGGGCAGCACCTCGGGCACGGTCGCCTGGAAGACCGGCGTGAAGGCGGCCGAGGCCGCCTGGAGCAGGAAGATCAGGACGTACACCTGCCAGACCTGCGCGACGAACGGCAGGGTCAGGGCCACGCCCGCGCGCAGCAGATCGCTCGCCACGAGCAGGGCCCGGCGCGGGACGCGGTGGGCGAAGGCGCCCACGAGCGGGGCGACGCCCACGTACGCCACCATTTTGATCGCCAGCGCGGTGCCGAGGACGGCCGAGGCGTGGCCGCCCGCCATGTCGTAGGCGAGCAGGCCCAGCGCGACCGTGGCGAGGCCGGTGCCGAGGAGCGCGACGACCTGCGCGGTGAACAGGTGGCGGTAGGCGCGGTTGCGCAGTACGGACAGCATGGGATCCGTCCCGGGGGCACGAGAAGGTGCGGGGAGCCCCATCGTAACCAATGCGTGCGTACTTATGCACATGTTCGACGGTCGTCACCCGTGGGACGCCGGTGCCGGGCGGGTCGGTCGTGCGGGACGGTCGTGCGGGTCAGTCGTGCGGCGGGAGGGCGCCGAGCTGGTGGTCGGCCACGTTCATGGCCTCGTCGACCAGCCGGCGCAGATGGCCGTGGCGCAGCGAGTAGACCACCCGGCGGCCGTCCTTGCGGGTCGCCACCAGACCGGCCAGGCGCAGCTTGGCCAGGTGCTGGCTGACCGAGGGGCGGGCGGCCCCGCAGGCCTCGGTGAGGGTGGTGACATCGGCCTCGCCCGCGCCCAGCTCCTTGAGCAGGGCGAGCCGGGTACGGTCCGCGAGCAGCGTCAGGACGGCGACCGCGACATCCAGACGCTCGTCCTCGCCCGTGATGCGCGGGTGCGAGGAGTGCGCATCCGGAAGGTGCTTGCTCGCGCTCATGGGCCCATCGTAGAGGTCCGGTACGGGCACGACGGGCGGCCGGCCCGCACCGGTCCGCCGCTCAGCGACGGGCTCTCACCGGGTGGGGATCACGCCGCCGTCGACCCGGACGACCTGCCCGGTGATGTGGCGGGCGGCGGGCGAGGCGAGGAACCGGACGACCGCCGCCATGTCCTCGGGCTGTCCGGCCCGGCCCAGCATGGTCTCCGCCACCCGGGCCTCGTGGAACTGCTCCGAGCGGCGGTCGCGGAAGAACTCCGTCTTGTCGACGTAGCCCGGCGCGACCACGTTGCAGGTCACCCCGCGCGGCCCGAGCTGGCGGGCGGCGAAGATGTTCCAGCTGTTCATGGCCGCCTTGGCGGCGCCGTACGAACCCGCGCCCCGGTCGGCCGCGAAGGAGCTGATGTTGACCACGGCGCCCCCGGACGCGAGCTGCTTGTCGACGGCGGCCGTGGTCAGCACGGCGCCCAGCAGGTTCGCCTCCAGGTTCGCCCGCCAGCGTTCGGCCATGGCCCGCAGATCGCCCGGCGGCGGGGCGTCGAACTCCCGGTTGCCGCCCGCGTTGTTGACCAGGACGTGCAGCACGTCGGGCAGCCGCTCGCGCAGGCCCTCCAGCTGCTCGGGGTCGGTGACGTCGCAGGGCAGCGCCGTCACCCGGCCGTCGAGCTCCTCGGCGGCCCGCAGCAGCACGTCCTCGCGGCGGCCGCTGATGACGACGTGGTCGCCGTCGGCGAGGAAGGCCGCGGCTATCGCCTTGCCGATGCCGGTGCCGCCGCCGGTCACCAGGACGGTTCGAGTCATCTCCACACACTCCAGGGGTCGTTGCAGCGCAGTAGGGCGGGGTCGCGCGGGCGGCTCGCGGGCCGCGTCTCAGGCCGAGGTGCCGAAGGCCCGGGCCTCCATCAGGTCGTGGCTCAGATAGCCGTCGTGCGGACTGGTCCGGCCCGCCTGGTACGTCGGGATGGGGCCCAGCAGGACCTTGCGGATCGACCGCTCCCGCAGCGCCTCGCGCGCCAGCGGCTCGTCGCCGCCGAGGATGGTGAGGGCGAGGGCGTCCCGCAGCGGCCCGAACCCCTCCTCGCGCCGCCACGGCAGGATCCACACGCACGGGAACGAGAGCTCGATCCGGGCGCCGGGATGGTCGGAGCGGTCGCAGAGCAGGACGGCGGGTCGCAGCGCGGCCGACCCGTCGCCGAGGTCCGCCACCGGCCCCTCGGGATACAGCGGCGCGGCCACGTCGACCGCCCCCTCCAGGCGTGCCGTCAGATGCTCGCGCAGCGCCTTCGCCTCCGCCAGCGGCAGCACCGGTACCTGCGCCTCGGGCGACTGGGGCGGCGCCGGGGTCAGTCGGGCGAGCCGCTCGGCCACGGCCGCGGCCAGCGCCGCCGGGTCGGCGTCGGTGAACACGGCGGTCGCGTTGGTGCAGCGCATCCCCGCGTCGTAGCCCACCGAACGGCAGATCACGTCGACGGTCTGCTCGGTGATCGCGCCGGTGTGCAGCAGCTTGGAGCGGCCAGGGCCGCGCAGGATGACCCGGCGGTCCTCGCCGTAGCGCCGGGCCGCCGCGTCCCCGCCGAAGACCAGGCTCAGATCGGCCGCCTCCACCAGCGCGTCCCCGGTGGCGTGGCTGCCGGGCAGCAGCGAGAGGTAGTGCGGGGCGACGCCCGCGTCCAGGAGCGCGGCGATCATCCGGGCCGGGGTGAACGGATCGCGGGTCCCCGGCCGCACCACCAGCCGGTACCCGCAGGCCAGCGCGGTGAGCCACTGGGTGTGCGTACCGGGGTTGTTGCTGGGCGCGATCACGGCGAGGACGTCGCCGCGGCGCGTCCACACCGTGGAGATCTCGCCCGGGACGGGCGCGGCCGGGACGCCGGCCGGGCGCTCGGCGAGGAACTTCGCGCCCACGTCTGCGAACGTCTCGGCGACATCGTTCAGCGAGTGCCGGGCCACCGCGACGGGCACCCCCGTGACCCGGGACTGGAGTTCGCCGTAGGCCCGCGGTGTCAGCCCGCCCAGGGTCGCGGTGGCGAAGAGCTCGCCCGCCGCGGCGATGCGCTCCGGCTCCGGTGTCCGCTCGGCCCCGGCCCGCGCGTCCGCCACGGTCAGCCGCGCCAGCAGCGGCGGGGCGAGGTGGACCAGCGCCAGCGGGGTGCCGTCGACGCCCGCGAGTTCGGCGCGCTCGGCCGACTGCCGGGGCAGACCCGCCCGGATCAGCGGGATCTCGTACAGGTCCTCGGCCCCGTCCATCAGTACACCCCTTCGACCACGGAGGTGCCGACCGACTCGTACGGGCGGACCCCGGAGAGCTCGATGCCGGGGAAGCCGTCGACCGTGGCGCGGCGGGTCGCCAGGTCCCGCTCCAGGGTCGGCGGGGTGAAGTAGTCCCGGGTCAGCACGGTGATGACGACCCGCCCGTCCTCGTCGTCGCAGATGATCCGGTCCGGCTGCGCGGGGTCGACGAGTTCGACGACGGTGTACGGATAGAAGGGGCGGAAGACGCACGGCGCCGCGTCGCCGGGGCGCGGGGTGCGCTGCGGGGCGACGCCCATCATGGTGTTGCCGTACGCGCCGGCCAGCCTGGCCTGCGGGAACATCTCCTCGTCCAGCAGGCGCAGGGTCTCGCCGTCCATGCTGGTGCCGCCCCAGATGATGCCGCGCACGCTGTCGCGCAGCAGGGCGTGGACGTCCTCGCGGGCGCCGATGGACTCCAGGATGCGCGGGGTGGTGGAGATGCCCCGGATGTCCTGGGTGCGCAGGACGTCCTTGACCTGGTCGAGGATGTGGTCGACATAGCGGCGGAACTCGCTCTGGCGGCCCTCGCTGACACAGCGCCGGACCCAGCGCGGGTCGAGGTCGACGAAGTAGCAGAGCATGCCGCGCAGTTCGGAGAGGGTGCCGATGTTCTTGGCCATGACATGGGGGCCGGTGGGGCCGATGTGCAGCCAGTTGCCCTCGCCGGAGGGGAAGCCCTGCTCGTCGAGCATCCGGCTCTGCCACTGGACGTTGCGGCGCCGCGAGGTGGCGTCCACGATCCGCTTGGGCGCCCCGGTGGCCCCGCCCGACTCGTAGATCCCGTACCGCGTGCCCGGCGCGCTGCCGCGCGGCACCAGCTGGTCGGCGGCTATCCGGCTCCAGTCGACCGGCACGTCCGCGAACAGGCGCAGGTCCGCCAGGCTCTGGACGTCGGTGCGCGGGTCGAAGGAGAAGCCCTTGGCGCGTTCGACCCAGTACGGGCTGCCGGTCAGCGGCGAGAAGTGCCACTCCATGGTCGCGCGGACGAGGTCGTCGATGTCGGGCAGCTGGTCAAGTGGGGGCTCGAACACGGAAGTGAAGTCGTCGGCCATCTCGGTTCGGTCCTGTCCGTTCTGGAGGGATCGGCGACCCGGCGTCTCGACACGCGGCGGGCGTAGAACAGGTGACTGATTGTCAGAGGTCCTGATTGTTGGCAGTATGTTGAGCGCGGGAAGGGGCGTCAAGACTGCCCGCGCCGCCGGTGGGGAGTCGGCCGCGCGGAGGCGACGCCCCGATCGGCCGGGGGGCCGGGCCCGGCCCCCCGGCCTCACCCCGCGGCCGGTGACCCCGGGCGGGCCCGGGGCGCGGGCAGTGCCGCGGCCGGCCGGATGCCGTGCACCGCGAAGGCGGTCAGGAGTGCCCGGGTCAGCCCCGGACGGCAGATCACCGCCAGCGGCGCCCGGCGGCCGGGGTCCACCGGACCGGAGCGCTCCTCCTGCGGCGGGTACAGCCGGCTCACCCGGAGCCCGGCGGCCCGGGCCACCCGGAACAGCGCCTCGTCGCCCCACTCCCAGGCGCCCGCGGTGTGGATGTAGGCGTCCGCGTCGCCCTGGACCACCGCCAGGACCTTGGCCCCGGACGAGCCCATCGGGACCAGCTCGCCCCCGGTCTGGCGCACCACCGTACGGGCGAACGCGGCCGGGTCGCGGGTGTCGATCACCACCCTCGGCCGCTGCCGGGGCACCGGCCGGGGCCGGCGCCACCCCGCGTCCCGGTCCGCGGTGCACACCACCTCGCACAGCGCGGGGACCGCGACGGCCGCGGCCACCACACCCCGCTCCCGCTCCCAGAGCGCGAGCTGCACCGACCAGTGCGGATCGCCGCCGGCGTGGTACTCCTCGGCCGAGTCCAGCGGCTCGACCAGCCACACCCGGCGTCTGCGCAGGGACTCCGGCGCCCGGTCGGCCGGGCCGGTGAGCATCCCGTCGCGCGGATAGCGGGCGCGGATCCGGTTGCGCAGCAGCAGCCCCGACCAGGTGCGGCCGAGCTGCGCCATCTTGGCGCCGCCGGGGGCGAGGCCGTCCTCGTGCTGCATCCGCAGATCGAGGAGGAGCCGTCCGGCCGCCACCGCGGAGCGGGCGGCGAAGCCCGCGGCGAGGAAGTCGTCGGCGACGACCGTCCGTTCGGCGGCGCGTGGGGTCACGGGCATCGGCTCAGCCCTCCGCGTCCGGCAGGAAGTGCGGGAGGTGGGCCTTGAGGAAGTCCGCGACGGGGCGCGGCTCGTGCCCGGTGAGCCGGCGCACGTCGTCGGTCACCGGCTCGCCCGCGCCCTCCCGGAACTGCCCGAACAGCGCGTCCAGTTCGGCCTCCCACGGCCGGTGCTCCCGCGCCAGCCACGCCGCGAGCTCCGCCCCGGCGAGCTCCCGCGCCGAGACCGGCGCCGACAGCAGCCCGGCCAGCACCCGGGCGAGCTGGGCGAAGGTGGGTGCGGCCGGGCCGGTGAGGGCGTAGGTGCGGCCCTCGTGCCCCGGCTCGGTCAGGACGCGGGCCGCGGCCTCGGCCACGTCGTGCTCGTCGACGACGCTCACCCCGCGCCCGCCCGCCGGGTCGACCAGCACCCCGCGCCGGCGCACCTCGGGCGCGTAGTGCCGGATCAGCTCCTGCATCGGGTAGTTGGGGGACAGGATCGTGTACGGCAGGTCCCGCTTGGCCAGGTACCGCTCGGTGATCCAGTGGTGGCGGGCCCCGGGCGCCGGGCTGTCCTCCCGTACCGCCGCCTGCCACGGCGACATCTTCACCAGCCGCGCGCCCACGTCGGCGGCGACGTCCACCGCGGCGCTCTGGCACTCCACGTCGCAGGCGGCCGAGAGGAACAGGCTCGCGCAGCCCTCGGCCGCCGCCCTGACCGGGCCCGGGTCCGAGAGGTCCCCGGCCACCACCCGCACGCCCGGCCCGGCCGGGACCCGCTCGGGGTCCCGCGCCAGGACGGCCACCTCCACCTCACGCTCCCGCAGCGTGCGGACCACCAGCTGTCCCAGTCCGCCCGCCGCGCCGATCACGAACACTGTCACGGCCCCTGGGCCCCTTCCGCACGTACGCGCTCGGTCGGCATCGGTCAGTGCTTGTGGTCGTGCTGGTGGCCGTGGCGGTGCTGGTGGCTCTGCGGGTGGTGCCCGTGGTCGCCGTGCCCCTCGGGCAGTACCCCGCCGTGCGCGGCCAGATGGCAGGCCGGGCAGACCATGCGGCCCCGGTGGTCGTGGAGCGTCTCCACACTGGTGGGCTCGCCGCAGTCCACGCAGAGGTCCGTGCGGGCCAGGTGTTTGACGCCGGGCGCGGGTGCCTCGACCTTCTCGACCGCGAGGATCTCCTCGTCCGCCACGCTCAGCAGCTTCGCGATCCGCTCGCCCTGGAGCCGTGCGAAGGCCGCCTCGTCCTCCAGGGTCGCGGTGCCGTCGTCGATCCGGCCGGCCAGCGCCCAGATCTCCTCGGTGCGGAAGACGACGCTGTCCGCCTTCGCCCGTATCCGCACCCCCTGGGAGCCGTCGCGCTCCCAGAGCGTGAAGACGTTGCGGCCCGCGTCCTGGTGGATCAGGTTGCGCTTGCCGTACGTACAGCCCGTGAGCACCTGGAGCGCGTCGACCGCACACGCGTCGGTCTCGGAGACCAGGACCAGGGGCGTGCCCGGGTCCTTGAGGTCGAGGGCGGCGAGCCCGGCCTCGGCGACCCGGACGCCGAAGGCGGCGCCGGGGCACTCGTGGCCGTGGAAGCGGATGACGTCGTTGTAAGCCTGGGTGCGATCCATGACGACCTCTTTACGGATGTACGGATGGGATGCGGAACGGTCGGTACTGCGCGGGGGACCGGGCGGTTCAGGCCCGGGGCGTGCGCATGCCGGGCAGCGGCGGGACGATGCGGACGGTCGCCTCGCGGTCGTTGTCGCCCTCGAAGAAGGCCCGCAGGAGCGGCCGGTGCAGATCGACGACGGACAGGATGAACGTCCACTGGCCCGACTCGGCGGCCAGCACCCGGTCCAGATGGGTGCAGGTGTCCCGCAGCGGATCGTGCGGCCAGGGCACCCGGTGGGTGTGGTAGTTGCCGAACAGCACCCACCCGGCGTCGTCGCAGGCGTCGTCGATGGCCATCAGCTCACGCGGATCGGCGATCCAGCCGCGCTGCTCCATCGGGGTCTCGGACGGGATGGCGTGCTCCTGGACCACCTCGTCCATCCGGGCCCGGTGGCCGCTGTCGTGGCGCATGTTGACGATGAGCGGGAAGACGGAGCCGACCTGGATGCCGCCCGGCACCGGGCGGCCCGCGAGCATCCCGAACGCCTTGCGCTCCTCGGTCTCGCCCGCCAGGTAGTGGCCGGTGAACTTCCGTACGGCGTGGGCGACCAGGCTGGAGTAGAGGGGACGCGGGAAGACGATCTCGCGGGCCCGGGATATCTCCCCGGTGCCGGACTCGGCGGGCGCGAGCGCGGCGCTCATCGCGCGTCGCCGCCCTCGGCGTGCCGCGCGGGCCGGGCCAGCGCCTCGCGCGCCCCGGCCACCGCCCGGCCGGTCAGGGCCACCGACTGGCCCAGATAGGTCGCCGGGTCGAAGATCTCGTCGAGGGCGGCGGCGTCCAGCGGCGCGCCCGCCAGCCCGTCGCGGCCGGTCACCTCGCGCATGGAGGTGCCGTTGTCCCGCGCCGCCTGGACGAGTTCGTACACGTACTCGTGGGCGGTCTGCTTCCCGATGTGCTTGCCGAGCGCGAGCATCAGCTTCTCGGTGGCGATCTGCTCGGCGACCGCGGCGACGTTGGTCCGCAGCCGCTCCGGGCGCACCGCGAGGCCGCTCACCAGGTGCGTGACGATCTCGCACGCCGACAGGGCGTAGTGCGAGGCGTCGGGCACGCAGGCCCATTCGATGCGCAGCGCCCGCGAGTCGCGTTCGTGGTCACCGCCCATGCAGGCCAGGGCGTTGGCCATCTGGGCGGCCGCGAGCCGCGCCATGACGACCGCCTGCTCGCACGCCTCCGGGTTGCGCTTGTGCGGCATGGTGCTGCTGCCGACCTGGCCGTGCCGCCAGCCGATCTCCAGCTCGCCGAACTCGGGCCGGGACAGGACGCGCACCTCGTCCCCGATCCGGCCCATCGTCCCCGCCACCATCGCGAGCGTGGAGACGAACTCCACCACCCGGTCCCGTGACACGTGCCAGCCGACCGCGGGCGCCGCGAGGCCGAGCCGGGCGGCGAACGCCTCCAGGAGCGGCAGCGCCCGCTCCCCGAAGCCGGCCATGGTGCCGACGCCGCCGAAGAGCTGCGCCGCCAGCACCCGCGGCCGCAGCTGCTCGACGCGCTCCAGATGCCGAACGACCTCGTCCAGCCAGCTGGCGATCTTGATCCCGAAGCCCATCGGGAGGGCGGGCTGGGCGTGGGTGCGGCCCAGGGCCACGGTGGCGCCGTTGGCCTCGGCCAGGTCGGCGAGCTGCCCGGCGAGCCCCCGCAGCAGCCCCTCCATCTCGTCCAGGACGTCCCGCATCTCCAGCACCTGCGCGGTGTCCTGGATGTCCTGGGTGGTGGCGCCGTAGTGCACGTACTCACCCGCGCCGCCCTCGCAGGAGGCCTGGAAGACGCGGAGGAAACCGACGAGGGAGTGGCTGGTGCGGCGGATCTCGGCCTGGATCGCGGCCAGGTCGAGCCGGTCCACGTCGGCGGCCTCCGCGATCATCCGGGCGGCCGCCGCCGGGATGATGCCCAGCTCGCCCTGGCTCAGGGCGAGCGCCGCCTCGACGTCGAGCCACCGTTGGTAGCGACATCGGTCACAGAAGATGCGGTGGCTGGCCTGGGTGCTGTAGCGGTGCCCGTAGAACCGCGAGTCGGTGATGTGGCCGCGTAAGTGGGCGCACTCGGTGGCCTCCGGGGCGGGGGCCGGACGGGTGGCCGGGGTCTCGGGCGAGGGTGCGGTGGTCATGACGGTCGCCTCTCGGACTTCTGCGGGGTACGGACGGAACGCCCCCGGCTGCCCCGCGGCGCGGGGCGGACCGGGCGGTACGGACTGGTGCCATACGGCTTCTCGCCGGGCGAGACGATCGCCGACGCGGCGATTCCGGCGGCCACCTGGCGCGGGCTCACCCGCCGGTCGCGCGCTCCGCAGAGGATGTCCCCGACGAGCTCGCGCATCATCGCCCCGATGGTGTCGAGCACCTCGGGCGCCGTCGGTGTGGCGGGCGGACCGAACAGCGCCTCCATCGAGGCCGAGCCGCCGATCCCGCCGATGAAGTCGGGCACGACCACGACCCCGCGGTCCAGGAGCAGCCGCTCGGCGGTGGCGCTCAGCCCGCAGTTGGCGCCCACGGCCACGATCGGCACCGGCAGCACCGCCGCCCGCTCGGCCGTGACCGCGTCCTCGCCGCCCGCGAGGACCAGGACGTCGGCGGGCAGCTCGAACAGGGCCTCGCGGGGCAGCCGCATCGGCTCGGCCAGCAGGCTCTGGACCGGGCGGCGCTGGTCGAGGGTGAGCATCCGCGCGATGTCCAGGCCGCGCGGGTCGACCGCGCAGCCGTACTCGTCGGCGACGACCGTGATACGGACGCCCGCCTCCAGCAGGGCGAGCGCGGCGGCCCGCCCCAGGTTGCCGAAGCCCTGGAGGGCGACGCTGACCCGGCTGTCGCGGCGGCCGGTGTGGGCGGTCGCGGCGAGCGCGGAGTGGGCGAGGGCCTGGCCCGCCCGGCGCTGGCCGAGGGTGAGCAGACCGACGCGGGTGTCGAGCAGGCCCATCCGGGCGCGGAACTCGCGGTCGGTGATCCGCTGCGCCCGCCGGACGGCGATCTTGGCGGAGCCGATGCCGAGCGCCCCGGCCATCGCGTCGAGCTCCTCGAACCGGGTGCCCATGTCGCACCCCATGCTGAAGCGGGTGCTCAGCTCCTCGGCCAGGAAGGCGACGAAGCGGCGCAGCACCTCCGCGCGGTGCGGGCCGTGCGGGTCGTAGGCGATGCCGCACTTGGCACCGTCGACGTTGACCCCGAGCACGCGCTGCTTGAGCGTCATGCGTCCCGCGAGGGTCTGGAGGGTTTCGGCGGTGAGCCCGGCCTGCATACGGCACCCGCCCGCCGCGAGGCGGCAGTCCGTGGCGTCGTAGACCAGGTAACCGGGGCAGTGCTCGACCGGATCGACATACTCGATGACGCTGACCATGGTTCCCCCGTAGGTCATGAAGATCGCGCGGATGAGGGCGCGCGAATTGAGCAAGATAGATTGTCTGCTACAGTGACAATCAGGTGCTCTGTCAAATCGGGAGCATGGCCGACCGGTGACTGGAGAGTCAAGGGCCCTGTTTCGCGGCCCTCATGATGGACCGTCACCACGGGAGGGTGAACCGAAAAAGTGGTGGCGAAGAGGGAACCGAACAGTGGGACACAGCCGTTGTTCCCCGGGTTGCAGGGCTGGCACGGCTTCCTTCTCCGCAAGGCCGGCCAGCGTTTCACCGAGCAGGCCGAGCAGGCCCTGAGTCATCTGGACATCACGCTGCGTCAGTTCGGCGTGCTGAACGTGGTGGACTCCGAGCCCGGGATCAATCAGCGGATGGTCGGGCAGACCCTGCGCATCGACCGCACGACCATCGTCGGGCTCGTCGACGACCTGGAGCGCAAGGACCTGTTGGAGCGCCGTCGCGGCGCCGACCGCAGGACCTTCGCGCTCTATCTGACCGACCGCGGCACCGTGTGCTTGCGGGACGCGGGAGACCTGATGGTCAAGGTCCATGAATCGTTCCTGCAGCCCCTGTCGGCGGCGGAGCGCGATGTGCTGCGTGAGCTACTGCAACGGCTCGCGGTCGCGGACGAGTCGACGGCCCTGTAGCGGTCCGGGGCCCCCGTACGGCCCCGACTCCCGTGTGCCTGGCCCGGGCGGGCGTTCGGCAGGCCATTGCGGTGCGTCACTCTTGCGCATCATGTGCAATTACGCCAGCCTGGCAGTGGCCCCTTCGTGCTGCCGCCCGTCCCACGGACCGCCCGTCGGCTGCCGCGCCGCGCGCCCTAAGCGTCCCCGCCCCCTTGAGGGTCCGGGGCCGTCGCGCACATCAGGGGGTTCGGGCCGACGGCCGGACGGCACCGGCGGACGGAAGTACCAGAGCATCTCAGTCCCTCGGGGGACACCCCGGTACGCCCGCGGCCCCGCACCTCCCTACGCATCCCCCTCACCGGTGGCCGGGAGGACCGTCACGACATGCGCCGAATCGATTCGCCGCGGGCCCGGGCGGCCGCCTCGGGATGATGCGCGAACCCCGGCCGCAGCTCCGCCGGGTCGTAGGTGCGGTGGAAGACCTCGGTGGTCGCGCCGGACATCGGGGGCACGATCCAGGACCAGTCGGCCGGCACCGATCGGCCCTTGTGCTCCTCGCGCTCCAGATGCCGTACGAAGCGCCGGGACTCGGTGTGGTGGTCGGCCATGGTCACCCCGGCCCGGTCGAAGGAGTGCAGCACCGCCCGGTTCAGCTCGACCAGGGCGCGGTCCTTCCACAGCGAGCGGTCGTCCGCGGTGTCCAGGCCGAGCCGCTCGGCGACGCGCGGCAGCAGGTCGTAGCGGTCGGTGTCGGCGAGGTTGCGGGCGCCGATCTCCGTCCCCATGTACCAGCCGTTGAAGGGCGCCGCCGGATAGTGGATCCCGCCGATCTCCAGGCACATCCCCGAGATCGCGGGCACGGCGTGCCAGCGCAGCCCCCACGCGCGGCCCCAGTCGTCCTCGGGGTGGTCGAGGGGCACTTCGAGGACCGCGTCGGCGGGCAGTTCGAAGGTCCGCGGCTTGTCGTCGACGCCCTCGACGATCAGCGGCAGTACGTCGAAGGCCGTGCGCGGCCCGCCCGGCCAGCCGAGGCACAGCGCCAGGTCCGTGAGCCCGGCGTTGCGCGGGTCGCCCAGGACGCGGCCGTCGGCGGTGCGGTAGCCCGCGTACCGGATGAGCTGCTCGTTCCAGATGCGCGGCGCGGGGCGGCCCGGCGCCTCGGGGGCGAAGACGGTGATCAGGGGGCGGATGCGGCCGCCGTTGGTGGCCTCGCGCAGATGCCCGGCGCACGCCTCGGCGATCGGCTCGGCGTCGGTGAGGTGGCGCAGGTCGCGCACCCGAAGCGACCGCCAGTAGAGGCGGCCTATGCAGCGGTTGCTGTTGCGCCAGGCCACCCGGGCGCCGAACTCCAGTTCCGCGGTGGTGTGCCGGTAGGTGCCGGTCGCCCCGATCTCCTCGCGTATCTCCGCCAGCCGCCGCTCCGGGCCGCCGGGCGCGGGCTCCTCCGCGTGGTGCAGCCGGACGAACTCGGCGGCCTCCTCCCACAGCGCCGCCCCGGCCGGGCTCGGGCCGCCGCTCGCGGGGCGCCTCGGCCTGGCGAGGAATTTCCGTATCACGCGCACCTCCGGGCCCAACGACGATCGGTGGGCCGATGATGCCCGCGATCCGCCGGTGGGGGACGGCCGTTGCGGAGCAGTGATGGGCAATGGCGTGTTCGGATCGCGCGATGACTGTTTTCGATCGGGTCCAGGGCCATGTGCGGGGGACCAGGGGCACCCCCGTGACCCCCGGTCCCCGCCGGCCCCCGGGATTTTCCCCCCCCCCGGGACCCGCCCCCGCACCCATGGTGGCAAGCCCCACATGTGCGCGGCGTCAACCGGCCGTTGGGTCCGGGGTAAACCTGTGCGGTACACCGGAGGTGGGGGCGGCGAGTCCCGGCGTCGCCCGACGCGCCCCCGGTGTGTGCCCGAACGCCCGGCGGAAGACGTCGATGAACGCGCTCGTCGAGGACCAGCCGCACCGCCGCGCCACCGAGGTCACCGTGGCGTCCCCCGAGAGCAGCACCAGCGCGTGGTGGAGCCGCAGTTGGGTGCGCCACTGCGGGAACGTCATGCCCATCTCGGCGCGGAACAGCCGGGCCAGGGTGCGGGCGCTCGCCCCCACCGCCGCCCCGAGCTCCGCCAGCGGCCGGG
Organism: Streptomyces sp. NPDC005878; assembly: GCF_040629815.1. Classification (NCBI taxonomy): domain Bacteria; kingdom Bacillati; phylum Actinomycetota; class Actinomycetes; order Kitasatosporales; family Streptomycetaceae; genus Streptomyces; species Streptomyces sp. NPDC005878. The sequence goes on from NZ_JBEXWK010000006.1 coordinate 36,974, forward strand.
GGTCGGCCGGGTCGTCGTCCAGGAGCGCGCAGAGCGCCGCCAGCCGGGGATCGCGGGCCGTGGGCAGGTGCAGCGGCTGCTCCGGCGCGTGCCGCAGCTGGTCCAGGACGACCGCCAGCATCCGGTCGGCCTCGGGCGTCCCCCTCGGGCCCGGCGAGCTGTACGCGATGACCAGCTCGCGCAGCAGCGGCCCCATCGCCAGGACCGCGGGCCGGGCGAGTCCCAGCGGATCGCGGTCCACCGGAACGCCGACGGTGTGCAGATCCGTCTCGCCGTACGCCCGGTGCTCGTGCGGCGTCCCGGCGGGCACCCAGATCGCCCGGGTGGCCGGGGCCACCCAGGTGCCCGCGTCCGTCGTCACCGACAGGACGCCCCGGCCCGCGTAGACGACCTGGTGCACTTCGTGGCGGTGGGTCCGCACCCCCGTGCCCGGGGCGAGGTACCGGGTCATGGTGGGGATGTGCGGCGGCCCGTGGCGGAATATCGGCACAGCTCGGCACTTTATCGGAAGCCCGCCGACCGGCGGCGCCCACAGGATCGAGGGGTGACGACGACAGCGCCGCCCGCCGGCCCCGCCAAGAGACCGTCCCCTGTGGCCGTACTGGCCCTCGGCCACGCCACGGTCGACTTCTACCAGGGGGCGGTGCCCGCCCTCGTCCCCTTCCTGGTCGCCGGTCGCGGCTACGGCTATACGGCCGCCTCCGGCATCGTGCTCGCCGCGACCCTGCTCTCCTCCGTCGTCCAGCCGGTGTTCGGGGCGCTCACCGACCGCTGGACGATGCCGTGGCTGATCCCGCTGAGCAGCCTCGGCGCGGGCGTGGGCATCGCCCTGTCCGGCCTCGGCGACTCCTATCCGCTCACCTGGCTCGCCGTCGCGCTCGCCGGGACCGGCGTCGCCGCCTACCACCCGGAGTCCGCGCGGCTGGCCCGCGCCGCCGGGCGGGGCAGCCATGTCGCCATGGGGTGGTATTCCCTGGGCGGCACCCTCGGCTTCGCCCTCGCGCCGGTCGTGGTCGGGCCGGTGCTCACGGCCGGGGGACTCGGGGCGACGCCGTGGCTGGTGGTGCCCGCGGTGGCCGGGGTGGTGTGCACGGCACCGGCGGTACGGCTGCTGGCGCGGCGGACGGCGGCGGCCGGACGCGCGGGCGCCGCGCACCCGGCCGGGCCGGACAACTGGCCGGTGTTCCTGCGGCTGTCGGTGATCGTGGTGTGCCGCTCGGTGGTCTTCGTGGGCCTGAGCGCCTTCATCGGCCTCTACGCCCAGGAGCGCGCCGGGGGCGGCCCCGCGACCGGCTCGGCCGCGCTGTTCACCCTGTTCGCGGGCGGCGCCGCCGGGACCGTCGCGGGGGGACGGCTCGCGGCGCGGTGGGGCCGGGTCCGTACCGTACGGAGGGCCTACGCGGCCTCGGTCCCGGCCGTGGCGGGCGTGGTCCTGGTGCCCGGGCCCGCGTTCTTCGGCTGCGCGGCGCTGGCGGCAGCCGTGCTGTACGCGCCGTTCTCCCTCCACGTCACCCTCGGGCAGGACTTCCTGCCGAACCGGGTCGGCACGGCGAGCGGGGTCACGCTCGGGCTCGCGGTGAGCGTCGGGGGAGTGGTCTCGCCGGGGATCGGAGCCCTGGGGGAGGCGGCCGGGCTCGGCGTGGCGCTCGCCCCGCTGATCGCGCTGTGCGCCCTCGCCTGGTGGCTGGCGCGCGGGCTGCCCGAGCCGGAGGCGCCGCGGGGCCACGGGGCGAGCGCCGGGAGCGCGCGCGGGACCGTGTCCGGCGGGTAGCGGGTGCCGCGGGCGGGCTCCTCGCCCCCTCGCCGCGCACCAGGACGGCCGGGCCGCCCGGCCCGCCCGCGGTGCGGACGAGCTGCTGGGCGGGGCCCGGCCGCTCTGTCACAGCCGGCTCGCCGGGCGTACCGGCCCCCGCGATCCGTCGCGCGACCTCGTGCCCCGTCCCCGCGTGCCGTTCCGGTGGCCGGACTGTCCACCACCGGGGGCGGCTCGGGGGACGGACACATCGACGGACGTCTCGGCGCGCCCGACGCAGCAGTGCTGTGGCGGAGAGGGCAGGACTCGAACCTGCGCGGGCCGCCGGCGCCCGGTCCGGCGCCTGCCCGCAACCCCCGTCGGACCCCTTCGGGTACCTCTCCCGTCCTCGTACGGATGGATCCTCGCCGGGGCCGCTGAGACCGCGCTGAGACGCCACTGAGACGCGTGTTTCGCCGGTCCGGCGCCCGGTACCCGCCGCGGGGCGGCCGGGTGGCCCGATCCGGGCCGGTCCGTCCGCCCCGGCTCCACGGGCGGTTGACGGCCGGCGCCGCGGTCACTACGACGGCAGCGCGGGGGCGAGGGAAAGGCTGGGCTGTGCGATGGAGGACGACGATCCGCGCTGTCTGCGCCCGGGCGAGGCCCGGACCCTGCTCGGCGGCCTCCCGTGGCGGCGCGCGGTGGTGCTCAGCGGGCAGGAGGGCCGGCTCGCCCGGGCCGCGGCGGTCCCCGGCTACCGGCCCCGGGTGTGGCCCGACCGGGTGGCCCGGGCGCTGCGCGAGGCCCGCCCGGGCCTGGCCTGTCTGCTCGTCCAGGCCCGGCGCGAACTCGTCCTCGCCGAGGTGCGCTCGCGCCAGCTGGCCCAGGCGCTCGCCTTCCGGTCCGACCTCGCGGTGATCGCGTGCGGCGGGCCCGATGTACGGGCGCGCCGGTTCGACGCGGATGTGGTGGAGACCGAACTCAGCCGAATTCTCGCCTCGTTGAAGGAGATGGCGTGCCGCCACACGGTGGTGGTCAGCCCGTTCGACTGGTCCGCCTCGGGCCAGGTTGCCCCGGCCCACCGCGACCGGGTGCGCTCCCGCCAGCGCCTCCTGGTGGAACGCCTGGCGATAGTGACCCTCCGTCATGGGGCCCTGCACATCGACCTGATGAAGCACCAGGACGCCGATCCCGGAGCGCTGTGGAGCCCGCAGCCGGGCCGTCTGAACAGCCGGGGGCACGCGGTGGCCGCGGCGGCGGTGGTACGGACCCTGGCCTCCTGCCCGGCGTCCTAGCCCAACCGCTCGGCGGCGGGTGCGCCGCGAGCGCTCTGATACCCGACTGAGACGCGCGTGTCAGGGAATTGGGGCCCGCGGCTGCGAGGATGCTCATGACAGGGGGGAATGTCATGAGCATCGACACCTTCGCCGTGCGCGGCGGCGATACGGTCCGCGAGAACTTACGTGCCTACGGCGACCATCCCGGCGCCTTTCTGGCGATGAGCGAGGGAGCGGAATACTTCCGTGTGGCGGGCAGGACCGGAGTGATCCCTTTTCGGGATACCGGTGGCCATCTGCACCAGAGCGGCGGAGTGATCGCTCCCCATGACGGCCAGGAACCGCTGCTGCGCGCTTTCACGGAATTCGCCGCGGAACGGCGCAGGAAAGTCGTGGCCACCCGGCTGCGGCGCCCGGAGGCCGCGCTCTTCGCCCGCTGCGGCTTCACCGTGAACCAGGCCGGCTCGTCCTACGCGGTCTACCTCCCCGAATTCCGCCTCGGCGGCCCGCGCCTGGCCGAGCTGCGTCTGGCGGTCACCCGGGCGTGGCTCGCCGGGGTCGAGACGGCCGAAGTGGCGTACGGGGACAGCGCGGGCGGTCGCGAGGTGGCCGGCGCGGCCGACGGGAGGCGGGTGTTCGCCGGGCAGGCCGGGGGCCGGGACATCGCGTCCGTCACCTACCTGCCGGTGTTCGGCTCCCGCCCCGGCTGGCTGCACCACACCGCGCGCCGGGCGCCGGACGCGCCCCGGGGCGCCGTGGAGGCGGTCAACCTGGCGGCCGCAGGGGCGTTCACCACCGAGGGGGCGCAGTGGCTGCACCTCGGCTTCACCGCCTTCGCCGGGCTCTGCGCCCAGTACGAGCTCGGGACCGCGAGCGCGGCGGCGGCGCGGCTGCTTCGGCTCGCCGCCGGGCACGGTGCGTGGCGGCACGCGACGGCCCGGCGGCTCGCCTACCAGCGGATCTGGGACCCGCACCTGGTGCAGCCCGGTTACCTCGCCTGGCAGGGCCGGGCGGCCGGCGGGGCGCTGGGCCGACTGCTGAGGTCGGCCGCGGCGCCCTGACGGCCGGGGCGGCGTCTCAGAGGGCGACCGGCTCCCTTCGCAGGATGTCCTGGAAGCGGGCGCGCAGCGCGTCCCCCGGCTCCAGGCCGAGACTGTGGGAGAGCCGCTGGCGGGTGCGGTGGTAGGCGTCGAGCGCCTCGGCCTGGCGCCCCGAGCGGTAGAGCGCGGTGATGAGCTGCTCGCAGAAGCGCTCGCGCAACGGGTACTGGGCGTGCAGCTGCTGGAGTTCGGTGACCGCCTCGCGGTGCCTGCCGAGGTCCAGCTCGGCGTCGAAGAGATGCTCGTACGCCATCAGCCGCACCTCGGTCAGCCGGGTGTAGGCGAGCCGGCTGATCATGCCCTGGCCGGTGTCGAGGAGCGCGGGCCCGCGCCACAGGGCCAGCGCCTCGGTGAGCAGTCTGACCACGCGCTCGGGCGAGGCCCGGCGCGCGGCGGTGGCCTGCCGCACCAGGGCGGTGAACAGCGAGGCGTCGACGTCGCGTTCGGGCAGCGAGAGCGCGTAGCCGAAGCTGGACGTCTGGATGAGTCCGCGCGGCCCGTCGCGGCCCGTGCGGGACTCGATGATGCGGCGCAGCCGGGCGACATGGCCCTGGAGCGAGTTCTCGGCGTTGCGGGGGAGTTCCTCTCCCCACAACTCGTCGATGAGATCGTGCCGTGAGACCGGCCGGCCCGGCGACAGGGCGAGGGCGGCCACGATCGCCCGTAACTTCTCGCCGGGAATCCGGAACGTGAGATGGCCGTCGGTTATTTCCAGTGATCCGAGCAGACGAACTTTCACCGTGCTTCCCCCGTGCTTCGTGCTGGAATCCCCCGACTCCGCCGATGCCCTGAAGGGATCTTCCGGCAGTGCCGGTGGATATGGATGATCTCCGCTTCGAAGAGCGGCGATCCTACCCCGTATCGCACATGGATGAAGCCTATTTGTTCGCTTCTGGCAGGGTCAACGAGAGAGGAGAAAGTGGATTACGCACTGTGAGGGGGCTCACGCGCTCACGGGGCAGCGTGATCACGGGCCGACGTCGCTATCCGACGAGCCGCAGCGCCGTGTCGGCCCGCCCCAGGCGCACCGTCTGACCCCATGTCAACTCCAGTGCGTCCGACTCGATTCCGTCGCCGAAGGCCACCATGCGGTCCGACTCGACGGTGACCCGCAGGCGTTCGGCGCTCTCCAGCACCCCTTCCACCCGGCTCGTCCCGGTCGTGGGGGAGGGCCACGCCTCCCGTACGAACCAGATGAGCCGGGGATCGGCCGGACCGGGCAGCGCGAGCCCGCTGCCGCGCTGCTGCCAGAGCGAGCGCAGCCAGCCCGTGGCCCCGGTACCGGTGCCCACCAGCAGCCCGGAGGAGGCCTGGGGTTCGGGGGCGGAGTCCGGGTCGTCCGGGCCCAGACGGTAGCGGGCGGTCTGATGGCCGGGCGGACCCAGATAGATCTCGTTGAGCGCGAGCAGCCGCTGGGTGTCGTCCGCCACCGCCTCCACCATGGTGAGCTCGTCGGCGCGGCCGGTGGCGGCGGAGGCGAGCAACGCGGCCGCGTCGGACGGGCGGTGGCGGACCAGGACGCCCGGGTTGCGGCCCGGGTCGGTGTCGATGCCGATCACGGGCTGGCCCGCGAGGTACTTGGCCGCGTTGGCGACCAGCCCGTCCTGGCCGACGACGACGACCACGTCCTGCGGCGCGAACAGGAACCGGTCCAGGTCGGCGCGCTCCACCCGCGACTGCCGCCAGCGCAGCGGCACCGCCGCCGCCACCTCGGTGAGCGCCCGCCGGGCGCGGTGGTGGCGCTCGGCCACCTCGTCGAGGGAGCGCCCGCGCGAGGCGAGGAAGAAGGCGGCCTGCCCGTGCGTGCCGTGCCGGGCGAGCAACTCCTCGTACTCCGTGGTGCGGTGGACCAGCACCGCGCGCGGCGCGAGGCTCACCGCTCCTCACCGCCCGGGCGGGCCAGCTTGGCGAGCAGGCCGGTGAGCACGTCGGGGGAGAGGGTGAGGCTGTCGATCCGGGGCAGGTTCTCGGCCAGCCGGGTCGCGGTGAGCGCGTGGAGCGTCGCCGTGTCGGTGTCGGTGTGCACCCGCAGCCAGGCAGCCTGCGCCTGGGCACGCGCCTCGCCGGTGGTGCGGGCGGCCTCGGCCTCGGCGCGGGCGAGCCGGACCGTACGGGCGCCCTCGGCCTCGGCGCGTACCCCGTCGGCGGCGGCGTTCTCCTCGGCCTCGCGGCGGGCGTTGGTGCCGCGCTGCTCGACCAACTGCTCCTCCCGGCGGGCGAGTTCGATCTTGCTGGCCAGCTCGTTCTCGGCGATCGTGCGCTCGCGCTCGACGGCCACCGCCCGCCGCTCGTACGTCGCCCGGTCGGCCTCCTGCTGGATCTGCTCGCGGGCCGGCGTGCGCAGCGCCCGCTCCACCTCCGGCTCGGGGCGGATGGCGACCACGCGTACGGCCACCACCTCGATCCCGGTGGCGGGCAGCCGGGGCTCGGCCGCGAGACCGTCCGAGATCCGCTCGCGCACCGAGGCCACCCCGTCGACGAGGGCCGCCGCCAGCGGAGTGCGGGCGAGGACGTCGAGCGCGTGCTGCTGGGCGGTCTCGGTGAGCAGGGTGGACAGCTGTTCCAGCGGGGCGCCGCGCCAGACCCCGCTGTCGGGGTCGACGGAGAAGTCCAGCCGGGCCGCGGCGACGGCCGGGTCGCTGATCCGGTAGGTGACGGTGGCCTGCACGGTGACGTCCTGGAAGTCCGAGGTGCGGGCGTGGAAGGCCATCGCCAGCTCCCGGTCGTCGACCGGCACTTCGGAGAGCGCGGCGCTCAGCGGCCGGAACCAGAAGCTGAGCCCGGGCCCGTCGTGGACGAGCCGGCCGCGCTTGTGGTGGCGGATGTGGGAGGTGGGGGCGGAGCGCAGATGACGCAGGCCCAGTCTGCGGTTGATGTCGGCCATGGCGGCGGGACCTCCTCGTTTTCGTCACAGCGACGATATTGGGTCGCGCGAATATCGTCAAGGTGACGAAAGTGGGGAGCCGGCCGTACGGCTTTACTCGTCCGGTATGCGCGAAGCCGTTGACATGTACCGGCCGTGTCATGAATCTTGATGCTCGAAACCCAGCAGTTCCAAGCATGAACGCGCACGCACCGCATCCCTGTTGTTCGACAGCGGCTTCGGCGGCAGCTCGGAGACACCCCCGGGCGCGGCTCGGAAGCGGCTCGGTACGAACGGAGAACACTCCTTGCGGAATCTTCGACACCGTCCGGGGAGAGTGGCCGCCGCCGTGCTCGCGGCGGCCGCGCTGACCCTCACCGCCCTCACGGTCCCGGCCGCCTCGGCGGCCGACGCCGCCCCGCCCTCGGGCACGCTCGACGGCGCCTCCACGAGCGTCACCTGGCAGAGCCCGGTCTATCCCAAGGGCACGGTCGGCTCGCCCGACAAGTGCGGCACCCCCGCCGAGGACCCGGCCGACGCCGTCTGCGCCCGGTTCGACCTGACGGTGAACCCGCCCGCCGGTGAGTGGGACGACAACCCCGAGGGCGGGGTCCCCGTCTCCATCCAGTGGGAGAAACCCACCGACGACTTCGACCTCTACATCTACGACGCGGCGGGCAGGAAGGTCGCCGAGAGCGCCGGGACCGCCGACCCCGAGGCCACGGTCATCCCCAGGGCGTCGGGCACGTACCACGTGGTCGTCGTCCCCTACGACGTGCACGACAACTTCTTCACGGGCAAGGCCTATCTGCCCGAGGCGAGCGACGCCGGGAACCTCACGGGCTTCACCGGCGGGCAGGGCAGGTACGAGATCGCGGCGGGCGCGCTCACGGCGCGGGCCGAGTTCTTCGCCGACGACACCCTGCGCCTCCAGGCCTCGCCCGACGGCGTCCTCGCCGACCCGCCGGGAAGCCGCATGATCCAGCGGCAGCCGGAGCCGCGCCGGGCCACCACCTCCTTCGACGCGGGCGCCTACCACGGCATCCGCGCCGGGGGCACCGTCCTGCGCGTCTACAAGAAGCCCCTGCGGTTCGCCCTCTACAAGGCCGACAACCGCACCCCGATATGGCAGGAGGCCGACCCGCTGCGCTGGACCACCGGCGGCCTGCGCCAGAGCCTGACGCGCGGCGCCACCGAGCAGTTCTTCGGCGGCGGCGAGCAGAACGGCAGCTTCTCCCACCGCGACCAGGTCATGAACGTCGGCAACAACACCAACTGGAACGAGGGCGGTTACAACAACTCCCAGCCCTTCTACGTCTCCTCGGCGGGCTACGGCGTCTTCCGCCACACCTTCGCGCCCGGCGTCTACGACTTCGGCCCCCACGTCCGCACCGGCCAGCAGGAACGCCGCCTGGACGCCTACTACTTCACCGGTGACGTGAAGTCCGTGATCGGCAAGTACACCTCCCTGGTGGGCAAGCCGTTCATGCCTCCGGTGTACGGGCTCGAACCCGGCGACTCCGACTGCTATCTGCACAACGCCAACCGGGGCGAGCGGCACACCCTGGACGCGCTCAAGGTCGCTGATGGATACACGCAGAACCGGATGCCACTGGGCTGGATGCTCGTCAACGACGGCTACGGCTGCGGCTACGAGAACCTCGCCGAGACCGGCCAGGGCCTCAACGCCCACCACGCCCAGCTGGGCCTGTGGACCCAGGACGGCCTCGACAAGCTCGCCGAGCAGGTCAAGGCGGGCCAGCGCGTCGCCAAGCTCGACGTCGCCTGGGTCGGCAACGGCTACGGCTTCGCCCTGAACGCCTGCGACCAGGCGAAGGCCGGCATCGAGGACAACAGCGACGCCCGCGGCTTCGTCTGGCTGCCCGTCTCCTGGGCGGGCGCCCAGCGGTGCGGCGTGCTGTGGAGCGGCGACCAGAAGCTAAGCTGGGACTACATCCGCTGGCAGATCCCCACCTACGCGGGAGCCACCCTCTCGGGGATCGCCTACAACACCGGCGACGTGGGCAGCATCTACGCCCACGACCCGAAGATGTACGCCCGCGACCTCCAGTGGAAGGCGTTCCTGCCCGCCATCATGACCATGGACGGCTGGTCCAGCGACCTCACCACGCACCAGCCGCACGACCAGCAGCCCTGGCTCGACGGCGAGCCGTACACCTCCATCAACCGCAAGTACCTCCAGCTCAAGGAGCGGCTCATCCCGTACATGTACGGGCTCTCCCGGGAGGCGACGAAGACCGGTGTCGGCGCGGTCCGGCCGCTCTCCCTGGAGTACCCGGACGACCCGGACACGCTCGGCCCGAACGCGAAGTACGAGTTCCTGGCGGGCCCGGACTTCCTGGTCGCCCCGGTCTACAGCGACACCGAGGTGCGCGACGGGATCTATCTGCCCAAGGGCACCTGGACGGACTACTGGACGGGGAAGACCTACCGGGGCCCGACCACGGTCAACGGCTACAAGGCACCGCTCGTCACCCTTCCGCTGTTCGTGAAGGGCGGCTCCATCGTGCCGATGTGGCCCGAGGGCACGCTGTCCTGGCAGACCCGGGACAAGGGCGAGATGGACTACGACATCTACCCGCGGGCGGGCAGGTCCTCGTACACGCTGTACGAGGACGACGGCGTGACCCGCCGGTTCGCGCAAGGAGCCTCCGCCACCCAGAAGGTCCAGGTGCACGCGGGGGGCCGCGCCTCGGTCATCGAGGTCGGCCCCAGCGTGGGCACGTACACGGGCAAGCCCTCGGCGCGCGCGTACCGCTTCACGGTGCACGCCGCGTCCGCGCCCGCCGCGGTGGTCATGGGCGGCGAGCGGCTGCACCGCCACGGCTCGGCGCGGGAGTTGGCCGAGGCCGGCTCGGGGTGGTTCCACGACGCCCGGACCGGCGTGACGGAGGTGAGGACGGCCTCCGTCCCGACCGCCCACGGCTTCACGGTCACCCTCGTCTGACCCCACACGGACAGCGGGGCCGCACCGGGAATCCCGGTGCGGCCCCGCTGTCCGTCCGCGCTCTCAGACCGGTAGGCGCGCCGGTTCCGGGGCGCGCGGGGCCGGGACCTGCGGGGGCTCGGCGCCGGTCAGCATCAGCACGCCACGGGCGGCGACCGCCGCCGCCACCGCGGCCGTGAGCCAGCCGAGCGGGCCTCCGTGGAACCGCTCGCCCAGCAGCGCCACCCCGATCACGGCGGCCGCCGCCGGGTTGGCGAGGTTCACCACGGCGAGCGGCGCCGCGAGGCCGCCCCGGAACGCGGACTGCGAGAGCAGCAGCCCGCCCACGGCGAACGCCGCCACGAGCACGGCCAGCAGAGCCGTCTGCCACCAGGCGAGCGGGCCGCCCGGCAGCTCGCGGGCGAGCGAGGCGGTGACGGTCTGGGTGAGCGCGGAGCCCACACCGGAGGCGACACCCGAGGCGGTGGCGTGGCCGAGGCCGACGCGGCCGTGGCCCTCCCCGGCCCGGGAGGCCGCCGCGATCAGGAGCGCGGTGGCCGCCGCGACCGCGAGCGCCTCCCGCAGACTCAGCGCGTCCCCGGGCGAGGCGGGCCCGGTCACCGCGATCAGTCCGGCCAGCCCCGCCAGCGTCCAGGCGGCGCCGCGCCACTCGCGGCGGGTGACCCGGCGCCGCTGGTAGTACGCGCCGATGGGCAGCGCGGCGACGAGCGTGAGTGCGCCCAGCGGCTGCACCAGGGTGAGCGGGCCGTAGTGGAGCGCGGCGACGTGCATCAGGGCACCCGCCGCGTTGAGCCCGACGGCCCACCACCACTGGGGGCGGGCGAGCAGCGCGGCCAGTCCGCCGCCCCCGTCGGTGGAGGCCAGCCGGGACTGGGCGACGGCGGCGAGGGCGTACCCGGCGGCCGAGGCGAGCGAGAGCAGGACGGCGAGGACCGCGGACTCGTTCATCGCAGGGCCTCCGCGAGCACGGGCTCGTCGGCGGGGCGGGGGGTGCCCGTGCGCCCGGAGGTCAGGGCAGATTCCGGGGCACGGGCGGTTTCGGGGGCCACGGCGGGCCGGGGGGCGGGGGCACGGCGTACCCGCACGGCGAGGGTGCGTCCGGTGCGTACCGGCGCCGGCCGCGGCACCAGGTACAGGGCGGCGCCGAGCAGCGCGGTCGCGACGAGCGCGTCCAGCCAGTAGTGGTTGGCGGTGCCGACGATCACCAGCAGGGTGAGCACCGGGTGCAGCAGCCACAGCAGGCGCCACCGGCCGCGGGTCGCGGCGATCAGACCGATCGCCACCATCAGCGCCCAGCCGAAGTGCAGCGACGGCATCGCCGCGAACTGGTTGGCCATGGTGTCGGTGTCCGGTGTCGCCGCGTACACCGACGGTCCGTACACCTGCGCGGTGTCGACGAGCCCGGCCGCCGCCAGCATCCGGGGCGGCGCCAGCGGCACCAGGATGTGCAGGGCGAGCGCGGCCGTGGTCACCAGGGCCAGGACCCGGCGGGACCAGAGGTAGTGGGCGGGCCGGCGGACGTACAGCCAGACCAGGAAGGCGACCGTCGCGGGGAAGTGGACGGTGGCGTAGAAGGTGTTGGCGACGTGGATCACAGTGTCGTCGTGGAGCAGCAGGCGCTGCACCGCGCCCTCGCCGGGCAGATGGAGCGCGCGCTCCCAGTCCCAGACGCGGTCGGCGTTGTCGAAGGCGCGTGTCTCGTAACCGTTGGCCACCTGGCGGCCGAACTTGTACACGAGGAAGAGCGCGGTCACGAGCAGCAGCTCGCGCACCAGGGGCGGCCGGAGGGTACCGGTCGTCTCCGGTCCGGTGGGACGCCGGGTCCCTGGACGTATACCGGCAGTCATTCTCCGGCCCCTCTGAGACGAGAATTCGAGCAGAAATCGGACAAGCAAACGTAGGAAGGCTAGATCGGATTTCATCGAGACGCAAACGTCTCGATACGTTTGCGTCTCGGAGGGGCGGGGCTTACCCTCGTACCAGCAGGAGCCCTGCCCCACGCACCGGAGGGACACGATGTCCACGCAGGCCGCGACGGCCGCCGCACGCCGCAGCAAGATCAGCCCCGAGCGGGAGCTGGAGCTGTACGAGGCGGTGCTGGACCTGCTGCGCGAGGGCGGCTACGACGCCGTGACCATGGAGGGCGTCGCCGCGCGCACCAAGTGCGGCAAGGCCACGCTCTACCGCCAGTGGAAGTCCAAGCCGGTCCTGGTCACCGCGGCGCTCGGCGCGAGCCGCTGCTCGTTCTTCACCGGGATCGACACGGGCACCCTGGCCGGCGACCTGCGCGAGGCGGCCCGCGCCGCGTCACGCGGCAAGGGCCGCGACGCCGAGCTGATGGAGGCCGTGGGCCAGGCCTATGTGATGCACCCCGATCTGCGCGAGGCGCTGCGCGAGACCGTACTGAACCCGGAGATCGCGGCGCTGGACGCGATGCTGCGGCGCGGGGTGGAGCGCGGCGAGGTGGCCGCGGACAACCGCGCGATCGACTTCGTGGCGCCCGCGTTCATGGGCGTCCTGCGGGTGGAACGCCTCTTCGAGGACCGGTTCACCGGCGAGGACACGCTGCTCGACTTCCTGGAAGCGGTCCTGCTGCCGGCGCTCGGCCTGGACTGACGCTCCGTCAACTCGGCCGGTTTCCCAAGGGGTTGGCGGACCCGTCCTTCCCCGGTGCACGGGCTCGAAAGCCCTCCGTCGCCCGCGACCGCCCAGCCACCCGCCCGAGGCCCCGAACCCGGACGGTCTTGCTCAGACCGCCAGCACCCTGACCCCCGCGTCGGTGAACCGCGCGACCGTTTCCGCGGAGACACCCGCGTCGGTTACCAGCGTGCCCACCTGGTCGGTCGCGCAGATCCGCGCGAATGTCCGCCGCCCCAGCTTCGTGGAGTCGGCGGCGACCACGACCCGCTCGGCCCGCTCGCACAGCAGCCGGTTGATCCCCGCCTCGTCCTCGTCGTGGGCGGTCGCCCCGTGCGCCACGTCGAACGCGCCGACCCCGAGCACCGCCACGTCCATGGTGATCTGGTTCAGTACGCCCCCGGCCAGCGGGCCCGTGAGTTCGTACGACTGCGGCCGGGCCACCCCGCCGGTCACCACGATCTTGAACTGCGGCCGTACCGCCAGCTCGTTGGCGATGTTCAGCGCGTTGGTCACGATCGTCAACGCCGGTGAGCCGGAGGCGAGTTCCGGCCGCACGGCGAGGGCCCGCGCCACCTCCGTGGTCGTCGTGCCACCGGTGAGCCCCACCGCCTCGCCGGGCGCGACCAGATCCGCCACGGCCTTCGCGATGCGCTGCTTCTCCGAGGCCCGCCGGGCGGTCTTGTAGCGCAGCGGCAGTTCGTAACTGACCCCGTGGACGACCGCGCCCCCGCGCGTACGCACCAGCATCTGCTGCTCGGCGAGCTGGTCGAAGTCGCGGCGGATGGTCGCGGCCGAGACGCCGAGCACCGTCGCCGCCTCCTCGACGTCGAGGCGGCCCTGCTCCACGAGCAGTTCGAGCAGTGCCTGCCAGCGGGCGTCGCGCGACATCCGGATCCTCTTCTCTCCTGTGCTCTCCCCCACCGACCTGTGACTTTAACCCACGCTCGAATGCTTGATTGTGCTCGAAAGCTAGCTATATTTTGCAGAAACATGCATCCGGAAACATGCATCGACGGATCCAGAGGGAGTGGGAGCCCGGCATGAGCCACGTCGAGAACGAACTGAGCAGCCAGCCCGAGTGCTGGAAGCGCGCCGCCGAGCTGGCGGTGCACCGCAAGGACGCCCTCCCCGCGCCGGGCGAGCGGGTCGCGATCGTCGGCTGCGGCACCTCGCTCTTCATGGCCCAGGCCGCCGCCGCCCTGCGCGAGGGCGCGGGCCAGGGCGAGACCGACGCCTTCGCCGCCTCCGAGTACCCGGCGGGCCGCTCCTACGACCGGGTGGTCGCCCTCACCCGCTCCGGCACCACCACCGAGGTCCTCGAACTCCTCACCCGGGTGCGCGGCGGCGCCCGCACCACCGCGATCACCGCCGACCCGGAGACGCCGGTGATGCGGGCCGCCGACGACCTCGTGGTCCTGGAGTTCGCGGACGAGGAGTCCGTGGTGCAGACCCGCTTCGCCACCACCGCCCTCACCCTGCTCCGCGCCCACCTCGGCCTCCCCACCGAGCAGGCCGTCGCCGACGCCCGCACCGCGCTGGCCGAGCCGCTGCCCGAAGGGCTCGTCGGCCGGAGCCAGTTCACGTTCCTCGGGCGCGGGTGGACCGTCGGGCTCGCCCAAGAGGCCGCGCTGAAGATGCGCGAGGCCTCGCTGTCGTGGACCGAGGCCTACCCCGCGATGGAGTACCGCCACGGTCCGATCAGCATCTCCACCGCCACCACCGCCACCTGGATGTTCGGCGAGGCCCCGGACGGCCTCGCCGACCAGGTGCGGGCCACCGGCGCCCAGTGGGTGGCCGGGCACCTCGACCCGCTGGCCGAACTCGTCCGGGCGCAGCGGCTCGCGGTCGCCGTCGCCGCCGCCCGGGGCCTGGACCCGGACCGCCCGCGCCACCTCACCCGCTCGGTGATCCTCGACGGCTCCTGACCCGGGCCCGACAACGCCACGAGCACGAGGACACCACAGGACAGGGGAAGCACGATGCCACTCGCCCGGACCGGGGCACTGGTCGCCGAAGCCGCCGCCAAGCGCGGCGCCGTCGCCGCCTTCAACATCATCACGCTGGAGCACGCCGAGGCCGTCATCGCCGGCGCCGAGGCCGCGCACTCGCCGGTCGTCCTCCAGATCAGCGAGAACGCGGTGACATACCGCTACGGCCGGGTGCTGCCGCTCGCCCGGGCCGCCGTCGCCGCCGCCGAGGCCGCCGCCGTACCGGTGGCGCTCCACCTCGACCACGTCAAACGCGACGACCTGCTGCGGCAGGCGGCCGACGCCGGGTTCAGCTCGGTGATGTACGACGGCGGCCATCTGCCGTACGAGCAGAACCTCGCCGCGACGCGTGCCGCCGCTGATTGGGCGCACACCCAGGGGCTGTGGATCGAGGCCGAGCTGGGGGAGGTCGGCGGCAAGAACGGCCGGCCGCCGCTGGACGCGCACGCGCCCGGCGCCCGGACCGACCCCGGGGAGGCGCGCGCCTTCGTCGCGGAGTCCGGGGTGGACGCGCTCGCCGTCGCCATCGGCAACACCCACGCCATGACCACCCGCACGGCCGCGCTCGACCACGCGCTGCTCGCCCGCCTCGACGCGGCGCTGCACGTCCCGCTGGTGCTCCACGGCTCCTCGGGCGTCCCCGACGAGGAGCTGACGGCGGCGGTCGCCGGCGGTATGTCGAAGATCAACATCGGTACGGCGCTGAACATCGCCATGACCGACGCGATCCGCGCCTATCTCGCCGCCCATCCCGAGGCGGTCGACGCCCGCGGCTATCTCACCGTCGGGCGGCAGGCGATGGTGCAGACGGTCACCCGGCTGATCGGGGTGCTGACCACGGAGGGGTGAGGCGGGGGGCCGGGACGGGGCGGGGCGAAGCGGGCTTGCCCCGGGGTGCGGACCCCGCCGCCCCGCCCCCGGACATGTCCGCCCCTACCGGTGCTCTTCCCCTACCGGTGCTCTTCCGCCGGAGAGCCGCTTCGTACACGATGAGCCTGTGGACAGGCATGAGCACGCACGGCTCGACGCGCTCCAGCGCGACCCCTATCCGCACTACGCGCGCGCCCGCCGCGCCGAGGGCCTGACCTTCGTCCCCGAACTGGACGCCTGGCTGGTGGCGCGCGACGCCGACGTACGCGAGGTACTGCGCCGCCCCGAGGCGTTCTCCTCGGCGAACGCGCTGCGCCCCGACGTCATCCCCGGCCCCGCCGTCCTCGCCGAACTCGGCTCCGGCTTCGGCGGCCGCCCGGTCGTCGTCACCTCCGACGGCCCCCAGCACCACCGGCTGCGCGCCCCCATCGTCCACGGCCTGTCGGCCGCCCGGGTCGCCGCCGTGCTGCCGTACGCCACCGAGCGCGCCACTGCCCTGGTGGAGTCGTTCGCGGGGCGGGGGCGGGTGGAGCTGATGGGGGAGTACGCGACGCTGCTGCCCGGGGACGTCGTCGGACGGCTGATCGGCCTGGACCCGGCGGATGTGCCGGTGGCGGTACACGGCGGCAACCGGGCCGAGGAACTGCTGTTCCGGCCGCTGGAGGAGCCGGAGCAGATCGCCGCGGCGCGGGACGTGGTGACGATGCAGCAACTGCTCGACACGTATCTGCGCGCGAGACGGGCCCGGCCGCGCGACGACCTGTGCACGGCGCTGCTCACCGCGCTCGCGCCCGGCACGGGTGAACTGACCCTGGAGGAGCGCCACGAAATGGTGGCCCACCTCCAGAACTTCCTCCTCGCCGGGCATCTGACGACGAGCGCGCAGATCGGCACGACGGTGCTGCACCTGCTGCGCCATCGCGCGCAGTGGGAGCTGCTCTGCGAGAAGCCGGAGCTGATTCCGGCGGCGGTGGAGGAGGCGGCGCGGTACGACTCCGCCCTTCAGGGGTTCCGGCGCATCACGACGCGGCCGGTGCTGCTGTCCGGGACGGAGCTGCCCACGGGCGCGGCCGTCTTCGTGGCCTTCGGCTCGGCGAACCGGGACGCGCGGCGCCACGAGCGCCCCGACGTCTTCGACATCACCCGCCCGGCCTCCCGCCACCTCGCGTTCGGCCACGGGGCCCACAGCTGCCCGGGCGCGCAGCTGGCGCGCGAGCAACTCCGCATCACCATCCAACTGCTGACCAGCCGCTTCCCCACCCTGCGCCTGGCGTCCCCGGACGCACCGGTACGGATGAGACCAACGCTGATCCACCGGTCACCGGAGGTGCTGGAGCTGGCGTGGTGAGGGGTGTTGTGGGCGGTCTTTCGTCTGCGGGTGGGGGGTCGGCCGGTCGCGCGGTTCCCCGCGCCCCTTCGAGCCGGGCCTCGTGCCCCTGAGGGGGACGGTGTGGCGGGGGAACAGGGGCCGAAGGCCCCGTTCCTTCAGGTGCGCGGGGAACTGCGCGACCAGCCCCCACCGGCCCGCGGGAGAGGACGAAAGCGGGGCCCCGGGGCCGCGGGCCACCGCGCCGGGGCCCGGGGACCTCGCCCCCGCCCACCCGCCTCCGGAGGATTCAGGGAAGGGGCGGGGCGCGGGGAACTATCCTCGGCCCATGCCCACCCCCGCCAACCCCCTGCCCCCCCACACCCTGATCCTCGCCGGCACCACCGAAGCCCGCGAGCTCGCCGCCGCCCTCGACGCCGTCGGCATCCGCGTCACCACCTCCCTCGCCGGACGCGTCGGCACCCCCCGCGCGCTCCCGGGCGAGCTCCGCGTGGGAGGGTTCGGCGGCGCCGAGGGGCTCGCGGCGTGGATGCGGGAGCACCACGTCACCGCGCTCCTCGACGCCACCCACCCCTTCGCCCACCGCATCAGCGAGAACGCCGCCGACGCCGCCCGCCGCACCGGCACCCCGCTCATCGCCCTGCGCCGCCCCGGCTGGGCCCCGGGCCCGGGCGACCGCTGGCACAGCGTGCGCACCCTCGACGAGGCCGCCGCCCTGCTGCCCTCGCTCGGCCGCCGGGTGTTCCTCACCACCGGCCGCCTCGGCCTCGCCGCCTTCGTACCCGTCGGCGACAGCGGTCCCGACCCGCTCTGGTTCCTCGTCCGGTCCGTGGAGCTTCCGGACCCGCCGACCCCCCGCCACTGCCAAGTCCTCCTCGACCGGGGCCCGTTCACCCTCGACGGGGAGCGGCGGCTGCTGCGGGAGCACCGCGTCGACGTGCTCGTCACCAAGGACAGCGGCGGCCCCGCCACCGCCGCCAAACTCACCGCCGCCCGCGAACTCGGCCTGCCGGTCGTCGTGGTGCGGCGCCCCGAGCCGCCCGCGGGGGTCACCACCGTCCCGGACGTGGACAGCGTCCTCGCGCTGCTCAGTTCCGCCGCAGCAGATACGTGTCCATGATCCAGCCCTTGCGCTCCCGGGCCCGCGCCCGCAGCTCCTCGATACGGCCGGAGACCTCCGACAGGCGCCCCTGAACCAGGATCTCGTCCGGCGTGCCGACGTAGGCGCCCCAGTAGATGTACGCGTCCTGGTCGAGGTGGCGGGTGAACGCCTGGCGTGCGTCGAGCATCACCACCACGTCGTCCACCCCCTCCGGCCAGCCCTCCGCGAACCGCCGCCCGGTGGTGATCTGCACGGGCCTCGCCACCCGGTTCAGCCCCGTACGGTGCTTGGCCAGGAGCGCCGAGACGCTGCTGATGCCCGGCACCACCTCATGGTCGAACTCCACCGTGCCCCGCTCCAGGATCTCCTCCAGGATGCCGAGCGTGGAGTCGTACAGCGCCGGGTCGCCCCACACCAGGAACGCCCCGCACTCGTCCTCGGCCAGATCGTCCACGATGAACCGCTCGTAGAGGTCGGCCCGGCGGCGCCGCCAGTCGTCGACGGCCGGTGAGTAGTTTGACGTCCCGCGGTCGCGCTCCGGGTCGCGCGCCTCGACCAGGCGGTACGGGCGCCCGCCGGCATGCGCGTCGAGAATGTCCCGGCGCAGCCCGGTCAGATCGGACTTCTCCTCGCCCTTCTCCATGATGAAGAAGGCATCCGCCTTGTTCAGCGCCTTGACGGCCTGGAGCGTCAGATGGTCGGGGTCGCCCGCCCCGATGCCGATCACATAGATCTTTCTCACGGCCCCGAGTCTGCCGCATCCGTACCACGGCGCGAACAGCGAGGCCTGTCGGGACGGGGGAGCACCGCCTATCCTCCGACCATGCGTGTCGCACTCTTCGTCACCTGCGTCAATGACGCGGTGTACCCGGCCACGGGCATCGCGACGGTGAGGCTCCTCGAACGCCTCGGCGTGGAGGTCGACTTCCCGGCCGGCCAGACGTGCTGCGGCCAGGCCCAGTTCAACACCGGCTACCGCCGTGAGACCGAGCCGCTGGTGCGCAGGATGGGCGCGGTGTTCGAGGGGTACGACCATGTGGTCACCCCGTCCGGTTCCTGCGCGGCGATGGTCCGCGACAACTACCCCCGCCTGGCCCGCCGGGCCGCCGCCGAGGGCCGGGGCACCGAGCTCGGCGGGATCGCCCGGTCGCTGGTCCCGAGGATGTACGAGCTGTCGGAGTTCCTGGTCGACGTCCTCGGCGTCACGGACGTCGGCGCGTACTTCCCGTACACCGTCACGTATCACCCCTCCTGTCATGGTCTGCGCGTGCTGGGACTCGGGGACCGGCCGCGCCGGCTCCTGGACGCCGTCAAGGGACTTGAACTGCGGGAACTCCCCGGCGCCGAGGAGTGCTGCGGCTTCGGCGGCACCTTCGCCCTCAAGAACCCGGACGTGTCGGCGGCCATGGGCACCGACAAGGCGGACAGCGCGCTCGCCACCGGCGCCGAGGTGCTCTGCGGCGCCGACAGCTCCTGTCTGATGCACCTCGGCGGCATCCTGCGCCGCCGGGGCGACCCCCTGCGGGCCCTGCACCTCGCCGAGATCCTGGCCAGTACGGAAGCGGAGCCCTACGTATGAGCGGCACCTTCGTCGGCATGCCCGCCTTCCCCGCGGCGGCCAGGGACGCGGTCCGCGACCCCGTCCTGCGCGCCAACCTCCGCCACGCCACCCACACCATCCGCGACAAGCGCGCCGCGGCCGTCGCCGAGCTGGCCGACTGGCAGGAGCTGCGCGAGGCGGGCCGGCGGATCAAGGACCACACCCTGCGCCACCTCGACCGGTACCTGGTGCGGCTGGAGGAGTCCGTCGTCCGCGCCGGGGGCACCGTCCACTGGGCGGCCGACGCCGACGAGGCCAACCGCATCGTCGCGGACCTGGTCAAGGCCACCGGCGAGCGCGAGGTCGTCAAGGTCAAGTCGATGGCCACCCAAGAGATCGGCCTCAACGAGGCGCTGGCCGCCGAGGGCATCTCCGCGTACGAGACCGACCTCGCCGAACTGATCGTGCAGCTCGGCCACGACCGGCCGTCCCACATCCTCGTCCCCGCCATCCACCGCAACCGGGGCGAGATCCGCGACATCTTCCGCGAGGAGATGGGAAAGTGGGGCCGCGCCGCCCCGGAGGGCCTGAGCGACAGCCCCGCCGAGCTGGCCGAGGCGGCCCGGCTGCATCTGCGGGAGAAGTTCCTGCGCGCCAGGGTCGGGATCTCCGGCGCCAACTTCATGGTGGCCGAGACCGGCACCCTGGTCGTCCTGGAGTCCGAGGGCAACGGCCGGATGTGCCTGACCCTGCCCGAGACGCTGATCTCCGTCGTCGGCATCGAGAAGGTCATCCCCACCTGGCGGGACCTGGAGGTCTTCCTCCAGACGCTGCCGCGCTCCTCCACGGCCGAGCGGATGAACCCGTACACCACCATGTGGACGGGCACCACCGACGGCGACGGCCCCTCCGCCTTCCACCTCGTCCTGCTGGACAACGGCCGCACCGACGCCCTCGCCGACGAGGTGGGCCGCCAGGCGCTGCGCTGCATCCGCTGCTCGGCCTGCCTCAATGTCTGCCCGGTGTACGAACGGGCCGGCGGCCACGCGTACGGCTCGGTCTACCCGGGCCCCATCGGCGCCATCCTCAGCCCCCAACTGCGGGGCACGGCCAGCGAGATCGACGCCTCGCTGCCGTACGCCTCCTCGCTCTGCGGGGCGTGCTACGAGGTGTGCCCGGTCGCCATCGACATCCCCGAGGTGCTCGTGCGACTGCGCGAGCGCGTCGCGGACGCGGGCGGCAGGGGCCACCGGCTGGAGAAGGCGGCATGGAAGGCGGCGAGTTGGGCCATGGACCGGCCGGCCGTGATGGCGGCGGCCGAGCGGGCGGCGACCCGGACCCGCAGGGTGCACCCGGCCAACCCGCCCGGCGCCGGAGCGTGGACGGCGAGCCGCGCCCTGCCCGAGATGCCGCCGGAACCGTTCCGCGACTGGTGGAAGAAGAGGAACCGATGAACTCCCGCGACCGCGTCCTGGCCCGCGTCCGCGCCGCCGTGGCCGACGCCCCCGAGGCGCCGGAGCCCGCCCGCGACTACCTCACCAGCCACACCCCGGACGACGACCCCGGCGCCCTCGTCGACCTGCTGCACGCGAACCTGGCCGACTACCGGGCGCTCGTCCACCGCACGGACGCCGAGGGCCTGCCGGCGCTGCTGGCGCGGCTGCTCGCCGAGCGCGGCGCGGCGACGGTCCTGGCGCCTCCCGGACTGCCCCCGAGCTGGCTGAGCGCGGCCGGGGCCGTCCAGGTGCGGGACCGGGCCGCGTCCACCCCGGCCGAACTCGACGCGGTGGACAGCGTGGTGACCGGCTGCGCGCTCGCCATCGCCGAGACCGGCACCCTCGTCCTGGACGGCTCCCCGGACCAGGGCAGGCGCCGGATCACCCTCGTCCCGGACCACCACATCTGCGTGGTCCGCGTGCCGGACCAGGTGGTGGCGTCGGTCCCGCGGGCGATGGGGCGGCTCGCACCGACGCGCCCGCTGACCTGGATCTCCGGGCCGTCCGCGACGAGCGACATCGAGCT
Organism: Streptomyces sp. NPDC005878; assembly: GCF_040629815.1. Lineage (NCBI taxonomy): Bacteria > Bacillati > Actinomycetota > Actinomycetes > Kitasatosporales > Streptomycetaceae > Streptomyces > Streptomyces sp. NPDC005878. The sequence goes on from NZ_JBEXWK010000006.1 coordinate 58,403, forward strand.
GGACCGGGTGGAGGGCGTGCACGGCCCGCGCACGCTGGAGGTGGTGCTCGTCGGCGGGTGACGCCCCTGGCGTCGGCGGGCCGGCCGGGACGCCTCGGCCGCCGTGCTCCCCCCCCTGGCGTCAGCGGGTCAGCCTTGGCGCCTCGGCCGCCGCGTCCACCGGGCCAGCCAGGCGGCCGGCCAGCGCCCGGGCCCACGCCACGAGCCCGGCCCGGTCGATTCCGTACAGCGGTGTCCCCGCGTACCGCCCCAGCGAGTCCGCGCCCCGCGCGAGCAGCGCGGCGCCGCCCCTGGCGTTGCCGCGCGCCGCGTGCGTGAGTCCCACGGCGAGCTGGGCGAGCCCCCGCCACAGGTCGCGCTCGCTCTCCGGCCCCGCCTTCCAGGCGTCCTCGAACACCTCGTGCGCGTGGAACGGCATCCCCGCGTCGAGCAGCCGCTGCGCCTGAGCCACGGTCTCGCCCGGGGTGCGCGCCACGCCCTCCGGCTGCCGCTCCACTCCGGGCGAGCCGTACGGCAGGGGGCGCCCCAGCCCGTCCCTGGGCCGGGCGTTGCGCGCCCGCCCCTCGGCGTCCCGGTCCCGGCGCGAAGAAGTCTCCATGCGCCCATTGTCCCCCGCCGTCGCTCCCCGTACCGGAACACCGCCCTGAGTGAGGTATGGTTCTCATGCACGACCGGCCGGGGGAAACCCCAGGTCAGACGGGCACCGGGACGTGGCGCAGCTTGGTAGCGCACTTGACTGGGGGTCAAGGGGTCGCAGGTTCAAATCCTGTCGTCCCGACTTGCGAGAACGCGAGTCAGAGGCCGTATCGGAAACATCCGATACGGCCTTCCGGCATTTTTGGGGCCGTTGGGCGCCCCGTCACGGTCACCCGGGGCCGAGAAGATGCCGCCACCCGGTCGTTCCGCCCCTTCGCGGCGGGGTTTTTCCGGTAGGACGCGCGGCCCCGATAGGGGGCCCAATTCCCAGGGCTAGGGGTGGTTTAGGGGAATGACTGTGCCCGGCGGGCGTGAGTAATGTTCGCCGTAATTCGGTAAACGGAAAAGGGTGCAGAAGTGGCTAACTTTGACCAGGAATTGAGTCTGCCGGCCTGGCCGCAGTACGGCGACGAGGAGCGCGAGGGACTCATCCGCGCCCTGGAGCAGGGCCAGTGGTGGCGCATGGGCGGCAGCGAGGTCGACACCTTCGAGGCCGAGTTCGCCGCCTACCACGGCGCTCCCTACGCCCTCGCGGTGACCACCGGCACGCACGCGCTGGAGCTGGCCCTCGAAGTGATGGGGATCAAGCCGGGCGACGAGGTCATCGTCCCCGCCTTCACCTTCATCTCCTCCTCGCAGGCCGTGCAGCGCTTCGGCGCGGTCGCCGTTCCGGTCGACGTCGACCTCGACACCTACAACATCGACCCCGCCGCCGCGGCCGCCGCCGTCACCGACCGGACCCGGGCGATCATGCCCGTCCACATGGCGGGCGTCGTCGCCGACATGGACGCCCTCGGCAAGATCGCCGCCGACGCCGGCATCCAACTGGTCCAGGACGCCGCGCACGCGCACGGCGCCGGCTGGAAGGGCAACCGGATCGGCGAGCTCGGCTCGATCGCCGCCATGAGCTTCCAGAACGGCAAGCTCATGACCGCGGGCGAGGGCGGCGCCGTACTCTTCCCCGACCGCGAGTCCTACGAGCTCGGCTTCCTGCGGCACAGCTGCGGCCGCCCGCGCGGTGACCGCACGTACCGGCACGCCACCTCCGGCTCCAACTTCCGGATGAACGAGTTCTCGGCGAGCGTGCTCCGCGCCCAGCTGAGCCGGCTCGACGCGCAGATCGACACCCGCGAGGAGCGCTGGCCGCTGCTGTCCCGGCTGCTCGCCGAGGCCGGTGTGGTGCCCCAGGGCGACGACGAGCGCGTCGACCGCCACCCGCACTACATGGCGATGTTCCGGGTCCCGGGGATCACCGAGGACCAGCGCAACGCGCTCGTCGACGACCTGATCGCCCTCGGTCTGCCCGCCTTCGCCTCGTTCCGCGCGATCTATCGCACCAACGCGTTCTGGGAGCACTCGGCTCCCGAGGAGACGGTGGAGCAGATAGCCGCCCGCTGCCCCAACAGCGAGCTGATCAACGCGGAGAGCATCTGGCTCCACCACCGCACCCTGCTGGGCACCGAGGAGCAGATGCACCAGGTGGCCGAGCGCGTCGCCGCCGCCGTGGCCGCCCGGTGAGCGAGTCCGCCCCGCCGATACCGGTGGCCGTCGTCGGCCTCGGGTGGGCGGCCAGGGAGATCTGGCTGCCCCGGCTGCGACGGCACCCCCGCTTCACCGTCGCCGCCGTCGTCGACCCGGTCGCCGAGGCCCGCGCCCGGGTCGCCGAACTGGCCCCGGGCGCACGGGCCGTGGCGTCCATCGAGGACATCGACCCGGCCGAGGCCCGCCTCGTGGTCGTCGCCGTACCCAACCACCTGCACGCCGCCATCGGCGTCGGCCTGCTGGAGCGCGGGCACACCGTCTTCATCGAGAAGCCGGTCTGCCTCAGCTCCGAGGAGGCGCTCCGGCTCGTCGAGGCCGAGGCCGCCGGGGACGGGGTGCTGCTCGCGGGCAGCGCCGCCCGCGGGCGCGCCGACGTACGCGCCCTGTACGAGGCCGTGCGCGGCCTCGGCGCCATCCGGCACATCGACGCCTCCTGGGTCCGCTCGCGCGGCGTGCCCGGCGCGGGCGGCTGGTTCACCAACGGCGAGCTCGCGGGCGGCGGCGCCCTGCTGGACCTCGGCTGGCACCTGCTCGACGTGGTCGGCCCCCTGACGGGCGACGCCGACGCCGAGCAGGTCGTCGGCGCCGTGTCGGCGGACTTCCTCGCGGACGCCCGGGCAGCGGCCGGGTGGCGCGGCGACACGGACACCGGACGGGCGGCCGGCGTCGACGTCGAGGACACCGCCCGCGGCTTCCTGGTGTACGACAACCGGATCTCGCTCGCGCTGCGCGCGAGCTGGGCCTCGCACGAGGAGTTCGACACCACAACCGTCACCGTCGAGGGCACGGCCGGAACCGCCACGCTGCGCTGCACCTTCGGCTTCAGCCCCCGCCGCTCCGGCGTCTCCCGGCTCCTGCTCACCCGGTCCGGCGAGACCACCGCGGTGCCGTTCGCCGAGGAACCCATCGGTACCGAGTACGACCGCCAGCTCGACGACATCGCGGACCGGCTCGCCGCCCCCGACAGCAAGGGCCGGGCGGCCCGGGAGGCCCGGCGCACCGTCGGTGTGATCGAGCGTCTCTACCGCTCGGCGGGCTCACCGCGCCACAGCGCGGAGCCCGCCGCCGCGACGCGGGTCACGCGGTGACACCGCACCCGATCCGTACCGGCACAGCCACAGCTCAGGAGTTCTGATGAAGATCGACATCGCTTCTCTGGCACGCGAAGGCCGGCCGACCGCCGTCGTCTTCGACCTGGACGGCGTGCTCGTCGACAGCTTCGACGTGATGCGCGAGGCGTTCCGCGTCGCCTACCGCGAAACCGTCGGCGACGGTCCGGCCCCGTTCGAGGAGTACAGCCGTCACCTCGGCCGGTACTTCCCGGACATCATGCGGACCATGGGCCTGCCCCTGGCCATGCAGGAGCCCTTCGTGAGGGAGAGCTACCGCCTGGAGGGGAAGGTCCGGCTCTTCGACGGCGTCCGGGAGCTGCTCGCCGAGCTGACCGCGGGAGGCGTCCGCCTCGCCGTGGCCACCGGCAAGAGCGGCGACCGGGCCCGTTCCCTGCTGCGGCGGCTCGACGTGATCGACCACTTCGAGTACGTCATCGGCGGCGACGAGGCACCCCGCGCCAAGCCCGCGCCGGACATGGTGCTCAAGGCGCTGCGCCTGCTCGGGGTGGGCCCGCACGAGGCCGTGATGGTCGGTGACGCGGTGACGGATCTGATCAGCGCCCGGGGCGCCGGCGTCTCGGCCGTCGCCGCGCTGTGGGGGGAGACCGAGGAGAAGGAGCTGCTCGCCATGCTGCCCGACGCGGTGCTGCGCGAGCCGGCCGAACTGCTCGACCTGGTCCACGTACGCGTCGCCATCTGAGCCTGTCTTCGCACCCCCGCCGTCCGCCCGGAGGGCGGGGTGCGAAGACAGGCTCCGCCCCCACGGGGAAGGGCCCGGAACGCTTCGGCGTTCCGGGCCCTTCCCCGTATTCCCCGGGGGGTTACGCCGCCACCGGGGCCTCGCCCAGCACCAGCTGGTACGCGGTCGGCGCGTCGCGGTGGTCCGGGCCGGTCAGCGCGGAGCGCAGCGCGCGGGCGGCCGAGGCCGCGGCCTCGGGGCCGATGCCCAGCCGGGTGTGGACCTCGTGGGCGTGGTCGAACAGCTCGTAGTTGAGGGTCGGGGTGGTCCGTACGGTGTGCCGCAGGTCCTGCGCGTACCGGGCCCACACCGGGCGCAGCACGGGGTCGAGGGCGGTGGAGGCGGTGGTCGCGAAGAGGGCCTGCGCCTCCTTGCCCGCCCGCTTGTGCAGGTCGCGGCGGGCCGTCGGAGCCAGGGTGCGGCTCCAGTGCTGCCAGCCGAGGAAGAGGAAGGGCAGCCGGTCCCGCTCGGGCAGCAGCTCGGTGAGCAGCCGCAGGTGCAGGGAGGCGACGGAGAACTCGTCGGCGGGGGCGAGCCGCTCGCCGCCGAGCAGGCCGAGGGCCAGATCGCCGGTCAGGATCGACAGCGCCGGGGGGCCCGCGGCCGCGCGCTCGGGCGTGCGGGCCACGTCGACGGCGAGGCCGAGCCGCGCCGAGTCACGGGTGAGCCGCCGCTCCAGCGCGTCGACGGCCTCGGGCACGGCCTCGAAACGCACCTCGATGCCGGCGGGCTGCTGCCCGGCGGCATCGACGTGGTGGAAGCGCCACCGGCCCGAGCGGTCGGCGGCGCGCAGTTGCTCCACGAGGCCGGGAACGAGGTCGGAGACGAACAGCCCGACCGGGTCGCCGGCCGCGCGGTGGCCCGTCGCGGGCAGCGGGCGGATGGACAACGAATGATGCGTCATCGCGGGAATTCCTCGCGCTTCTGGGGGCGGAATGAGGGAATGGCTCGTCACGGACCCTAGGCTTCGTTCTCCACCCCCCGACACCCTTGGAATCCCCTTATTCCGAAGGTGAATCCCCCCGGTCCGGAACGAGCCGGAAGAATTCCCGGTACGCGTCGAGCTGGTGGTCCAGCATGTGCGTTCCCGGGTGGGCGAGGCGGCCCAGGAGCGCCGCCCGCTCCAGGAGGGCGGTGCGCGGCGGCTTCATGATGATGTCGGCGACCACGGCGCCGGCCGGCAGCCCGCCCGGCTCGAACGGCAGCGGATCGTCCGGCCGCATGCCCAGCGGGGTCGCGTTCACCGCCAGATCGGCGTCGGCCAGCCGGGGCGCCGCCGTGGCTCCGGCCCGGCCGGGCCAGTGCGCTTCCAGCCGGGCCAGGAGCGCGTCCACGCGCGCGGTGTCGGGGTCGGCGACGGACAGGCGCGCGACCCCGGCGGAGAGGAGGGCCGCCGCGATCGCGCTGCCCGCGCCGCCGGCGCCCACCAGGGCGACGCGCCGGCCCGCCGGTTCGTGTCCGGCCGCCCGCAGGCCACCGACGAAGCCGGTGCCGTCGAAGTTCTCCGCGTACCAGGTGCCGTCCGGTTCGCGGCGCATCGCGTTGGTGCTGCCCGCGACCGCCGCCGCGGTGCTCACCCGGTCGGCGAGCGCCAGGGCGGCGGCCTTGTGCGGCACGGTGAAGAGCATCCCGTCGAGGTTGCCGATCGCCTTCAGGCCTTGGACGACCCGGGTGAGGTCCGCCGCGGCCGCCCGCACCGGCACCAGGACCGCGTCGGTGCCCAGCCGTGCGAAGAGCGCGTTGAGCAGTGCGGGGGCGCGGACCTGGGCCACCGGGTCGCCGAGGACGGCGTAGAGCCGGGTGGTCCCGGAGACGGCGGGGGCGCTTGCCGGACCGGACGTGCGGGACGTGGTCATGCCGCCAGCAACTCCCCGACCGTGAGGGCGAGTTCGATGGACTGACGGGTGTTCAGGCGCGGGTCGCAGAGGGTCTCGTAGCGGGCCACGAGATCGTCGTCGGAGAGCTCCTGGAGGCCCCCGAGGCATTCGGTGACGTCCTCGCCGCTCGACTCGACGTGCAGCCCGCCCGGCCAGGTGCCCAGCTCCCGGTGGACCTCGAAGAAGCCGCGCACCTCGTCGAGGATGTGGTCGAGCCGCCGGGTCTTGTAACCGCTGGGCGACTCCTGGGTGTTGCCGTGCATGGGGTCGCACTGCCAGACCACCGGGTGGCCCTCGGCCGTGATCCGCTCCACGATCGGCGGCAGCGCCTCGCGGATCCTGCCGTGCCCCATCCGGGTGATGAAGGTGAGGCGGCCGGGGGTGCGGTCCGGGTCGAGGCGGCGCGCGTACTCCACGGCCTCGTCCGGGGTGACGTTGGGGCCGATCTTGACGCCGACCGGGTTGTCGATCAGCTCGGCCAGCGCGATATGGGCGTGGTCGAGCTGCCGGGTGCGCTCGCCGATCCACAGGAAGTGGCCGGAGCCGCCGTAGAGCCCGGGGGTGCGGCTGCCCGGCGGCCGCTCGCGCAGCAGCGCCTGCTCGTAGGGGAGGACCAGGGCCTCGTGGCTGACGAAGAGTTCGTGGCCGTCGTGGGCCGAGCCCCGTACGACGCTCATCGCGGCGGACGCGTGGGCGTGGGCCCGTACCAGCCGCTCGGGGTCGGGGACGCGGGCGGCCAGGTCCGGCTCGAAGGAGTTGACCATGTCGCCCCGGTAGGCGGGCAGTCCGAGCGCGTCGGTGTCCGAGGAGCGCGGCTTGGCGTACTGCCCCGCCATGCGGCCGACCAGCACCACGGGCGTGCCCGCCGTGCGGGTCAGGGCCGCGCCCATCGTCACCAGGCAGCGGACGGTGGCCCGCAGCCGGGCCTCGGTACTCGCCGCGAAGCTCTCCGCGCAGTCCCCGCCCTGGAGCAGGAACGCCTCGCCGCGCGAGACCGCCGCGAGGCGCTCGCGCAGCCGGTCGACCTCCGCGGGGGCGACGATCGCCGGCGCCTCGCGCAGCCGCTCGACCACGGAGGCCACGTGGTCCTGATCCGGCCAGCCCGGCTGTTGCAGCGCGGGCTTGGCGAGCGCTTCGGCGAGGGCCGGCCGGCGCCCGCCCTGTGCGGGCCCGAAGGGGCCCGGCCCGGCAAGGGCCGTCGTAGTGGCGGTCACGCCGACTCCCAGTGGTTCCTCGATGTCCGACTCAAGCTGACAGCCAGATTGTTTCGGCGCCCGGGGCCGCGAGGTACCCCACTTCGCCCCCTAACCGCCTCGTGGACGGCCGGGGAAGGCGGCCGCGCGGGGCAGGGTGGGACCATGACACGCACCATGACATCCGACGAAGCCCAGAACTGGATACGCCCCTTCGGCCCCGCGGGCACGGCCGACGACTCCGTCCCGAGGCTGGTCTGCCTGCCCCACGCCGGCGGCTCCGCCAGCTTCTACCGGCCGCTCGCCGAGGCGCTGGGGGAGCGCGTGCCCACCCTCGGGGTGCAGTACCCGGGCCGCCAGGACCGCTACCGGGAGCCGGTGATCAGCGATCTCAGGGAGCTGGCCGGGGAGGTCTTCACGGCGCTGCGGACGCTCAAGCCGGGGCCGGTGGCGCTCTTCGGGCACAGCATGGGCGCCGTCGTGGGGTACGAGGTGGCGCTGCTGATGCGGCGCGCGGGGCTGCCCGGGCCGGTGCGGCTGTTCGCCTCCGGGCGCCGGGCCCCGTCCCGCTACCGCTTCGAGAACGTCTGGCGGCGCGACGACGCCGGGATCGGGGCGGAGCTGCGGCGGCTGGCCGGCACGCACGCCGAACTGCTCGCCGACCCCGAGGTGGTGGAGCTCGTCCTGCCCGCCGTACGCGGCGACTACCGCGCCATCGAGAACTACCGGCACGACCCCGCCGAACGGCTGGGGTGCCCGCTGTCGGTGCTCACCGGCGACGCCGATCCGATGGTGAGCGCCGACGAGGCCGAGGACTGGCGCGGCCACACCGAGGGCCCGTTCTCCGTGCGGACCTTCACCGGCGCGCACTTCTACCTGCTCGACCACATCGCGTCGATCGCGGGTGCCGTCGAGGCGGACCTCGCCGCCGACCGGGTGGCGGGCGCGGTCTGAGCGGAACGCCGGACGCCCGTCGTCCGGGGCCGTGCGGGCCCCGGGCGACGGGCGGTTCAGCTCGCGGCCTCCAGGTGCCAGCTGAGGTCCGACGGCAGCTGCTTGCGGTGCTTGATGTTCAACTTGCGGTAGACGCGGGTCAGATGCTGCTCGACCGTGCTCGGGGTGACGTAGATCTTGGCCGCGATCTCCCGGTTGGTGTATCCCATCGCCGCGAGCGCCGCCACCCGCCGCTCGGAGTCGGTCAGGGCCGCGAGGTGATCGGTGCCGCCGGAGTCGGCCAACACCTCCACCAGCTCGCGGCTGACCGACAGCAGCTCCCGGACGAGCGGCTCGGCCTCGCACATCCTGGCCATGTGCAGCGCGCGCCGGTGCAGCATGCGGGCCCGGCGGTTGTCGTCGAGGCGGTGGTAGGCGTCGCTCAGATCGGCCAGGGTGCGGGCCTGCTCGTAGCGGTCGCCGCAGCTCTCCATCAACTCCAGTACCTCCAGCAGGAGTTGCGGGCGGCGCGGAGCGGGGCTCACCGCGGCCATCAGCCGCAGGGCGAGCGCGCGGTTGCGGGCGCCGCGGTCGCCGGTGCGGGCCAGCAGGTCGCTGACGAGCTGCCGCGTCTGGTCGTGGTTGCCCAGACCCAGCCACGCCTCGGCCGCGCCCGCCGCCCACGGGACGATCCCGACCGGGTCGAGTCCCCAGCCCCGGACCAGGTCGCCGCAGGAGAGGAAGTCGGCCAGCGCCACATGGTAGTGACGGGTCATCAGATAGAGCTGGCCGCGCCCGTACAGATAGTGCAGCCCGTACCGGGTACGGAACATCGCGTCCGGCACCGGCTGCGCCAGTACCTCCGCGGCCTCGTCGAACCGCCCCAGCCGTGCGTACGCCTGGAGGAGGTTGCCCAGCGGCAGCCCGGCCGCGACGCCCCAGGCCCGTACGTTCAGCTCCTCCAGGGCGGCGGTGCACGCCTCGACCGTGCCGGTCAGGTCGCCTCGGCGCAGCGCGACCTCGGACTGCACGGCGAGGACGACGGCCCGCCACGGCAGGGTCCGGCCGCCCTTCTCGCGCTCGAAGAGCCGCTCGCACCACTCCATGACGCTGTCGAGCTGGTTCGCCGCGGTGAGGGTGGAGAAGGAGAGCAGCGCCGCCTCGTCGACCCAGCAGGTGTGCTGGCCCAGGTGGAGGTCGCGCAGGGTCTCCTTCGCCCGGGAGACCGCCTTCGCCGACTGCCCCCGCGAGAGCAGCCCGGAGAGCGCGGCGGTGGACTGGAGCCAGGGGTCGGCCAGGGGTGACAGCAGGTGGACGTTGCCGTCCGGGCCGCCGGACGGCGGTCCGACGCGCCGGGCCAGCGTCGGGTGGGTGATCGCCAGCCACTGCTCCAGTCCGCGCAGCTCGGCCGCGGCCTCGCTGTCCTGTTCGGCCTGCGAGCGCAGCAGGTCCAGCAGCTCCACCGCCTCGTCGGTCCGGCCGTGCCACAGCAGATGGCGTACGAGGTTGAGGCCCTCGCGCCGCTGGAGGTGGCCGGCCCGCAGCGCCGCCGTCAGCTGGGGGATGTGCCGCCCGGTCGAGCCGGGGGACATCGTCCACTCGGCGTGCGCGAGCCGGGCGCGCGTCATGGCGGCGACGGCCGGGTCGGTGGCGCCCTCCAGCGCCAGTTCGAGGTAGCGGGCGGCGCGCTGGAGGTCGTGGGCGCGCAGCGACTGCTCCGCGGCCTCCTGGAGGAGCGGCGTCGCCCACGGCGGCGGCGGGGCGCCGGCCTCCAGCAGATGGCCGGCCATCGCCGGCAGCGGCGCGCCACAGTCGCCGAGCAGCTCGGCCGCCCGCCGGTGCAGCGCCGCCCGGTGCTCGGCGGGGATCTCGTCGAGGACGGCGGCGCGGGCGGAGGCGCGGCGGAAGGCCCCCGTCCCGTCCAGCACGCCGGCGTCCCGCAGCTGGGCCGCGATCTGCTCCTCGGCCTTGGGCGCCAGGTCGATCAGACGGCCCGGCGCCACCCACTCGGCGCTCTCGTCGAGCAGCGCGCGGGCGCGGGCGACCTCGAGCATCCGCGGTCCGCCCCGGTGGAGGTAGCTGAGGACCGCGAGTTCGTAGCGGCCCGAGCCGTCCCGCGAGGCGAACCGGTCCTCGACGAGGGCGTCGAGGAGCAGCGGGTTGCCGCCCGTCTCCTCGTGCAGGCGCTGCGCGTGGCGGTCGCCGGTGGCGGTGCCCACCCGCAGCGCGAGGAACTCCCGTACGCCCTCGGCGGAGAGCGGGGCGAGGGGGATCCGGTGCAGATGGGGCTGGCGGTGCAGTTCGGTGACGAACGGCGAGGGCACGCCCGATCGCTGCCCCTCGTCGGTGAGGACGATCATGATGCGGCCGGTCAGGCTGCGCCGGACCAGCTGGATGAGGAAGCAGAGGGAGGGGATGTCGGCGTGCTCGATGTCGTCGACGGTGACCACCAGCAGCCGGTCGGCCGCGACCTCGTTCAGCCGCAGGACCAGGTGGTGGTGGACGGCGAGCAGCTCCTCGGGTGCGACGTCGGAGCTGAAGCCCACCGCGTGCCGGGCGGCCTGGGCGAGCAGTTCCTTGATCTCCTCGGGGTGGCGGCCGGGCAGCGGCGCGCCGTGCAGGAGCTGGCGGACCACGCCCAGCGGCAGAGTGCTCTCGTTGGGCACACAGGAGGCGCTGAGGACCAGCGCTCCCTCACCGAGCTGCTGCTCGACGAAGGCCTGGAGCACCGAGGTGCGGCCGGTGGCGGGCGGGCCGGAGACCAGGGCGACCTGCCCCTGCCTCCCGCTGGAGCGGGCGGCCAGTTCTCCGAGCTGGGCGAGGTGTTCTCGCCGCTCCACTAGATGCATTACTTTCCCCCATTGATATCCGTCGCCCTGCCGTTTTGTGCTAGCGGGCTGGAAACGATCGGAAACATAACACCGAAGCGGCCACGGGACGGTGAGGTTCGGCCCATGCCCCGGCAATGCCGGTCGGGGGAGAGGTCGCGTGTTTTTCCGGTCGGTCGACCGGTTTTCAAAAGGTCCGGGCCTCCGCCGCGGCGGAGGCCCGGCAGAATGCTGGGTTCCGCCAGCGAAAATCCGACCCCAGTGCCGGTTTTTGCCGTTGATCTGCCGGTTCGTCGAAGGTGAGTGTTAATTACATTCAATTCTGTGGCGCCGGTGCCTCCTCATTACCGCCGCATGGGCGCACGCGTGGAAGGCTCCTCCAGCGAGCATTCCGCAATGGTGCAGCCATCTCGGGAAGCCAGCGGATCCTCATGCGGAATAACCTGATCCGGAAATTCCGCGCCCGAATCGCCATGCCATGCGGCGGCCCGCCGATATTTGGCGACCCGTGCCGTACGCGGCAGTTGTACGTACGCCACGCAGCGCACCAGAGGAGTACGGAAGGCGTACTCCATCTGGTCACCCGAGGCGAGTGCGGCGGGCACCCGGCGCAGCAGGCCCGCCTGTTCGAGATGGCGCAGGCAGTGCGCCGCCTCGTCGTGGTCCCGCCCGCCCACGGCCGCGACCGCCGCCGCCGTGACCCGGGTGCCGAGCGCGGCGGCGTCCTGGAGCACCGCCCGGTCATGGTCCGGCAGGGTGTCGAGCCGGGTGGCGATGATGCTGTACACGGACTGCGGCACCGGGAGACCGGTGGCGTCCGGGAGGTGGTCGGCCTGGCTCAGGGTGCGGGCGGACAGCTCCCAGGAGAGCGGCGTGCCGTCGCGCAGCGCCTCGGCGTACTCGACGGCGAAACGCGGATTGCCGTCGATCCGCGCCATGAGCGCGGCCCGCGAGGGCAGGCCCACCCGGGTGTGCAGCCCGGCGCCGTTGCGCAGCGGCGGCATGGACAGGACCGCGTCGAACAGCTCCGCCGTGGCGTCCTCGGGCAGCGGCTCCAGCAACAGCGTGGACAGCTCCGGCCGCCCCTGCCCCCAGCGCGGGCGGCGCTGGAGCAGCTCGGGGCGGGCGGTCGCGACGATCAGCACCGGGACGGAGCCGGGCGAGGCCAGGTCGTCGAGCAGGTCGAGCACCGCGTCGTCGGCCAGGTGGAGGTCGTCGATGATCACGGTCAGCGGCGCGTCGGTCGCCAGCTCTTCGAGGAACCGCCGCCAGGCGGGCAGCGCCTGGGCCTCCTCCTGCTCCGCGTCACCGTCCGGCCGGGGCAGGGCCAGCGGGGCGAGCCGGGACATCAGCCAGTCGGCCGTCCGCGCGGTGCCGGCGAGCGCGCGCACCGCCCGGTCGAGCCTGTCCTGGGCGGCCTCGGGCGGATCGTCCGGGCCGATCCCGGCGTACGAGGCGAGCAGGCCGCCCAGCAGCCCCGGCCGGGCGGGCTCGCGGAACGGGGGGACCCGGCCGACGAGGCGGCGCACCCGCTCGTCGCCCGCGCCCGCCGCCGCGGCGAACTCGGCCACCAGCCTGCTGCGTCCGCTGCCGGGCGGACCGACCACGGTCACCAGATGCGGCCGGCCGCCGGTGCGCACCGCGTCGAGCCGTCCGCGCAGCGCCCCGAGCTCCTCGCCGCGGCCCGTGAACGGCGCGGGCCCGGTGGACGCGGGGCCGCTCGGCAGCAGACCGGTCACCAGCCAGCCGCCGAGCTGGTCGACGGCCGGGGAGTGCACCACCGCGCAGTGGCCCGCCCGTGCCGTGGTGTCGCAGACCCGGATGGTGCCCGGGCGGACGAAGTCCAGAAGCTGCTGGCAGCGGTCGAGGACCCCGCCGGTCAGGTCGATCCGCCGGTCGCCGCCGCAGTGCCGGGAGAGCAGCGCCTCGCCGGTCGTCACGGCCGCGGAGACCTCCATCCGCGTGATCACCCCGTTCGGCGCGTGGCCGCCGAGCCGGCGCTGCACGGCCAGGGCGGCGCGCATGGCCCGCTCGGCGATGTCCTCCTGGCTCCTGGGCACCCCGAACGCGGCCTGCCACATCGACCCGATGACCCCGGTGACCACCCCACCGTGCCGGCGCACCTCGTCCCGGACCGCCGCGCCCGCGAGCCGCAGCCCCTCGGCGACGCACTCCGGGTCGTGGTGCTGGGCGTGCGGGTCGAAGTGGGCGCGGACCATCAGCACGCTGACCAGCTTCCACTCGACGCTCACCGGGGGCGTGTCGTACCCCGGCTCGCGCTCGCCGCGGTCCGCGGTCCACGGGGCCGCGGGCGTGTCCCCGGAGGCGGGCAGCAGGGAGGCGTCGTGGTTGAGGATCGACTGCTCCAGGTCGCGCAGCGCGCGGCCGGGGTCCAGCCCCAGTTCCCGGGCCAGGGTGTCCCGGGTGCGGCGGTAGGCGCTGAGCGCCTCGGCGTGCCGGCCGCACCGGTAGAGCGCGAGCATCAGCTGCCCGCACAGCCGCTCGCGGGCCGGGTTCGCCTCGTACTCCGCCAGCAGCTCGGCGACGAGCTCGTGGTGGGAGCCGGCGGCCAGTTCGGCCTCGACGCAGTCCTCCAGGACGTCGAGGCGGGCGCTGCGGACGAGCCCCGTCTCCGGCCAGTCGACGCCGGCCTCGACGAGGTCGGCGAGGACCGGGCCGCGCCAGAGCCCCAGCGCCTCCCGCAGCAGGGCGACGGCCGGCTCCCGGGCGCCGGCGGCCATCTCGGCCCGCCCCTGCTCCACCAGCGCCTGGTGGCGGCACCAGTCGATGTCCTGCTCGGGCACGCGCAGCACGTATCCGTGCGGCCGGGTCTCCAGGGCCACCGAGGTGTCCGTGGCCGAGTGCAGGGCCCGGCGCAGACCGGCCACCACGTTCTGCAGCCCCTTGCGCGCGGTGGGCGGGACGTCGTCGCCCCACAGGGCGGTCAGCAGGCGGCTGGTGGCCACCGTCCTGTTGGCGTGCAGCAGCAGGATCCCCAGCGCGGCCCGCTGTTTGAGGCCGCGGATCAGCACCGTCTGCCCCTGGTGGACCACGGTGAGCGGTCCGAGGAGGTTGAACTGCATGCGCACGGCCCTCAATTCACGACGGGGAAGTGGGGAGCGGGGGAGCGGGGGTAGGGGGAGGGGTTCGGCCGCTGAGCGGCACCGGCATTCTTCGTAGCTCGTTTTGCCTGGTCAAGCCGGATTACTGGGGCGGGGGGCCGGGGGAAGGCGAGGTCGGGACACCCAGCGTGATGACAGGTCTGGACCAGGCCGGGGAAATGGGAGCACCCCTCCACCGGACGTTGACAGAGTGTCAACTTCTATGAAGTCGGTCACAGTGCCCGGCGATTGGCGGTCCATGACCACGGAATGGGTGGCTCCGTTCCGTGACGGCCTAGGCTCCCGGCTGTGATCGAAAACCCGGCAGACCGTACGTACCTGGGCATCGACGTGGGCGGCACCAAGGTCGCGCTGCGCCTGGAGGGGGCCGGACGGCCCCCGGCGCAGGACTCCTTCCCCTGGCACCCCCAGGCCACCGCCGCCGAGGACATGGCGGCGCTGGCCCGGCACGTCCAGGAGTTCCTCGCCGGGGAGCGGGAGCCCCTCGCCGCGGCGGGCGTCGCCGTACCCGTGACGCTCGACGAGCGGCAGCACGTCACCGCCTGGCCCAACAGGCCGTCCTGGCGGGGGCTTGACCTCGGGGCACGGCTGCGCGCGCTGCTGCCCGGGGCGCGATTGGAGATCGGGGACGACGGCGACCTGGCCGCGCTCGCCGAGGCCGCGCACGCGGGCAGCCGCGACCTGGTCTACCTCGGGGTCGGCACCGGCGTCGGCGGCGGCCTGGTCCTCGACGGGCGGCCCTGTCCGGGACCGGCCCGGGGCTCGAGCGAGCTGGGCCACATGGTCGTCGACCGGTCCGGGCCGCTGTGCGACTGCGGCCGGCGCGGCTGCCTCCAGGCCTTCGCCTCCGGCCCGGCCACGCTGCGCAGGGCGGCCCGACTGCGCGGCCGCGCGGTGGAGTTCGCCGAGCTGCGGGCGGCCGTCGAGGCGGGCGAACCCTGGGCGCGGGAGACGGTCGCCGCGACCGGCGAGGCGCTGGCGCTGGCGGTGGTCTCGCTCGGCGAGGCGCTGCACACCGGCACCGCAGTGATCGGCGGCGGGTTCGCCGCGGCGATCCCCGCGGTGGTCGAGGAGACCGCCCGGTCCGTGGCCGCGCTGGTCCGGCCCGGGGTCCGCCCGCCGCGCGTGGCGGCGGCCGGCCTCGGCGGCCTCTCCTCGCTCCACGGCGCACTGCTGCTGGCCCGGCAGGGCTGACACCCCCGCCGGGCCGGCGGTCCCGGACGCGGTCAGTGCGGGACCTTGGCGAGCAGCGCCCGGGCCGCGAGGCGGTAGCCGTAGGCCCCGAGCCCGACGATGATCCCGGACGCCAGCGGGGCGATCACCGACTCGTGCCGGAACGACTCGCGCGCCCACACGTTGGACAGGTGCACCTCCATCCACGGCCGCGGATAGCTGGCCAGGGCGTCCCGCAGCGGCCAGCCCGTGATCATCAGGGCGCCCGGGTTCACGATCGCGCCCACGGTGTCGTACGAGCCGTGGATACGGCCGATGAGCTCGCCCTCGACGTCGCTCTGGAACGAGGTGACCGTCCAGCCGCGCTCGGCGACCTCGTCGGCCACCGCCTTCTCGATGTCGGCGAGCGTGTCGGTGCCGTAGATCTCCGGCTCGCGCCGGCCCAGGATGCCCAGGTTCGGTCCGTTGAGCAGCAGCAGTTCAGGCATGGTCGGCCCTTTCGCCGGTCGGGGAGGTACGGGGGGCCCGGTCCATCGCGGTCAGCGTCTCGGCGACCACGTGCCGGGGAACATCGGGGACGAGCTCGGCTCCGCCGGGCCCGTCGAGGACGAACGTCAGGCCGTGCGTGGCCTTCTTGTCGAGCGCCATCAGGGCGACGAGACCGTCCACGTCGACCTCGGGCGGCAGCGCGGTGGGCAGCCCGAAGTGGCGTACCACGTCCAGGTGTTCGGCGACCCGGCTCGCGGGGATCCGGCCGAGCGCCCCGGCCAGCCGGCCCGCGAAGACCGTGCCGATGGCCACCGACTCGCCGTGCGAGAGCGCGAAGTCCGTCGCCCGCTCCAGCGCGTGGCCCAGCGTGTGGCCGTAGTTGAGCAGATGGCGGTGGCCGGTGTCCCGCTCGTCGAGGGCCACGATCTGCGCCTTGCGCGCCACGCTGGCCGCGATCTGCTCGTGCAGCGGCAGCCCGCGCAGATCGCCCGCGCCGATGAAGAAGCAGCGGGCGATCTCGCCGTACCCGCCGGTCAGTTCGCGCTCCGGCAGCGTGCTGAGGTAGTCCGTGTCGCACAGGACGGCGCTCGGCTGCCAGTAGGTGCCCACCAGGTTCTTGCCCTGGGGCAGGTTGACCGCCGTCTTGCCGCCCACGCTGGCGTCCACCTGCGCGAGCAGCGATGTCGGCAGGTGCACCACGGGAACGCCGCGGTGGAACAGGGCCGCCGCCAGGCCCACCGAGTCGGTGGTGGTACCGCCGCCGACGGACACCACCGCGTCCGACCGCGTCAGCCCGAACTCGGCGAACCGGCTGCACAGCCGCTCCACCGTGGCCAGCGTCTTGTCGTGTTCGCCGTCCCGGGCCGGCACGAACAGCGAGGGCACGCCGGGGTCCGGCACCCACTCCGGCGGCCGTGCGGAGACCACGACCACCCGCCGTGCCCCGGTGCGCGCCACCGCCTCGGGCAGCAGGTGCCGTACGCCCGGCCCGATGGTGACGTCGTACGAACGGTCCTCCAGGTCGACCGTGATGGTCCGGTGCGTACCGGTCGTCATATGAACCCTTTCCGGATGCGTGCGGGGACGCGTCGCCGTCCCCGTCCCACCTCCCGGATCCTCTGCCGGGAGGCGGGGCGGGGCCCCGTTCCGGCGCCCAAGTCAGGGAGGCCATAGGGGGACGGACAGGGGGTGAGCGACGGGGCCGCGCGATGAGACTGACGGGACGCCGGGACCATTTGCGAACAAGAGATGTGGTGACCATGCTCCGAACCGACCTGATCCGGCCGCTACCGGAACGACTGCGCGCTCATGCCGAGCAGTACGGGGACAAGATCGCTTACCGCGACGCCCGCCGCGCGGTCTCCTACCGGGACCTGTACGTCCGGACCGGCCGGCTCGCCGGGCACCTCGCCGCCCACCGGCTCCAGCCGGGCGACCGCGCGGCCATCCTCCTCGGCAACCGCGTGGAGAGCGCCGAGAGCTATCTGGCGATCACCCGGGCCAACGGGATCGGCGTCCCGCTCAACCCCCGCGCCACCGAGGCCGAACTGGCCTACCAGCTCGACGACAGCGGTGCCCGCGTCCTGCTCACCGACCACACCCACCACGCCCGCCTGCGCGAAGTGCTGCGCGAGCGGCCCGGGATGACCGTGGTCCTCGTCGGCGACGCGCCCGGCCGCGCCCCCGAGGGGACGCTCTCCTTCACCCGACTGGTCACGGACGAGCCGGAGTTCCCGGCCCGCGACGACCTCGGCCTCGACGAGCCCGCCTGGATGCTCTACACCTCCGGGACCACCGGCCGCCCCAAGGGCGTGCTCTCCACCCAGCGCAACTGCCTGTGGTCGGTGGCCGCCGGATACATCCCGGTCACCGGCCTCACCGCCGAGGACCGCGTGGTGTGGCCGCTGCCGCTCTTCCACAGCCTGGCCCACATCTTCTGCGTCCTCGCCGTCACCTCCGTCGGCGCCAGCGCCCGCATCGTCGACGGCTTCGAGGCCGACGACGTGCTCGACGCCCTGACGGAGGAGTCCGCCACCTTCCTCGCCGGCGTGCCGACCATGTACCACTACCTGGTCCGCGCCGCCCGCAGGTCCGGCTTCACCGCCCCCGAACTGCGCATGTGCCTCGTCGGCGGCGCGGTCACCACGGCGGAGCTGCGCCGCTCCTTCGAGGAGGCGTTCGGCGCGCCCCTCATCGACGCCTACGGCTCGACCGAGACCTGCGGCTCCATCACCATCAACTGGCCCACCGGCAAGCGGGTCGAGGGCTCGTGCGGCCTGCCCGTCCCCGGCCTCGGCGTGCGCCTGGTCGACCCGGAGACCGGCTTCGACGTACCCGACGGAGCCGAGGGCGAGGTGTGGGTGCGCGGCCCCAACGTGATGCTCGGCTACCACAACCGGCCCGAGGCCACCGCCGAGGTCATGCGCGACGGCTGGTACCGCACCGGCGACCTCGCCCGCCGCGACGACGCCGGGTACTTCACGGTGACCGGCCGCATCAAGGAACTCATCATCCGCGGCGGCGAGAACATCCACCCCGGCGAGGTCGAGGAGGTCCTGCGGGGCCTGCCCGGCGTCGCCGACGTCGTGGTCGCCGCCAAGCCGCACGACGTCCTCGGCGAGGTCCCGGTCGCCTTCCTCGTGGCAGGCCCCGAGGGCTTCGACCCGCAGGCACTGCTCGCCGAGTGCCGGGCGCGGCTGTCCTCGTACAAGGTCCCCGAGGAGCTGTACGAGATCGACAGCGTCCCGCGCACCGCCTCCGGCAAGATCACCCGCCATCGGCTGGCCGCCGCGCCCGCCCGGCTGCGGGCCGTCGGCACCGGCCACTACGACTCCCTGCTGCGCCTCGACTGGTTCCCGCTGCCCCTCGCGGCACGGGACACGCCCGCGCCGCGCCGCTACGCCGTCGCCGGACCGGGCGCGCGGGCCCTCGCCGCCGCCCTGCCCGAGGACGCCGAGACGACCGTCCACGCCGACCTGGACGCCGTACGGCGCGCGGTCGCGGGCGGCGCCCCGCTGCCCGAGGTCACCCTGCTCGCCGTCGCCGACGCGCCCGGCGAGCCCGGCGACGACCCCGTCACCGCCGCCCACGCGCTCGTCGCCCGGCTCCACGAGCAGACCGACGACTGGGCCGGCGACCCGCGCACCGCCGGGGGCCGCGTGACCGTGGTGACCCGCGCCGCCGTCGCCGTCTCCGCCGAGGACCCGGCCGTCGACCCGGCCCAGGCCGCCGTGTGGGGCTGGGCCGCGGGCGCCCGGGAGCGCCACGGCGACCGGCTCACCGTCGCCGACCTCGGCGCCGGCGCCGACAGCTTCCTCGCCGCCGCCCTTGCCTCGGACGAACCCCGCCTGGCCGTGCGGCCCTCCGTCGCGCTCCGGCCGCGCCTGACGCGGGTGCCCGCGGGCGACAGCGACCCCGACGCCCCGCGCCCGGCCGGACCGGTCCTGGTCACCGGCGCCCACACCGACGTCGCCGCCACCCTCACCCGGCATCTCGTCGCCGCGCACGGCGTGCGCGACCTCGTCCTGCTCAGCCCGCACGGCCGCGGCGACGAGCGGGCCGCCGCCCTCAAGGCGCACCTCGCCGAGCAGGGCGCCAAGGTGCGCCTGCTCGCCGGGGACCCGGCCGACCGCCGCGCCCTCGCCAAGGTGCTCGGCTCGCTGACCACCTCCCCGGCGCAGATCCTCCACACCGTCGGCGCCGCCCCCGCCTCCCCCGGCGGGCACCCCGACGCCGCCCTCCAGGGCGCCTGGAACCTGCACGAACTCACCCGCGACACCGACGTGTCCGCGTTCGTCCTGCTCACCTCCGCCGCCGCGGTCCTGGAGTCCGCCGACCGCGCAGCGCAGGCGGCGCACGCCGCGTTCCTGGAGGGCCTCGCCCGGCTGCGCCACGCGCACGGCCTGCCCGCCCAGACCCTCGTCTGGGAGCCGGGCACCGCCCTGCCCGCCCAGACGGCGCTCGCCATGTGGGACGCGGCCCGCGGCACCGCCCAGCCGTACCTCGCGGTGCTGCGCGTCGACGCGGACGCGGCCCGCTCCGGCTCCGCGCCGGTCCTGCTGCGCGCGCTCATCGACACCGACGCGGGCACGGCGGCCCAGAACTCCGACGCCGCCGCGACCGTGCTGCGCGACCTGCTCGACCCGCTGCCCGACCCGGCCCGGCTGCACGCCCTGACCGAACTGGTCCGGGCCGAGGCGGCGCGGGTGCGCGGACTCGCAGGCGCGCCCGACGTCGCCGCCGACCGCGCCTTCAAGGACCTCGGCTTCAGCAGCCTCGACGCGGTCTCCCTGCGCGGCGCCCTCATCACCGCGACCGGCGTGCCGCTCGCGGTGACCGTCGCCTTCGACCACCCCACCCCCGCGGCCCTCGCCGCCTACCTCAAGGCCGAGCTGTGGCAGGAGCAGCCGGTGGCCGCGGCCGTGCCCGAGCCCGCCGCGCCCTCCGAGGACGACGCCATCGCGATCGTCGGCATGGCCTGCCGCCTCCCGGGCGGCGTGACCTCACCGGCCGACCTGTGGCGCCTGGTCGAGGACGGCGTCGACGCCATCAGCCCCTTCCCCGAGGACCGCAGCTGGGACCTGGGCGAACTGTTCTCCGACGACCCCGCCGCCCGCGGCACCTCGTACGCGCGCGCCGGCGGATTCCTCTACGACGCGGGCGAGTTCGACGCCGAGCTCTTCGGCATCTCCCCGCGCGAGGCGCTCGCCATGGACCCGCAGCAGCGGCTGCTCCTGGAGACCTCCTGGGAGCTCCTCGAAGGCGCCGGCATCGCCCCCGACTCGCTCCACGGCAAGGACGTGGGCGTCTTCGCCGGTCTGATGTACCACGACTACGCGTCCCATCTGCGCCGCGCCCCGCAGGACATCGAGGGCTACCTCGGCATCGGCGCCGCGGGCAGCGTCGCCACCGGCCGCATCTCCTACACGCTCGGTCTGCGCGGCCCCGCCGTCACCGTCGACACCGCCTGCTCCTCCTCGCTGGTGGCACTGCACCTGGCGGCCCGCGCGCTGCGCGAGGGCGAGGCGTCCATGGCCATGGCGGGCGGTGTCGCCGTGATGGCGAAGCCGTCGCCGTTCGTGGAGTTCTCCCGCCAGCGGGGCCTCGCCGCCGACGGCCGCAGCAAGGCGTTCGCGGACTCCGCCGACGGCACCAGCTGGTCCGAGGGCGTCGCCCTGGTCCTGCTCGAACGCCTCGAGGACGCCCGGCGCAACGGCCACCAGGTCCTCGCCGTGCTGCGCGGCTCCGCCGTCAACCAGGACGGCGCCTCCAACGGCCTCACCGCCCCCAGCGGCCCCGCCCAGGAGCGCGTGATCCGCCAGGCGCTCGCCCAGGCCCGGCTCACCCCCGCCGACGTCGACGCCGTCGAGGCGCACGGCACCGGCACCACCCTCGGCGACCCCATCGAGGCCGGCGCGGTGCTCGCCACCTACGGCCGGGACCGGCCGGGCGACCGGCCGCTCTGGCTGGGCTCGCTCAAGTCGAACATCGGCCACACCCAGGCCGCCGCCGGTGTCGCCGGTGTCATCAAGACGGTCCTCGCGCTGCGCCACGGCGTCCTGCCCAAGACCCTCCACATCGACCGGCCGTCCACCAAGGTCGACTGGTCGCGCGGCGCCGTCGCCCTGCTGGACGAGGCCCGGCCCTGGCCGGAGACCGGCCGTCCGCGCCGGGCCGCCGTGTCCTCGTTCGGTGTCAGCGGCACCAACGCCCACGTCATCCTGGAGCAGGCCGACGAGGAGGCGCCCGCCACCGCCGGGACCGCGCCCGATGCGCCGGGCCCCGTGGCCTGGCCGCTGTCGGCGAAGACCGCGCAGGCCCTCGCCGCCCAGGCGGCCCGGCTGGCCGACCACGCCGCCGCGCACCCGGACCAGTCGGGCGCCGACATCGCCCTCTCGCTGGTCACCGGCCGCGCCGCCCTCGACCACCGTGCCGTGCTCCTCGCCGAGGACCGTACGGCGGCCGTCGAGGCGGCCCGCGCACTGGCCGGGGGCCGCCCCACCGCCGACGCCGTCACCGGCGCGGTCGCCCCGGGCCGTACCGCGTTCGTCTTCTCCGGACAGGGCAGCCAGCGCCTGGGCATGGCCCGCGAACTCCACGCGGGCGAACCCGTCTTCCGCGAGGCCTTCGACGAGGTGTGCGCCGCTCTCGACCCGCATCTGACGGGCCGTCCGCTGCGCGAGGTGGTCTTCGGCGACGACGCCGGACTGCTCGACCGCACCGAGTACACCCAGCCCGCGCTCTTCGCCGTCGAGGTCGCGCTCTTCCGGCTCCTCGCGTCGCGCGGCGTCGAGCCCGCCCTGCTCTCCGGGCACTCCATCGGCGAACTCGCCGCCGCCCATGCCGCCGGGGTCTGGTCCCTCGGCGACGCCGCGCGGCTCGTCGCCGCGCGCGGCCGGCTGATGCAGGCGCTGCCCGCCACGGGTGCCATGGTCGCCGTACAGGCCACCGAGGAGGAGGTCACCGGGCTGCTTACCGACCGGGTGAGCCTCGCCGCCGTCAACGGCCCCCGGGCCGTGGTGGTCTCCGGCGCCGAGCCCGACGTCACGACCATCGCCGCCGAACTGGAGCGGCGCGGCCACAAGACCAAGCGGCTGCGCGTCAGCCACGCCTTCCACTCGCCGCTCATGGAGCCGATGCTGGAGGACTTCCGGGCCGTCGCCGAGAGCATCGCGTACGCCGAACCGGCCATCCCCCTCGTCTCCGACCTCACCGGCCGGCTCGTCGCCCCCGGCGAGCTGACCCGCCCCGAGTACTGGGTCCGGCACGTCCGCGGGACGGTCCGCTTCGCCGACGCCGTACGCACCCTGTACGCCGAGGGCGCCCGCACCTTCGTCGAACTCGGCCCCACCGGGGTCCTCACGGCGATGGTCCAGGACTGCCTGGGCGACGACGGCGACGGCGCCGTCGCGGCCCTCGCCGTGCTGCGCCGCGACAAGCCCGAGCCGCGCTCCCTGACCACCGCCCTCGCGCAGCTGCACGTGCGCGGCGTCACGGTGGACTGGGCCGGGCCCCTGACGGAAGCGGGCGCGCGCACCGTACCGCTGCCCACCTACGCCTTCCAGCGCCGCCGCTACTGGCTGCCCGCCTCCGACGGCGGCGCCGCCGACGTCGCCGCGGCCGGTCTCGCGGCCGTCGACCACCCGCTGGTCGCTGCCGTGGTCGCCGTCCCCGACGAGGACAAGGTGGTCGGCACCGGCCGCCTCTCGCTCGCCACGCACCCGTGGCTGGGCGAGCACCGCGTCTCCGGCCACGCCGTGGTGCCGGGCACCGCCGTGCTCGACATGGTGCTCCGCGCCGGTGACGAGGCCGGCACGCCGCTCGTCGACGAACTGGTCATGGAGGCGCCCCTGGTCCTGCCCGAGCGGTCCGCCCTCCAGGTCCGGATCACCGTCTCGGCCCCCGACACCACTGGCCGCCGCCCGGTCACCGTCCACGCGCGCCCCGACGAGGCGTCCCTGCTCGCGCCGTGGACCCTGCACGCCTCCGGCTTCCTCGCCGACGAGGAGAGCGACGGCGCCGGGACGCCGTTCCCGGCCGAGTGGCCGCCCGCCGGTGCCGTCTCCGTGGACACCGACGGCTTCTACGAGCGCCAGGTGGCCGAGGCCTTCGGCTACGGCCCGGCCTTCCAGGGGCTGCGCGCCGCCTGGACCGACGGCGACGTCCGGTACGCCGAGGTGGCGCTGCCCGACGACAAGGCGTCCGAGGCCGAGCGGTTCGGCCTGCACCCCGCCCTGTTCGACGCTGCCCTCCACTCCGACAAGGCCACCGAGGCGCCCGGCGCCGCGCCCCGGCTGCCGTTCGCCTTCGCCCGCGTGGCGCTCCACGCGACCGGCGCGACCGCGCTGCGGGTCCGGATCGCCCCCGCGCCCGGCGGCGGCACCCGGGTCGACCTCGCCGACCCCTCGGGCAGCCCCGTCGCCACCCTCGGCGCGCTCACGCTGCGCCCGGTCGCCGCGGAGAAGCTGGGCGGTGACCGGGACACCTCGGCGGACCTGCTCTTCCGTACCGACTGGAAGCCGCTGCCCCTGCCGGGCGGCGCCGCCCACGACGGCATCGCCGAACTCCGGCTCGGCGCACCCCTGCCGGACGCCCCCTGGCCGGTCCATGACGACCTGGACGCCTGGCTGAGCGGCCCGGACACCCCCGGGGTGCTCCTCGCCCGGCTGCCCGCGTCCGGCGCCGACGACGCGGAGGCCGTGCGCGACGCCACCGGCCGCGTCCTGGACCTGCTGCGCGACTGGCTCGACCGGGACGTCCCGGAGACCGCCCGCCTGGTGGTCCTCACCCGGGGCGCGGTCGCCGTGCACAGTGCCGACGAGGTCACCGACCCGGCCGCCGGAGCCGTCTGGGGGCTGCTGCGCGCCGCGCAGTCCGAGCACCCCGGACGCTTCGTCGTGGCGGACACCGGCGACGACGTCCCCGCCGGGCTGCTCGCGGCGGCCCTGGCCACCGCAGAGCCCCAACTGGCCGTCCGCGCGGGCGAGGTGAGCGTGCCGCGGCTCGCCCGCCTCGCCACCGAGGCGCCGCTCGCGGTCCCGTCCGGCGCCCCCACCTGGCGTCTGGCGGCCACCGCGGACACCGGCTCCCTGAGCGACCTGGCCCTCGTCGCGGGGCCCGACCCGGACGCGCCGCTCGCGGCGGGCCAGGTGCGGGTCGCGGTCCGCGCCTGCGGCGTCAACTTCCGCGACGTCCTGGTGGCGCTGGGCATGGCGCCCGGCCAGACCGGCCTCGGCGGCGAGATCGCCGGTGAGGTCCTGGCCGTCGGCCCCGGCGTCACGGACCTCGGGCCCGGTGACCGCGTGATGGGTCTGACCGACGACTTCGGCGGCTTCGGCCCCGTCGCCCTCACCGACCACCGGATGCTCGCCCGCGTCCCCGCCCACTGGTCCTTCGAGCAGGCCGCCGCGGTGCCGGTCGCCTACCTCACCGCGTACTACGGCCTGAGCGACCTGGCGCGGCTGGCGCCGGGGGAGTCCGTCCTGGTGCACGCCGCCGCCGGTGGCGTGGGCACGGCCGCGGTCCAGCTCGCCCGGCACTTCGGCGCCGAGGTCTACGGCACCGCCAGCCCCGGCAAGTGGCCCGCGCTGCGCGCCCAGGGCTTCGACGACGCCCACCTGGCGTCCTCCCGCGACGCGGACTTCGCCGACCACTTCCGCACCGCCTCCGGCGGCCGGGGCGTCGACGTCGTCCTCAACTCGCTGGCCGGTGAACTCACCGACCGCTCGCTGGAACTGCTGGCGCCCGGCGGCCGGTTCCTGGAGCTCGGCAAGACCGACGTCCGAACCGCCGAGGAGGTCTCCGGCACCCACCCGGGGGTCCGCTACCAGGTGTACGACATCCGCGACGCCGGCCCCAGCCGCATCCGCCGGATGCTCACCGAGCTGATCGCGCTCTTCGAGAGCGGCGCGCTGTCGCTGCCGCGGATCACGGCGTACGACGTGCGGCGCGCCCCGACCGCGTTCCGCAGCCTCGGCCAGGCCCGGCACACCGGCAAGGTGGTCCTCACCGTGCCGCGGCCGCTCGACCCGGACGGCACGGTGCTCATCACCGGCGGCACCGGCACCCTCGGCGGTCTCGTCGCCCGTCATCTCGTCGCCGAGCACGGGGTACGCCGTCTGCTGCTCACCGGCAGGCGCGGCGCGGACACCCCGGGCGCGGCCGAACTGGTCGCCGAACTCACCGGGGCGGGTGCCGAGGTGACGGTCGCGGCGTGCGACGTGGCGGACCGCGAGCAGGTGCGCGAACTGCTCGCCGCCGTTCCCGCCGCGCACCCGCTGACCGGTGTCGTGCACACCGCGGGCGTGGTCGACGACGGCGTCGTCACCGCCCTCACCCGCGAGCGCTTCGACACCGTGCTGCGGCCCAAGGCCGACGGAGCGCTCCACCTCGACGAGCTGACCCGGGGCACCGACCTCGCGGCGTTCGTGATGTTCTCCTCGGCCGCGGGCACCCTCGGCAACGCGGGACAGGGCAACTACGCGGCTGCCAACGCGTTCCTGGACGCGCTGGCGCACCGCCGGCACGCCGCGGGACTGCCCGCCGTGTCCCTCGCCTGGGGCCTGTGGGCGCAGGCCAGCGGCATGACCGCCGCCCTCGACCAGTCCGCCGTCGCCCGCACCCGGCGCGGCGGCATGCGGGCCCTGACGAGCGAGGAGGGCATGGCGCTCCTCGACGCGGCACTGCGCGGCGCCGACCCGGCGCTGCTGCCGGCGGCGCTCGACCTCGGCACGGCCCCCGACGGGGACGTCCCCGTCCTGCTGCGCTCGCTGGTGCGCCCGGCGCGCCGGGCCGCCCGCAAGGCGGCCGACCAGGCAGCGCCGCACCTGACCCGGCTCGCCCCGGAGGCCAGGTCGCGGGCCCTGCTCGAACTCGTACGGGCCCAGGCCGCCGAGGTGCTGGGCCACGGCTCCGCCGACGACGTGGCCGCCGAACGCGCGTTCAAGGACGCCGGGTTCGACTCGCTGACCGCCGTCGAGCTGCGCAACCGGCTCACGGCAGCCACGGGACTGCGGCTGTCGGCGACCCTCGCCTTCGACCACCCGACCCCGCAGGCGCTCGCCCGGCACATCGAGAGCGAGCTGACCGGCACCGCCGAGGCCGCGCCCGTACGGACCGCGGCGCCCGCCGACCCGGACGACGACCCGATCGCGATCGTCGCCATGGGCTGCCGGTTCCCCGGCGGCGTCGGCACCCCCGAGGAGTTCTGGCGGGTGGTGGAGGACGGCACCGAGGTCATCGGCGGCTTCCCGGCCGACCGCGGCTGGGACCTCGACGCGCTCTTCGACCCCGACCCGGACCACACCGGCACCTCCTACACCGACCGGGGCGCGTTCCTGGACGCCGCCGCGTTCGACGCCGAGTTCTTCGGCATCTCGCCGCGCGAGGCGCTCGCCATGGACCCGCAGCAACGGCTGCTCCTCGAAGTGGCGTGGGAGACCTTCGAGGGCGCCGGGATCGACCCGACGTCCCTTCAGGGCAGCGACGTCGGCGTCTTCACCGGCGTCATCAACCACGACTACGCCCAGCGGCTCCAGCAGGCGCCGGCGGAGCTGGAGGGCTACCGGCTGACCGGTATCTCCGGCAGCGTCGCCTCCGGCCGCCTCGCCTACACCCTGGGGCTGCGCGGGCCCGCCCTCTCCGTCGACACCGCCTGCTCCTCCTCGCTGGTGGCGCTGCACCTCGCGGTGCGCTCGCTGCGCCAGCGCGAGTGCTCCATGGCGCTCGTCGGCGGGGTCACCGTCATGGCGACGCCGGACAACTTCATCGAGTTCTCCCGCCAGCGCGGCCTCGCCGCCGACGGCCGCGTCAAGGCGTTCGCCGCCGAGGCCGACGGCACCGTGTGGGCCGAGGGCCTGGGGCTGCTGCTCGTCGAGCGGCTCTCCGAGGCACGCCGCCGGGGCCACCCGGTGCTCGCCCTGGTCAAGGGCACCGCCGTCAACCAGGACGGCGCGTCCAACGGGCTGACCGCGCCCAACGGCCCGGCCCAGCAGGACGTCATCCAGCAGGCCCTCGCCGACGCCGGGCTGACGGCCGCGGACGTCCAGGCCGTCGAGGCGCACGGCACCGGCACCGCGCTCGGCGACCCCATCGAGGCGCAGGCGCTGCTCGCCACCTACGGCCGGGCCCGCACCCCGGACGAGCCGCTGTGGCTCGGCTCGGTCAAGTCCAACATCGGCCACACCCAGGGCGCCGCGGGTGTCGCCGGACTGATCAAGATGGTCCTGGCGATGCGGCACGAGCTGCTGCCCAGGACGCTCCACGCCGACACCCCGTCCCCGCACATCGACTGGGAGTCCGGCGCCGTCGAACTCCTCCAGGAGGCCCGGCCGTGGACGGTCGGGGCGGACGAGCCGCGCCGCGCGGCCGTCTCCTCCTTCGGCGTGAGCGGCACCAACGCCCACGTCGTCCTGGAACAGGCCCCCGCCGAGCCGGTCCCGTCCGGGCCCGGCGCCACCCCCGCCGCCCCGGCCGGGGACGCCGCCCCGGCGCTCCCCGTCCTGCTCTCCGCGCACTCCGCGACGGCCCTGCGCGCCCAGGCCGCCCGGCTCGCCGCGCGGGTCGCCGACGCCCCCGAGGTGCCGGTCGCCGACCTGGCGTACTCACTGGCGACCACACGCGCCCGGCTCGACCACCGGGCCGTGGTCGTCGCGGCCGGCCACGAGGACCTGCGGGCGGCGCTCGACGCGCTGGCCGCCGGCGGCCCCGGCGCCGTCACCGGCTCCACCGCGCCGGGCGGCACCGCGTTCCTCTTCACCGGACAGGGCAGTCAGCGCCCCGGCATGGGACGCGAACTGTACGAGCGGTTCCGGCCGTTCGCGGCGGCGTTCGACGAGATCTGCGCCGCGTTCGACCCGCTGCTGCCGCGCCCCCTCGCGGACGTGGTCATGGAGGGCGACCCGGAGCTGCTCGCGCGCACCGAGTTCACCCAGCCCGCGCTCTTCGCGGTGGAGGTCGCGCTCTTCCGGCTGCTCCGGACGT
Source organism: Streptomyces sp. NPDC005878 (assembly GCF_040629815.1). NCBI lineage: Bacteria > Bacillati > Actinomycetota > Actinomycetes > Kitasatosporales > Streptomycetaceae > Streptomyces > Streptomyces sp. NPDC005878. Next base: position 86,587 of record NZ_JBEXWK010000006.1, read on the forward strand.
GGGGCGTACGCCCCGACCACCTCGCCGGGCACTCCATCGGCGAGCTGGCGGCGGCCCATGTGGCGGGCGTGCTCGACCTGGACGACGCGGCGGCCCTCGTCGCGGCCCGCGGCCGGCTCATCCAGGCCCTGCCCGAGGGCGGCGCGATGATCGCCGTCCAGGCGGCGGAGGCGGACGTCCTGCCGCTGCTGGAGGGCGTCGGCCACCTGGTGGGCGTCGCCGCCGTCAACGGGCCCGGGGCCGTGGTGATCTCAGGTGACGCCGAGGCGGCCGGCCGGATCGCCGACGTGCTCGCGGAGCGCGGTCTGAAGACCAAGCGGCTGCGGGTCAGCCACGCCTTCCACTCCCCGCTCATGGAGCCGATGCTGGAGGAGTTCCGCTCCGTGGCCGGGCGGCTGACCTACCACGAGCCGGAGATCCCCGTGGTGTCCGGCGTCACCGGCGCGCTCCTGGCGCCCGAGGAGCTGTGCTCGCCCGAGTACTGGGTCGGCCATGTCCGCGCCGCGGTCCGTTTCCACGATGTGGTGCGGACCCTGGACGCCCTGGGCACCGGCACCTACCTGGAGCTCGGCCCGGACGCGGTGCTCACCGCGATGGTGCGCGAGTCGCTCGCCGGGCAGGACGCGGACCCCGCCGACGGGGCCGCTGCCGCCGCCCTGCTGCGGCGCGGGCGCGACGAGGCCACGACCCTGCTCACCGCGCTCGCCGAGGCGTACGTCCGCGGCGCCGCCGTCGACTGGACCGCCGCCTTCGAGGGCCTCGGCGCGCACCGCGTCGACCTGCCGGGCTACGCGTTCCAGCGGCAGCGGTACTGGCCGGAGACGGCCGCCGCGACCGGCGGCGCCGCCCCCGGGCTGCGCGCCACCTCGCACCCGCTGCTCGGCGGCGGCCTCGACATGGCCGACGGCGGCGGGGTCGTGCTCACCGCGCGGCTCTCCGCGCGCGGCCACGCCTGGCTCGCCGACCACGAGGTGTCCGGCACCGTCCTGGTGCCGGGGGCCGCGCTGGTGGAGATGGCGGTCCGGGCCGGCGACGAGGTCGGCTCCTGCCACCTCGCCGAACTCGTCCTGGAGGCACCGCTGGTGCTGCCCGCCGAAGACGCCCTCCAGGTGCAGGTCGTCGTCGGCTCCGGCGACGGCGCCGGACGCCCGGTGAGCATCCACTCGCGGGCCGCCGACGCCCCGGCGGGCGCGCCGTGGACCCGGCACGCCCAGGGCACCGTCACCGACCGGCCCGCTGAGCCGGGCGCCCCGCTCGCCGCCTGGCCGCCGGCCGGGGCCGAACGGCGCGACATCGGCGGTTTCTACGCCGCCAAGGCCGGGCAGGGCTTCGCCTACGGGCCCGCGTTCCAGGGCCTGAAGTCGGTGTGGACCCGCGATGAGGAGATCCTCGCCGAGGTCGAGCTGCCCGCCGAACTGGCCGCGGAAGGCACCCGGTTCGGGCTGCACCCCGCGCTCTTCGACGCCGCGCTCCACGCCGCCGACCTCGCCTGGGCGGACGACGCCCCCGGCGCGGACGGAGAGCGCACGGTGGCCCTGCCGTTCGCCTGGAACGACGTCACCCTGCACGCCTCCGGCGCCACCGCGCTGCGGGTACGGATCGTCCCCGCCGGGACGGAGGCCTTCTCCCTGGAGGCCACCGACCCCACCGGCGCGCCGGTCCTCACGGTCGGCTCCCTGGTGCTGCGCCGCATGCCGGCCGCGCGTCTCGGCGCCGCCGCCGACACCACCGGCGACCACCTGTTCCGAGTGGTGTGGCAGCCGGTGCAGACGCAGGCGCCCCGGTCGCAGACGACCTGGGCCGTCCTCGGCGGCGACGCCGGACCCGTGGCCGCGCCCAACGCCGCGTACGCCGACGCCACCGCCCTCGCCGACGCCATCGAGGCGGGCACCGCCCCGATGGACGCGGTGCTGCTCGGGGCGGTCGACGGCGGAGTCGGCGACACCCCGGCGCGCACCCGTGCGCTCACCGGCCGGGTCCTCGGCCTCCTGCAAGGGTGGCTCGCCGAGCCCCGCCTGGAGGAGGGCACGCTGGTGGTGGTCACCCGGCGCGCGGTCCCGGCGGCGGGGAGCGAGGAGTCCTGCGACCCGGCCGCGGCCGCGGTGTGGGGCCTGGTGCGCACCGCGCAGTCGGAGCACCCGGGACGGGTCACACTGCTCGACATCGACGACGAGACCGCGCTCGCCGCGCTGCCCGCCGTGCTCCACAGCGGCGAGCCGCAGAGCGCGGTGCGCGGCGGCCGGGTCCTGGTGCCGAGGCTGGACCGGGTCGCCCCGGGCGAGCCGGCGGGCGCGGGCACGGCCCGTGCGCTGGATCCGGAGGGCACCGTCCTCGTCACCGGCGGCACCGGCACCCTGGGCGGATTGGTCGCCCGGCGCCTGGTCACCCACCACGGGGCGCGCAGGCTGCTCCTGGTGAGCCGGCGCGGTCCGCAGGCCGACGGGGCCGCGGCGCTCCAGGACGACCTGCGGGCCCTGGGCGCGCGGGTGACGATCGCCACGGCCGACGCCGCCGACCGGGCGGCCCTCACCGAGGTGCTCGACGCGATCCCGCCGGAGCACCCCCTGACGGCCGTGGTGCACGCCGCGGGCACCGTGGACGACGGCGTGGTGACGGCGCTCGACGCCGCGCGCCTCGACAACGTCCTCGCGCCCAAGGCGGACGGCGCCTGGCATCTGCACGAGCTCACCCAGCGCCTGGACCTCGCGGCCTTCGTGACGTTCTCCTCGGCGGCCGGTGTGCTCGGAAACCCCGGGCAGGCCAACTACGCGGCGGCCAACGCCTTCCTCGACGGCCTCGCGGCGCTGCGCCGGGCACAGGACCTGCCGGCGCTCTCGCTGGCCTGGGGCCTGTGGGACACCGACAGCGAGCTGACGGCCCATCTGAACGCCGACGGCCGCGGCCGCAGCGCCCTGCCGCAGCTCTCGCAGGACGACGGGCTCGCCCTCTTCGACCGGGCGCTCACCCTGGACGAGGGGCTCCTGGTGCCGGCGGCGCTCGACCTGCCGGGCGTCCGCGAACGGGCCAGGACCGGTTCCGTACCGGCCCTGCTGCGGGCGCTGGTCCGGCCGGTGCGCCAGGCGGCCGGCTCCGCGAGCGCGGGGGAGCACGGTCTGGCCGAACGGCTGGCGGCGCTGTCGCCCGCCGAGCGGGAGGCCGCCGTACTGGACCTGGTGCGGACGGCCGCCGCCGCCGCGCTCGGCCACTCCGGGGCCGGGGCCGTCAACCCCGACCAGGCGTTCAAGGACATCGGCTTCGACTCGCTGGCAGCGGTCGATCTGCGCAACCGGCTCGCCGCCGCCAGCGGCGTGCGGCTTTCGGCCACGCTGGTGTTCGACTTCCCGACGCCCGGGGCACTCGCCGCGGAGCTCGCCCGGATGGTGCTGCCGGAGCGGGACACCGCGCCCGAGGCGCTCCTCCTCGACGAGGTGGAGCGGCTGGAGCGGGCGCTGGCCGGCGGCGGGGCCGCCGACGACGCGGTCCACGCGCAGGTCACCGGACGGCTGCGCGGACTGCTCGCCCGCTGGGAGGCGGGGCGCGCCGCCGGAGGGGACGTCCTCGATCTGGAGACGGTCTCCGACGACGACCTGTTCGAGCTGGCGGAGCGCGAGCTCGGCCTGTCCTGAGAGCCCCCGGGCCCGGCGCGGTGAGCCCCGCGCCGGGCCCGGGCGCCGCCCCGGCCCGGCAGGGCCGCCCGCGGCCGGGCGCGCCGTGCCGCCGTGTTCCCCGGAACACGGCGGCATGCGGCGTTCAGGAGGGATCGGCCTTTCCGTGCCCGTCCAAAGAGGCCGCCATCCCCCTTGACAGCGAGCCGAAATAGGGGTTGATGAGGGGTGGGCGCGGGGTATCGCGGTCTTCCATCATGCTGGCATGACATCGATTGTTCGCGAATTCGCCGTAGCCGCCGACGAAAAGACAGCATGGGCCGCCCTCGCTGATGTCGGCGCGGTCAACAAGCTGATCCCCTTTCTCGGCCCCGTCACCGTCGACGGTGACGTCCGCAAAATCGACATGGGCGAGTTCGGAATCATCGAAGAGCTCGTCGTGACCGTCGACGACGAGCGCCGCCGCGTCGCCTACAGCGTGCGCCGGTCGCCGTGGCCGCTGGTCCACCACCACTCCTCGATGCAGATCCTGCCGCCCGCGCCGGGCGAGAGCGGCAGCCGTCTGCTGTGGCTCGTCGACCTGCTTCCGGCGGACGTCGCGCCGGAATTCGCCTCCGGAATGGACGGCGCCGTCGAGGCCATCCGCCATTCCCTCGCCGAGCCCGCTTCATGAGACCGTTCACGGGGGTCGAGCGGGATTACGACGAGAACCGTCGCCGCAACGACCTGCCCTCGCTGACCGGACTGCGGTTCTTCGCGGCGCTGCTGGTCTTCTTCGCCCACGCGTCGCTGCTCAACAATCCGCTGGATCTCACCGGTCCGGTGAACTTCTACGCGGACGACGACATCGCGCGGGGGATGGCGGACTTCTTCGAGCCGGCCGGGTACGTGGGGGTGTCGTTCTTCTTCGTCCTCAGCGGATTCGTCCTGACCTGGTCCTGGTCCCGCAAGAAGACGAACTCCGCGGGCTCCTTCCTGCGCCGCCGGCTGGTGAAGGTCTTCCCCAACCACCTGGTCGCCTGGGCCGTGGTCATGTGGCTGTACGCCGGGGCCTTCACACCGATGCGCGCCTGGCTGCCGAACCTGTTCCTGCTGCACTCCTACAGCTGGCGCCCCGACATCAGCAGCAGCGTCAACGTGCCCGCCTGGTCGCTCTGTTCGGAGGTGCTGTTCTACCTCCTCTTCCCGCTGATCATCGGGCCGCTCACGCGGATCGCCGACCGGCGGCTGTGGCTGTGGGCCGGCGGCATGGTGGCGGGGATCGCCGCGGTCGCGCTGGTCGCGAAGTACCTGATCCCCTCCGGCCAGTCCTTCCCGCTCGCGCCGCTGCCGATGACCAAGATGTGGTTCGCGTACCTCTTCCCGCCCGCCCGGCTCTTCGAGTTCGTCCTGGGCGCGCTGCTCGCCCGGATCGTCGCCGCGGGCCGCTGGCCGCGCGTCGGAGCCGTGCCGGTGCTGCTGCTCGCCGCCGCCGGCTACACCGCGGCGCTGAACGTCCCGGCGCCGTACGACTTCTCGCTCACCACGGTCGTGCCGATCGCCGCCATCATCTGCACCGCCGCCTCGGCCGACCTGCGCGGGGAGCGCGGCGTGCTCAACGGGCCGGTGATGGTGTGGCTGGGCACCGTCTCCTTCGGCTTCTACATGATCCAGGCCGTCCCGATCTTCTACGGCCGGCTGCACCTGTTCGACACCCACACCTACGGCTTCCTCACCGCCACCGCGCTGCTGGTGCTGCTCTTCGCGGCCACCCTGCTCGCCGGCTGGCTGCTGTACCGGTTCGTGGAAACGCCGGTCATGCGCCGCTTCGGCCGCGGCCGCCGCGACCGGACGCCGATCCCCGCGGTCCCGGCCCAGCAGCCGGGCCCGGTCCCCGCACCGACTCCGGCACCGCCGGGCACCTCCCTCTGAAAGGTTCCATCCGATGACGGCAGAGACGGCAGAGCCGTACCCGTTCGGCCCCTACGAGCGCCTCGACATGCACCCCAAGTACGCCGAGTACCGGCAGGAGTGCCCGGTCAAGCGGGTCTCCATGCCGTTCGGCGGCGAGGCCTGGCTCGCCACCCGCTACGACGACTCCAAGACGGTGATGGCCGACCCGCGCTTCAGCCGGGCCGCCACCATCGGCAAGGACGTGCCGCGCAGCCGCCAGGCCTTCGAGGACCCCATCATCGTGGCCCTCGACCCGCCGGAGCACACCCGGCTGCGCAAGCTGGTCGCCAAGGCGTTCACCAACCGCCGCATCGAGCGGATGCGCCCGCACGTCGAGTCGATCGTCACCGGTCTGGTCGACCGGTTCATCGCGCTCGGACCGGGCGCCGACCTCGCGGAGAACGTCGCCTGGCCGCTGCCGATCACGGTCATCTGCGAACTCCTCGGCGTGCCCAGGGAGGACCAGCAGACGTTCCGCGGCCTGGTCGACGTCTGGCTCACCACCGGTGAGGAGCGCCCGCTGGAGGAGGTGTCCGCCGCCCTCGACGAGCTGGTGCGGTACATGGGCGACCTGCTCGCCAAGCGCCGCGCCGAGCCGAGGGACGACCTGCTCTCCGCGCTCGTCGCCGCGCGCGAGGGCGACGACCAGCTCGGCGAGGAGGAGCTGGTGATGCTCGGCATCACCCTGCTCGCGGCCGGCCACAAGACCACCGCCAACCAGCTCAGCAGCCACATCTTCGCCCTCCTGGAGGACCGCGAGCGCTGGGAGGAACTGGTCGCGGACCCGGACCTGGTGCCCCGTGCCGTGGAGGAGCTGCTGCGGTACTCGCCGCTGTCGCCCGCCTCAGACAACACCCGTATCGCCAAGGAGGACATGGTCCTCGGCGGCCGTGCCATCAAGGCCGGCGACGCCGTGATGATCAACTACGCGGCGGCCAACCGCGACCCCGAGGTCTTCCCCGACCCGGACCGGCTGGACTTCCACCGCGAGAGCAACCCGCACGTCGCCTTCGGGCACGGCCTGCACCACTGCCTGGGCGCCCCGCTCGCGCGCATGGAGCTCCAGAGCGCGCTGCGCGCCCTGGTCACCCGGCTGCCCGGCCTGCACCTGGCCGTCCCCGCCGAGGAGGTCCCCTGGCGCATGGAGTCCGTCGCCCGCGGGGTGCGCGAGCTCAAGGTGACGTGGTGAGCGGTGTGACGGAGACGGCCTGGCGGGTCGAGGTCGACCGGAAGGTCTGCATGGGCACCGGCATCTGCGCCAGCGCCTTCCCGGCCCACTTCACCCTCGAAGGCAACAAGTCCCGGCCCACGGCGGAGCACGCCGCTCCGGACGAGGGTCTGCTCGACGCGGTGGACCTGTGCCCCATGAGCGCCATCCGCGTCACCGACACGGTCACCGGCGACCTCGTCCTGTCGGACGACTGACGCGTCGAGGTCACCGCGGCCCGGGCCACCAGGCCCCGACCGGCCCCGAGTCCGCCCCGAGCGGCGCCCAACGGGCCGCTCGGGGCCGTTGGTTGTTCCCGCGCCGCCCCTTGGCCGAAACCGCATAGGTGCAGTTCAGCCCCTCAGTGCATTTCTTGTAACAGTGGGGCTGTTGTGTGACCATGCGGGAATCGGAAGAAAGGCTTTCCCTATGCCGAGCACTGCCGCCATGACCAGAGTGCCCAACCGTGCCGACGCCTGCACGGTGCTCGACGTACTGAACCGGGTCAGCGGGAAATGGAGCATCGGAGTCCTGCTCATCGCCCTGGAGGGGCCGGTCCGCTTCACCGAGCTGGAGCGTTCGCTCCCCGGCATCAGCCGGCGCATGCTCACCCTGACCCTGCGCAACCTGGAGGCGGACGGCCTCCTGGACCGCACGGTGTACGCCACGGTCCCGCCGAAGGTCGAGTACCGGGCGACGGAGATGGCCGGCGAGCTCTACGAGTCGCTGACCGGGCTGACCGAGTGGGCGCGCCGCCACCAGGACACCATCGCGGCCCGGCGCACCGTGCCGTCCTGCGTCTCCGACGGCGCCGCCTGACCCGACGCACCGCGAAGCCCGATGGGGCGCCCCCGCTTCGGGGGCGCCCCATCGGGCTTCGGTCACACCTCTCGCGGCGGTCAACTGCCGATGCTCTGCGGGTGGTTGAAGAAGTTCGGCGCGTCGTAGCGCCGCTTGACCGCGACCAGCCGGTCGTAGTTCTCGGCGTAGTACGCCCGGCGCCAGTCGTCCCGCTCCCCGTTGGGGAAGTTCAGGTACGTCTCGCCGCTGGAGAGCGGGTCGATGATGGAGAAGGCACGGGTCGGCCACACCATGGCGGCCGCGGCCTCCTCGGCGGTCGGCTCCTTGAACGCCATGCTCGCCATCGCCACGAAGAACTCGGCGTCGCGGTGGACATAGGCGGTCTCGGTACGGAACGGCCGCTTGGAGACACCGCCCAGGGCCATGAAGTACAGGTTGCGGGCCTGCCCGGGCCGGCGGTCGGCCTCGAACGCGGCCAGCAGGTCGGCGACGCCCTTGCGGCCGGTGGGCCGGTCGAGCAGCCGGGTCAGCTCGCGCATGAACGGGACGCGCTGGAGCTGCGCGGCCGGGTTGGAGCCGGTGCGGTGGCACTGCTCCGCCGTGAGCTGCTCGCAGCCGTACACGTGCTTCATGGCGTCGGCGTACGGCAGGTCCTGGACGGTGCGCAGCGTGGGCGTCGCGCCGGCCTCGGCGGCGAGCTCGTTGAGGGCGGTCTCCAGCTCCGCCTGCGGGCCGAGGTAGCCACCGGTGATCTGGACCATCGGTACGTTGCCGGCGGCGCCGTCGGCGAGGAACACGCTCAGCGTCGAACCCAGGTTGTCCGAGCCGAAGTAGAGCCACTCCTGCCAGGCGTTGATGACCTCGAGCGCCTTGTCGTACGGCCACAGGGTGTTGTAGAAGACCATGGTCGGGGCGTTGATCGGGCGCACCTCGAACTCGGTGACCACACCGAAGTTGTTGCCGCCGCCGCCGCGCAGCGCCCAGAACAGGTCGGCGTTCTCCGAGGAGCTGGCGCGCACCTGCGAGCCGTCGGAGAGCACCAGCTTGGCCGAGACCAGCCGGTCGCTGCCGATGCCGAACTTGCGGGTCTGCAGGCCGATGCCGCCACCGGAGAGGTAGCCGCCGGGGCAGACGGTCGGGCAGGTGCCGCTGATGACCTGCTTGCCGAGCGGCTTGAGCTTGGTGAGGACGTCGACGCCCTGGGCGCCGGGGCCGACCTTGACGGTGCTGGTGCCGACCGTGGCGTGGTTGATGCGGCCGACGTCCAGGATCATGCCCTTGGTGGTGGACCACCCGGCCAGGTTGTGGCCACCGCTGCGGATCCGGGTGGCGATGCCGTTGTTGCGGGCGAACTTGATGGCCGTGGCCACGTCCGCCGGGGTCTCGCAGTAGACGATGCCCTCGGGGTTGAGGGAGTCGAACTCCCCGAGGATGACCTGCTTGGCGTAGGTGTAGCCGGTGTCCGTGGGCAGCACCACGTCACCCTGGAGCATCGGGCGCAGCTTCTCCCACTCACTGGTGGTGGCGCTGTACGCCGCCCTGGCGGTGATTCCCGCGGCGGTCGTGGCGAGCGCCACGCCCGCGCCACCGCGGAGAATGGACCGTCGACTCAGCATGATTCCTCCTGGACGAGTTCGCCGTGGCGGCAGAACAATTCCCTGTCATTCGCTGTGAGCCTAGGAGGGGGTGGCGGGGCAGGGGCACCCCTATCCCACCCCGGTCATTTCCGCGCAACGGCAGGAAGAGGGGAGGGGAGAAAAGGGGAAAGAGGAAAGGGGAAAGGGGAAAGGGCGAAAGGAGCGTGGCGGTGGACGCGGGCGCGAGCGGAAACGACGACATGACGAAGCCCGGCAAGCGACTGCCGGGCTTCGCCATGGGCGCCGGCGGCGGATGCCGCCGGCAACGGGTTCCGTCCAGGAGCGGGGGATGTCCCGTCCGGACCCGAACTCAGGGGTTACGCGATGACGGTTGGCACCGCCTGCTGCTCGTCGGCCGGCTCCACGGCGCCGCCCTGCGGGGCCTTGGGGGTGCGGATGACGACGGCGGCGACCACCAGCGCGGCGGTGACGAGCCCGGCGGAGACCATGAACGCGAGGTGGTAGCCCTCGGTCACGGCGTGCACCAGGTCCTTGCCGTCCTCGGTGGCCTTGTCGGTACGGGACGCCGCGAGCGTGGCGAGGATGGCGAGGCCGACGGCGCCGCCGATCTGCTGCATCGTGTTGTTGATGCCGGAGGCCAGACCGGAGTCCTCGGGGCGGGCGTTCGACATGGCGAGACCCACCAGGGCGGGGAAGGCCAGACCGCCGCCGATACCGAGCAGCACCAGGGCCGGGAGCACGTCCTGGACGTAGGAGCCGCCGACCGGGGCGCGGCCGAACAGCGCCAGACCGCCGGCGATGAACGCCAGGCTCGGCAGCAGGACCGCCTTGAGGCCGAACCGCATGTTCAGCTTGGGGGAGACCGTCATCGACAGGACACCGATGAGCACGGCCAGCGGCAGGAACGACAGGCCGATCTCCAGCGGCTCGTAGCCGAGGACGCGCTGGAGGTAGAGCGTGCCGAGGAAGAACTGGCCGAACATGCCCGCGAGCATCAGGGCGAGGACGCCGTTGGCGGCCGACAGGTTCGGCACGCGCAGGATCGACAGCCTCATCAGCGGCGTCTTCGCGGTGGCCTGGCGGCCGATGAACGCGGCGAGCAGCAGGATGGCGACGGCGCCGAGACCCAGGGTGTGACCCGAGAGCCAGCCGTGCTCCTCGACCTTGAGGATCGTGTAGACACCGACCATCAGGGCGCCGGTGACCAGCACCGAGCCGAGGTAGTCGACACCGGCGCCGAGACCCTGCGGCTCGTCCTTGGAGAGCAGCTTCATCCCGGCGATCACGACGATCACGCCGATCGGCACGTTCACGTAGAAGATCCAGCTCCAGTTGATGCCCTGGGTGAGGGCACCGCCCGCGAGCAGGCCGATGGCGGCGCCGCCGGAGCCGACGAAGCTGTAGATGCCGATGGCCTTGGCCTGGCCGGCCGGGTCCGGGAAGAGCGTCACCAGCATGCCCAGGATCACCGCGGAGGAGATCGCGCCGCCGGCGCCCTGGACGAACCGGGCCGCGATCAGCATGCCCTGGCTGGTGGCGGCGCCGCACCACAGCGAGGCACCCGTGAAGACGACGACGCCGACGACGAACAGGTTCTTACGGCCGAGGAGGTCGCCGAGCCGGCCCGCGAGGAGCAGCAGACCGCCGAACGCGATCAGATAGGCGTTGACGACCCACGCGAGGTTGGACGGGGAGAATCCCAGATCGCTCTGAATGGACGGCAACGCCACATTGACGATCGTCTGGTCCAGGATAATCATCAGGAATCCGGCGCACAGCACAATGAGTGCTGCCCATCGGTTCGTCGGCGGAGCCTTTTCAGCTGCCGAAGACATGGCGGTACCTCCGCTAGGTAAATCGTGGGGACGATGAGGGAAATCTTGGGGACGTTTTCCAGCGTGCTCGACGGCGGGAGAACGCACAAGAAGGAACTTTTTTGTTTCACAGGAACATCGATGTTCCCGAGCAGGTCACAGGCGTGCGGCCGGGAAAAGTCACCCGGTCGCACGGGCGGGGGGCTCACACCACGACGACGACCTTGCCGGTGATCTGCCCAGTGTCGGCGAATTCATGGGCCGCCACCAGCTGTTCGAGCGGAAAAGTACGCTCGACGTGCGGACGCAGCGCTCCCTCCTCGACCAGGCCGGTGATACGGCGCAGCTCCTCGCCGGTCGGCCGCAGCGACACCCAGGCGTAGCGGTGGCCGAGTTCGACGGCCTCCCGCTCGGTGACCCCGGGATCCAGGGTCGCGCCGAGCAGCAGCCCGCCCGGCCGCAGCGCCGTCAGCGACCGCTTTCCGTACGTCCCGCCGACGAGGTCGAGGACGACGTCCACGTCCCGCGCCGCCTCGGTGAAGTCGACGGCGGTGTAGTCGATCGGCTCGTCCACCCCCAGGGAGCGCAGGAAGTCGTGCTTGACCGCACGGGCGGTGCCCAGGACGTACGCGCCGCGCAGTTTGGCCAGTTGGACGGCGAAGTGCCCCACGCCACCGGCGGCCGCGTGGATCAGGATCCGGTCGCCGGCCCCGAGCGAGGCCTGCTCGACCGCCCGCAGCGCGGTGAGCGCCGCCACGGGCAGCGCCGCTGCCTCGACGTGTCCCAGACCCGCGGGCCTGGGCGCGAGCGCCACGGCGGGCACGGCGACGTACTCGGCGTACGTACCGATGAAGTACACCCCGTACACCGCGTCGCCCGGGGCGAACCCCGTGACACCGGGACCGGTCCCGGCCACCACCCCCGACAGGTCGGAGCCGAGCGTGAACGGCGGGTGGCCGGCCTGCGCCGGACCTGAACGCACCTTGGTCTCACCGAAGTTGACGGACGCCGCGTGCACCCGCACCAGCACCTCGCCGGGCCCCGGCGACGGCCGCTCCGCCTCCACCACCCGCAGCACCCGCGGCCCGCCGAACTCGTACTGGATCGCGGTCCGCATCCGGTGCCTCATCCCTGCTCCTCCCGTCGTCCTGCGCCGTGCCCCCAGCCTTCCGGCACGGGCCCGGACAGCGGGGACGCGGCGGGAAGTTAGGGAGGCCATAGGGGGAGGCTCTGGGGATCGGACCGGCCCCGGCGCGGCAAGACTGGGCGGCGAACACGCTGGGTGACCAAGCACCTCTCCGCGAATTCGCGCAGCGGCGGTGGGCCGATCGGAAGGATCACATGGATGTCGAGTGACGAGAAGCTGCGCGACTACCTCAAGCGCACGCTTGCCGACTTGCGGCAGGCGCGGAACCGGTTGAGCGAGGTCGAGTCGGCGGGCAGCGAGCCGATCGCGGTCGTGGGGATGGGGTGCCGTCTGCCGGGCGACGTCCGTTCGCCGGAGGACCTGTGGCGGCTGGTGGCCGAGGGCCGCGACGCGGTCTCGGAGTTCCCCGCCAACCGCGGCTGGGACCTGGAGAACCTGTACGACCCGGATCCCGACCGGCCCGGAAAGAGCTATACGCGCCACGGCGGTTTCCTGCACGACGCCGACGCGTTCGACAACGAGTTCTTCGAGGTCTCACCCCGTGAGGCGCTGGCGATGAACCCCCAGCAGCGGTTGCTGCTGGAGGTGGCGTGGGAGACGTTCGAGCACGCCGGACTCGACCCGGCCGCCCAGCGCGGCAGCGACACCGGCGTCTACGCCGGTGCCATGTACTACGACTACGACCCGGGCATCGGGCAGACGCCGGAGGACGTCGAGGGGCACCTCGGCATCGGCAACTCGGGCAGCGCCACCACGGGCCGTATCGCCTACACCCTCGGCCTCGAAGGCCCGGCGGTGACCGTCGAGACGGCCTGCTCCTCCTCGCTGGTGGCGATCCACCTCGCGGTGCAGGCGCTGCGGCAGGGCGAGTGCTCGATGGCCCTGGCCGGCGGCGCCGCCGTGATGGCGACTCCCGCGACGTTCGTGGAGTTCTCGCGCCAGCGGGCGCTCTCCGCCGACGGCCGCTGCAAGGCGTACGCGGCGGGCGCGGACGGCACCGGCTGGGCGGAGGGTGCCGGGCTCGTCCTGCTTGAGCGGCTGAGCGACGCCCGGCGCAACGGGCACCAGGTGCTCGCGGTGATCCGTGGCTCGGCCGTGAACCAGGACGGCGCCTCCAACGGTCTGACCGCGCCCAACGGCCCGGCCCAGCAGCGCGTCATCCACCAGGCCCTCGCCAACGCCCGGCTGACGACCCGTGATGTCGACGTCATCGAGGGACACGGCACCGGCACGACCCTCGGTGACCCCATCGAGGCGCAGGCCCTGATCAACACCTATGGCAAGGGCCGGGAGAAGGACCGGCCGCTGTGGCTGGGTTCGCTCAAGTCCAACATCGGCCACACCCAGGCCGCCGCCGGTGTCGCCGGTGTCATCAAGTCGGTCATGGCCCTGCGCAACGGGGAACTTCCGCGCACCCTGCACGTGGACGAGCCCAGCCCGAAGATCGACTGGGAGGCTTCCTCCCTGCGGCTGCTGACCAAGGCGCGGCCGTGGCCCGAGGCCGACCGTCCGCGCCGGGCCGGCGTCTCCTCCTTCGGTGTCAGCGGCACCAACGCCCACCTCATCGTGGAACAGGCGCCCGAGGCGACACCGGCGGAGGAGGCGGACGAGCCGGGCACGCCCGCGTTCACCGACGCGGCGCCGCTGGTGCTGCCGCTGTCGGCGAAGTCCCCGGCCGCGCTGCGCGCCCAGGCCCGGCAGCTCGCGGACCACCTGGCCCGCCACCCGGAGCTGACCCCGCACGCCATCCTGCCCACCCTCACCCGCCGTACCGCGCACGCCCACCGCGCCGCCGTGATCACCACCGGCACCGGGCACCTCCAGGACGCCCTGACCGCGCTCGCCGCCGGCACACCCCACCCGCACGTGATCACGGGCCAGGCCGTCAGCGGCGGCAGGACGGTGTTCGTCTTCCCCGGGCAGGGCACGCACTGGGCCGGTATGGGCGCCCGGCTGATGGAGGCAAGCCCGGTCTTCGCCGCCAGCGTCCGCGAGACCGCCGCCGCCATCGCCCCGCACACCGACTGGGACCTCGTCGACGTCCTGCACCAGCGCGACGGCGCTCCCTCCCTCGACCGTGTCGACGTCCTCCAGCCCGTCTCGTTCGCGGTGATGGTGGGTCTGGCCCGGCTGTGGCAGGCCCATGGCATCGAGCCCCAGGCCGTGATCGGCCACTCCCAGGGCGAGATCGCCGCCGCCCACATCGCCGGGGTACTCACCCTGGAGGACGCCGCCCGGGTGGTCACCCTGCGGGCGCGGACCATCGGCGCCCACCTCGCCGGACTCGGCGGCATGATGGCCGTGAGCCGCCCGCACGACCAGGCCCGTGAGCTGATCCGGCCCTGGGACACGCGCATCGAGGTGGCCGCCGTCAACGGGCCGTCGAGCACGATCGTCGCGGGGGACCCGGCCGCGCTGGAGGAGCTGAAGGCGCACTGCCGGACGCTGGACATCAAGTCCCGCATCCTGCCCGTCGACTACGCCTCCCACACCAGCCACGTCGCGAAGATCGAGGACCAGCTCCACGAGCAGTTGGCCGGGATCGAGCCCGGCCAAGCCGCCGTCCCCTTCTACTCCACCCTGGAGCAGCGGCTCATCGAGGACACCACGGTCCTGGACGGCGACTACTGGTTCCGCAACCTGCGGCACACCGTCCACTTCCACGCCACCCTCCAGAAGCTGGTGGAACAGAACCACACCACCTTCATCGAGATCAGCGCCCACCCGGTGCTGGGCCCGAGCATCCAGGAAATCCTCGACGACGCCCCCGACGCGGGCCTCGCCACCGAATCGCTGCGCCGGGACGACGACTCCGCCCAGCAGTACCTGACCGCTCTCGCCCGGATCCGCACCCACACCACCACCCACCCCCAGCCCCCCACCGCCGAACCCGCCACGCACCCCCTGCCCACCTACGCCTTCCAGCACCAGACGTACTGGCTGAAGCCGAAGCAGAACGCGGCGGCGGAACTGGCCACGGCAGGCATCAGCACCTCCGGGCACCCGCTGCTCGGCGCCTTCGTCGAACTCCCGGACTCCGGCGGCCTGGTGGCGACCGGGCAGATAGCCCTCGCCACCCACCCCTGGCTCGCCGATCACGCGGTGTCGGGCACCCCCCTCGTCCCGGGCGCCGGACTCGTCGAACTGGCCCTGCGCGCCGGAGCGGAGGCGGGCGCCGAGCGACTGGAGGAGTTCCTCATCGAGTCGCCGCTGGTCCTCGCGGACCGGGGAGCGCTGCGGCTGCGCGTCGTCGTGGGCGAGGAGGACGAACGCGGTCACCGCGCCGTCGGCGTGTACTCCGGAGCCGTCGAGGAGGGCGCCGCCACGGTGTGGACCCGCCACGGCAACGGTGTGCTCACGGCCCAGGGCGCCGCGCCGGGCGGCTCACCGGAGCCGTGGCCGCCGGCCGGGGCGACCCCGGTCGGGCTGGACGGCTTCTACGAGCGCAAGGCCGCCGAAGGGTACGGGTACGGCCCGGCGTTCCAGGGGCTGCGGGCGGTCTGGGTCCGCGGTGAGGAGACCTTCGCCGAGGTCCGCCTCCCCGAGGGCCCGCAGGACGACGCACCCCGGTTCGAACTGCACCCCGTACTGCTCGACGCGGCCCTGCACGCGGCCGCCGCGACCGCCGGCGACAGCACTGAGGACGGCCTTCTGCTGCCGTTCGCGTGGCACGGCGTCACCGTGCACGCCACCGGCGCCTCCGCCCTGCGCGTACGGATCACCAGGAAGGCCAACACCGCGCTCGCCCTCGACCTGGCGACCCCGGACGGCGCCCCGGTGGCCACCGTCGACGAGCTCGTCCTGCGTCCGGCCACGGGGGAGCTGCTCGCACCGTCCCCGGTGCGCGACTCCCTGTTCCGCACCGAGTGGACCGAGGTCACCCGCCCGGCCGAGGCGACCGGGGACGTCGACGTAGTCGACACCACCCGCTGGACGGGCGCCGAAGGCCCCGACGGCGTACGGGAGTTCACCTCGCGTCTGCTGGGCGAGCTCCAGGCGTGGGACGCGCGCTCCACGGCCGGGACCGGGCTGCTGGTGGTGACGCGCGGCGCCGTGTCCGTACGGCCGGGTGAGGGCGCCGATCCCGTCGCCGCCGCCCTGTGGGGCCTTCTGCGCACGGCGCAGGCCGAGCACCCCGGCCTCATCACGGTCGCCGACGTCGACCCGGACACCGACACGGAAGCCGACGCCCACACCTTGCGCGCGCTGCCCGGTCTCGCGGAGCCGCAACTGGCGCTGCGCGCGGGCGAGGCGTACGCGCCACGGCTCGTACGGGACACCGGCGCCGGCCCGGCAGGGGCACGGCCGCTCGACCCCGAGGGCACCGTCCTGATCACCGGCGGCACCGGCACCCTGGGCCGCCAGGTGGCCCGCCACCTGGTCACCGAGCACGGCATCCGGCAGTTGCTGCTGATCAGCCGGCGCGGCCCGGACGGCGCGGGAGCGGACGAGGTCCGCGACGAACTGACCGGGCTCGGCGCCCACGTCACCATCGCCGCCTGCGACGCCGCGGACCGCGAAGCACTCGGCGAACTCCTCGCCGCCGTCCCCGACAAGCACCCGCTGACCGCGGTGGTGCACACGGCCGGCGTCCTCGACGACGGCATGCTGGCCGATCTGACGCCCGAGCGGTTCGCCACCACCCTTCGCCCCAAGGCGGACGCCGCCTGGCATCTGCACGAACTCACCGAGAAGCTGGACCTCGCCGCCTTCGTCCTGTTCTCGTCGGCGGCCGGCACCCTGGGGAGCCCCGGCCAGGCCAACTACGCCGCTGCCAACGGCTTCCTGGACGGCCTCGCCGAGCTGCGCGCCGCGCGCGGGCTCCCCGCGGTCTCGCTGGCCTGGGGCCTGTGGTCCGAGGCGTCCGGGATGACCACGCACCTGGCGGGCAAGGACCTCGGCCGGCTGTCCCGGCGCGGCGCGGTGGCCCTCGGCACCGAGGAGGGCCTGGCCCTGTTCGACGCGGGGCTGCGCTCCTCCGAGGCCCTGCTGCTGCCGGCCAGGCTCGACTTCGCGGCGCTGCGGGCGGAGGCGGCCGCCGGGCGCACCACCCCGCTGCTGCGCTCGCTCGTCCGGACGCCCCGGCGTACCGTCCAGCAGACCGGCGCCGTGACGGAGGAGTCGTTGGCCGCGAAGGTCGCCGCGATGGACGCGGGGGACCGGCACGCGTTCCTGCTCCAGCTGGTCCTCACCCGCGTCGCGGCCGTCCTCGGCCACGACGGGGCGGACGCGGCCGTCGCGGAGCTGACGTTCAAGGAGATCGGCTTCGACTCCATGCTCGCGGTGCAGCTGCGCAACAGCCTCGCCGAGGCCACCGGGATCCGGCTGCCGGTCACCCTGGTCTTCGACTACCCCACGCCGTCCGAACTCGCCGGGCAACTGCTGGGCGAACTGCTCCCCGACGAGCCGGCCGCAGCCGGACAGAGCGTAGCCCCGGGCGACCGGGAGACCGACGAAGCGCTGGAACGCATCGCCGCCATGGACGTCGACGACCTCGTCGCCCGTGCGCTCGCCGCCGCCACCACCGAACCCCAGCCCTCCGGGGAGGCATCGTGACCACGCCCAACGACAAGATCGTCGAAGCCCTGCGCACCGCCGTGATGGAGAACGAGCGGCTGCGCGCGGAGAACACCCGTATGACACAGTCCGCGCACGAGCCGATCGCGGTCGTGGGGATGGGGTGCCGTCTGCCGGGCGACGTCCGTTCGCCGGAGGACTTGTGGCGGCTGGTGGCCGAGGGCCGGGACGCGGTCTCGGAGTTCCCCGCCAACCGCGGCTGGGACCTGGAGAACCTGTACGACCCGGACCCTGACCGGCCCGGCAAGAGCTATACGCGCCACGGCGGCTTCCTGCACGACGCGGCCGGGTTCGACGCCGGATTCTTCGAGGTCTCGCCGCGTGAGGCGCTGGCGATGAACCCCCAGCAGCGGTTGCTGCTGGAGGTGGCGTGGGAGACGTTCGAGCACGCCGGACTCGACCCGGCCGCCCAGCGCGGCAGCGACACCGGCGTCTACACCGGCCTCATGTACCACGACTACGCCTCCCAGCTCACCCAGATCCCGGTGGAGCTGGAGGCGACCCTGGGCGTCGGCAACAGCGGCAGTGTGGCCTCGGGCCGTCTGTCGTACGTGTTCGGCCTCCAGGGGCCCTCGCTCACGGTGGACACGGCGTGCTCGTCGTCACTGGTCTCGATCCACCTCGCGGTGCAGGCGCTGCGGCAGGGCGAGTGCTCGATGGCGCTCGCCGGTGGTGTCGCGGTGATGGCCACCCCGGCGACGTTCGTGGAGTTCTCGCGCCAGCGGGCGCTTTCGGCGGACGGCCGCTGCCGGGCGTACGCGGCGGGCGCGGACGGCACCGGCTGGGCGGAGGGTGCCGGGCTCGTCCTGCTTGAGCGGCTGAGCGACGCCCGGCGCAACGGGCACCAGGTGCTCGCGGTGGTCCGTGGCTCGGCCGTGAACCAGGACGGTGCCTCCAACGGTCTGACCGCGCCCAACGGCCCGGCCCAGCAGCGCGTCATCCACCAGGCGCTGGCCAACGCGCGGCTCACCCCGGGTGACGTGGACGCGATCGAGGGGCACGGCACCGGCACGACCCTCGGTGACCCGATCGAGGCGCAGGCCCTGATCAACACCTATGGCAAGGGCCGGGAGAAGGACCGGCCGCTGTGGCTGGGTTCGCTCAAGTCCAACATCGGCCACACCCAGGCCGCCGCCGGTGTCGCCGGTGTCATCAAGACCGTGATGGCCCTGCGCAACGGGGAACTCCCGCGCACCCTGCATGTGGACGAGCCCAGTCCGAAGATCGACTGGGACGAGACGTCACTGCGGCTGCTCACCGAAGCCCAGCCGTGGCCCGACGCCGACCGTCCGCGCCGGGCGGCCGTCTCCTCCTTCGGTGTCAGCGGCACCAACGCCCATGTGATCGTGGAGCAGGCGCCGCAGGTCCAGCCGGCCGAGGAGACGGCAGAGCCGGAGATCTTCGCCGGGGGAGCGCCGCTGGTGCTGCCGCTGTCGGCGAAGTCCCCGGCCGCGCTCCGTGCCCAGGCGCGCCGGCTCGCGGACCACCTGGCGGAGAACCCCCACCTCACGGCCCACGACATCCTGCCGGCCCTCACCCGCCGGACGCCTCTCACCCACCGGGCGGCCGTGGTCACCACCGGCGGCGAGGAGCTGCGGGAGGCCCTCGTGGCACTCTCCGCCGACGCCGCCCACCCCCATGTGGTCACCGGCAAGGCCGCGAGCGGCGGCAGGACGGTGTTCGTCTTCCCCGGCCAGGGCACGCACTGGCAGGGCATGGGCGCCGAACTCCTCCAGTCCAGCCCGGTGTTCGCCGCCAGCGTCCACGACACGGCCCGCGCGCTGGCCCCCCACACCGACTGGGACCTGCTGGACGTCCTGCGCGGCCACCCGGACGCGCCCCCGCTGGAGCGGGTGGACGTCCTCCAGCCCGTCTCGTTCGCGGTGATGGTGGGTCTGGCCCGGCTGTGGCAGGCCCATGGCATCGAGCCCCAGGCCGTGATCGGCCACTCGCAGGGCGAGATCGCCGCCGCGCACATCGCCGGGGCGCTCACCCTGGAGGATGCCGCCCGGGTGGTCACCCTGCGGGCGCGGACCATCGGCGCCCACCTCGCCGGACTCGGCGGCATGATGGCCGTGCACCGCTCGTACGACGCCACCGTGGAGCTCATCGGGGGCTGGAGCGACCGGATCGAGGTGGCCGCGGTCAACGGCCCGACCAGCACGATCGTCGCGGGGGACCCGGCCGCGCTGGAGGAGCTGAAGGCGCACTGCCGGACGCTGGACATCAAGTCCCGCATCCTGCCCGTCGACTACGCCTCCCACACCAGCCACGTCGCGAAGATCGAGGACCAGCTCCACGAGCAGTTGGCGGGGATCGAGCCCGGCCAAGCCGCCATCCCCTTCCACTCCACCCTGGAGCAGCGCCTCGTCACCGACACCACGGTCCTGGACGGCGACTACTGGTTCCGCAACCTGCGCCACACCGTCCACTTCCACGCCACCCTCCAGAAGCTGGTGGAACAGAACCACACCACCTTCATCGAGATCAGCGCCCACCCGGTGCTCACCCCGAGCATCCAGGAAATCCTCGACGACGCCCCGGCCGCCACCTTCACCACGGAGTCACTGCGCCGCCTCGAAGGCTCGCCCCACAAGTTCCTGACGAGCGTCGCGCAGATCCGCACGCACACCACCACCCACCCCCAGCCCCCCACCGCCGCGATCCCGGCCCACCCCGTCCCCACGTACCCGTTCCAGCACCAGAACTACTGGCTGCGAACCAAGGGCCCGTCCGTGGGCGGTTCGATCGACCCGATCGACACGCCCCTGGAGGCCACGGAGGAGAACATGTCGCTCGCCGACCGTCTCGACGGCCTGTCCGACGACGAACAGCACAAGGTGCTCGTCGAGTTGATCTGCGCGGAGGGCGCCTCGGCCCTCGGCCGGGAGGGGGAAGTCCTCGACCCCGAGGGCGCCTTCTTCGAGGTCGGCTTCAACTCGCTGGCCGCCGTGGAGATGCGCAACCGGATGGGCGAGGCCACCGGACTCAAGCTCCCCGTGACGCTGCTCTTCGACTACGCCACGCCCCTCATGCTCGCCGACCACCTCCTCGACAAGCTCACGAAGACCAGGAGTGCCTGACATGTTCGCAGTTGACGCCTACCTCGCCGCGCTCGGCTACACCGGTTCCCGGGACCTGACCCCCGAGACCCTGCGCGACCTCCAAAAGCGCCATCTCGTGGCGATCCCGTTCAACAACGCGCTGCGCACCGACCAGGGCACGCAGTCCGTCGCCGACGCCGACATCGACCTCGACGCGGCCTTCGCGTCCGTGGTGGAGAAGGGCTCCGGCGGTGTCTGCTTCGAGCTCAACGGCCTGTTCCGCAAGCTCCTGACCGAGCTGGGCTTCCAGGTCGAGCACCTCTCGGCGGGGGTGCGCGGCCCCGGCGGCACCTTCGGGCCCGACCTGGAGCACATGCTCCTCGGCGTCCGTCTCGACGGCGACCTGTGGCTGGTGGACGTGGGCTTCGCCGGCCCCGGCTTCCTGGAGCCGCTGCGGGTCGGCGACGGGATACAGCACCAGTACGGCGTCGACTACCAGGTCGTGCCGCAGGACGGCTACTTCGCGGTGAAGCGCCGTATCCGCGACGCCGACTGGCAGGACGTCTACCGCTTCAAGGACCAGGCCCGCGACCTCTCCGAGTGGTCGGCCGCCGCCGAGGCCGCGGCCGACGGCGAGGACGCCTGGAACTGGGAGGGCGAGCTGGTCGCCGCCGACACCGTCATCCGGGCCCGCTCCTTCGAGCAGGGCCAGCGGGTCCTCGTCGGACGGCGGCTGCTCACCGTCGACGACGGCCGCGAGACGGTGAAGGTGCTGATCACCCCCGAGGCGTACGAGGAGGCCGTCCAGCGCATCCTCGGCCAGGTCGCCTGATGCCGGCGGAACTGGCCTCGCGGGTCCTGATCGTCGGGTACGGGCCGGTCGGCCAGCTCCTCTCCGTGCTGCTGGCGCGCAAGGGCTGGGACGTCACGGTGCTGGAGCGCTGGCCCCGCCCGTACACGATGCCGCGCGCGGTGGCCTTCGACGGCGAGTGCGCGCGCATCCTGGCCGACGCCGGGGTCGGCGGCCACATAGCGGAGTTCGGCGAGCCGTCGGGCGACTACATCTGGCGCAACGCCGACGGGGACGACCTGCTGCACTACGTGTCGCCCGCCACCGGTGGCCTGTCCGGATGGCCCGACTCCACCTCGATGTACCAGCCGGGCCTGGAGTCGGCCCTGATCGCCCGGGGCGAGGGCCTGCCCGGTCTGCGCGTGCTGCGCGGGCACCGGGCCGTGGGGCTCACCCGCGAGGCGGACGGGCCGGTCACCGTCGAGGCGGCCGACGCGTCGGGCGGGACCCTGCGGATCACGGCGGACTGGGTGGTCGGGTGCGACGGAGCCAACAGCTTCGTCCGGGGCGCGATGGACGCCGACTGGACCGATCTCGGCTTCCGCTACGACTGGCTGATCTGCGATGTCGTCCTGAAGGAACCGCGCGCGTTCTGGCCGAACAACCTCCAGATCTGCGACCCGGCCCGGCCCCGCACCGCGGTGTCCGCCGGTCCCGGGCACCGTCGCTGGGAGTTCATGCGGGTGCCCGGCGAGTCGCCGCAGGAGTTCGACAGCCGGGACACCGCCTGGCGGCTCCTGGAGGAGTTCGACGTCCGGCCCGACAACGCCACCATGGACCGGCACGCCGTCTACACCTTCCAGGCGGGCTGGGCCAACAAGTGGCGGGACGGGCGGCTGCTCCTCGCGGGCGACGCGGCGCACCTGATGCCGCCGTTCGCGGCCCAGGGCATGTCGTCGGGGTTCCGGGACGCGGCCAACCTCGCCTGGAAGCTGGACCTGGTCCTGGCCGGGCACGCGGACGAGGCAGTGCTGGACACGTACACCGACGAGCGGCGCGAGCACGTGCGGCACGCCGTCGACATGTCGGTGAGCCTCGGCAAGGTGATCTGCCTGACGGACCCGCGGGCGGCCGCGGAACGCGACGAGCTGATGCTCGCCATGCGCGGCCGCACGGTGGGCGCCACCGCCCAGCCCTCGGCGGTGCACCCGCTCACGGGCGGGTTCCTGCACGAGGACGGCGCCGCCTCCGCCGGTGGACTGACGCCGCAGGGCCGGGTGTCCGGCTCCGGCGCGGCCCGGCTCCTCGACGAGGAGACGGGCACCGGCCTGCGGCTGCTGACCACGGTGCCGCTGACCGAACTCCTCGACGCGGAGCGCCGCGCGTTCCTCTACGGGCTCGGTGTGCGGACGGTACGGATCGTGCCGCCGGGGACCGCCCCCGGCGACGGGACCACGGTGCGCGACGACGAGGACGTGCTGCTGCCGTACCTGGCCCAGCACGGCGCGGTCGCCGCGCTCGTACGGCCCGACTTCTATCTGTACGGCACGGCGGGCGACGGCGACGCGCTGCGGGCGCTCGTCGACGGACTCCGGGCCCGGCTGGGAGACCACGCCCTGCGGCGGTGAGCGTGGCCGCGGGGACCGACGAGACGCGGGCCGTGACACCTGTCACGGCCCGCGTCTCGTCTTCGGGACCCGTCGGACCGCGGGCTGCCCCCGGCTCAGCGGGGGGAGCTGATCTGGCCCAGGAACAGCCCGCGTGCTGCCGTCGACGACGGAGCCGACGCCGTGCCGGGTCCCGGGCACGGTGCTCACAACGTATCGCCGCGATCCCCTCCCGCCGATCCGGAATGCGTGGCCGTTTCCCGCAGCCGGGGGCGGACGCGTCAGGAGCCGGCCAGGGTCCGGGAGGGCAGCTCACCGAAGCGGGTGCGGTAGCTGTCCGCGAACCGGCCCAGGTGGGTGAAGCCCCAGCGGTAGGCCGCCTCCCCCACGGTCAGCCGGGCCGGGTCGGCCTGGCGCAGCTCGGCGTGGACCCGGCTCATCCGGACATCGCGCAGATACGCCATCGGGGACATGCCGAGGTGGCGGCGGAAGCCCTCCTGGAGCCAGCGGACGCCGACCTGGCCTATCCCGGCGAGCTCGGTGGTGGTGTACGGGCGCTCGGGATGGGCGTGTATCGCGTCCACGACCCGTTTGACCGGCCCGGGCAGCACGGCCCTGACCGGCTTGTCCAGCTCCTCGCGGTAGCGGTGACCGGCCGCCAGGAGCAGGCCGGTGAGCAGGGCGTCCTGGAGGCGGGCCGCCATGAGCGGCTGGGCGAGCGCCCCGTGTTCGTTGTCCATCTCCCGTACCACCAGGGCCACCATGCGCGACCAGCTCAGACCGGGCCCCTGGGTGAGGTCGAGTTCGGGTGCCAGGCGCGTCCCGGCGGGTACCGAGCGGTCGAGGAGGACCTCCAGGTGGCGCAGCAGGTCCGGGGCCTCCACCTTGACGGCGAGCAGGCGGCAGTCCCGGTTCCACCGCTCCAGCGTCGGCTCGCCCTCGGGATGGAAGACGGCCGCGCGCCGGGCGGTCGCGGTGGCGCGGGTCCGCGCCTGGCGCCAGGTGAGCTCCCCGGAGAGCGGGACGTCGACGTGGTACGCCCCCAAGTCGCCGAAGCGCATGCGCACATCGGTGCCCCAGCGCAGGTCGCCGAGGGTGAGCGGCCCCAGCCGCCCCACGTCGAAGACGGCGTCGAGCCGGTGCGTCCGGTCCAGTACGTCCATGGAGGTGGCGTAGTACGCCTCACCGATCACCTGGCGCGCCTCGTCGAGGTCCCCGGTACGGAAGGAGAGCCGGGACGCGGTCGGGGTGCCCCGCGTGCCCGAGTGCGAAGTCGCCTGCATGGCCCCATCTTCCCGGTGGGCGGCCCCGGCCGTCACCACCGGCCGCCCACCGGGTCCAGGGCGGGCGCGGGAAACCGCGCCGGGCGTGGCATTCCCTCGCGGGGCCCGCCCGGGGGAATGGAGGTGATCCCGGAGAAAAGCGGTGCGGCCCCTCTGTGTTTACCCGGAAAGGTGGTGAACGCGTCGTACGCTGAAGCGGTTATCGGCTATCGGGTCATCATCGGAACGCTCCGGTCCGTCCATGGAGGGTCCGCGGGACGGCTGACGGGAGAGGCGATGCGGGAGATCACCCGAAGGGGAGTTCTGGGGGCCGGACTTGGCGCGGTCGCGGCGGTCTCGGCCGCCGGGTGCGGGGCCGGCGGGGAGCAGGGAGCCGCCGGGGGAGCGCAGCCGCCGGGGAACGGGCCGGGCCGTCCGGCCGCGCCCAACGCCCCGGTGAAACCGCACTTCAGGATGGTGGGTGACGGCTCGACCGCCGACACGGGCCCGCAGCCGAACCAGCCCGCCGGGCCCCAGGGGCTCGAACCGGGCCAGACACCTCCGCAGTTCGTGGTCTTCTCCTGGGACGGCGCCGGGGAAGTCGGCAACGGGCTCTTCCCGCGCTTTCTGGAACTCGCCCGCGACCACGGCGCCTCGATGACGTTCTTCCTCTCCGGGCTCTATCTCCTGCCGGAATCCGCCAAATCGCGCTACCGGCCGCCCAACAATCCCGTCGGCGCCTCGGATATCGGTTATCTGAACGACGCACATGTGCGCGAGACGCTTCATTGTGTACGGGAGGCGTGGTGGGACGGGCACGAGATCGGGACGCATTTCAACGGCCACTTCTGCGCGGGCTCCGGATCGGTGGCCCACTGGTCGCCCGGCCAGTGGCGCAGTGAGATCGAGCAGGCCGTGTCCTTCGTCACCGAGTGGCGGACCAACACCGGCTGGCACGCCCTCGAACCGCTGCCCTTCGACTACCGCAAGGAGCTGGTCGGCGGACGCACCCCGTGTCTGCTCGGCCAGGGCAACCTGCTGCCCACCGCCCGGCAGCTCGGCTGGCGCTACGACGCCTCCTCGCCCGGCGGGCGCCAGGTGTGGCCCCGCAAGCGCCAGGGGATCTGGGACCTGCCGCTCCAGGGCGTGCCCTTCCCCGGGCACTCCTTCGAGGTGCTGTCGATGGACTACAACATCCTCGCCAACCAGTCCGCGAACACCACCCGGGGCGTGCCCTCGCGCTATCCGGCCTGGCGGCAGCAGGCGACCCGCGCCTATCTCGCCGGTTTCCAGCGCGCGTACGAGACGAACCGCGCGCCCTTCTTCATCGGCAACCACTTCGAGCAGTGGAACGGCGGCATCTACATGGACGCCGTCGAGGAGGCCCTGAAGGGGATGGCCGGCAAGAAGGACGTACGGCTCGTGTCCTTCCGCCAGCTCGTGGACTGGCTCGACGCCCAGGACCCCCGGGTCCTGGACCGGCTGCGGGCGCTCGACGTCGGCCAGGCCCCGGCGGGCGGTTGGAACGCCTACTTCAGGACCGCCTGAAAGACCCCCCTCCCGAACAGCATGGACGACCTGAACGAAAGGGCCCCTGTCGTGCACGAGATGAGAGCCGAGCGGGACCCCGGCGGGAACGGAACGGCGGAGCAGGCCGCCCTGCTCTGGCACGTCATGAGCGCCGACGAGCCGAGGACGATGTGCGGGCGCGCGCTCGCCCGCCCGGAGGCCGCGGTCCCGCCGGACCCGGACCTCTCCGACGCCGACCGCTACTGCGCCGCCTGCATGGCGGCCTGCTGAACTCCCGCTTCCCCCCGGCCGCTCAGGGGCGGCCCGCCGGCTCCTCCTGCCGTATCTCCGCCGGGATGTGCGGCGCCGTCACCCAGGCGCCGAGCGTCAGCCACACCACCGCGAAGAGCCAGCCCCCGATCACATCGGTCAGCCAGTGCACGCCCAGGTAGATGCGGGAGAGGCCGACCGCCGCGCCCCACAGCAGGATCAGCGCGGCGGTGAGCCGGGCCGAGGACGAGCGGGACCGCCTCGTCACGCCCCACGCCAGCAGACCGGCGGTCAGCGCCGCGGTGGCGGTGTGACCGGAGGGGAAGGAGTGGCCCGAGGCATACGTGCCCCAGTCGGCCAGCGTGGGGCGGGGGCGCGCGATGGCGGCCATCACCGCGAACCGCACCGCCTGGCCGAGGGCGAGGACCGCGAGGGCTCCCGCCGCCGCGCACAGGCGCTGCCGGGGGTCCCGTCCGGCCAGCAGCCCGGCGCCGACGGCCAGCAGATAGGGGAGCGGCCCGGAGCCGGTGGCGGTCAGCACACGGGCCGACGCGCGCGCCACCGGCGGGCGGTGGTGCACCGCCCAGGCGTGCGCGGCCAGGTCGCCGGGCAGCGGCGCCCCGTCCCGTACGGCCACGACCACCGTGAGGAGGACGAACAGCAGCAGGCACACGCCCGCCGCGACGTGCCGGGCCCTGGTCATCGGGCCGCCACCAGCGGGCGGGGCCGGGTCCCGCCGGGCCGGTCCACCAGGGGCGCGGCCCGGCGCGCGAGCAGTATGAGGACCGGGGCGACCCCGGCGCCGACGACCGGGCGGGCCGGCACGTGGTGCGGACAGCGGATGCCGACCGAGTCCCGGACCGCGGTGCCGACCGGGCCCGGCGCGTCGCGCGCGAGCTCGGTGGTTCGGATGTACCGGCCGTTGTCGACGTGCATCAGCGGGTGTCCTCTGCGGTGCGGGCGCGGCGGGCGCGCAGGATCTCCAGGGCGATCGGAAGCAGCGAGACGGCGACGACCAGCGCCACCAGCGGCAACAGATAGCGGTCGATATGGGGAATGGACGAACCCAGCGCATACCCACCCAGGACGAGTCCGCACGTCCACACCGCGCCCCCGACGACCTGCCAGAGCGCGAAGACGCCGGCCGGGACCCCGAGCACGCCCGCGAGGGGGTTGAGCACCGTCCGGACGATCGGCACGAAGCGGGCCAGGACGACCGCCCTCGCATGGCCGTACCTGGCGAGCAGCTCCTCGGCGCGGGCCGCGCCCTCGTGGAGCTTGCGGGACCGGGCGCGGGCGAGCAGGGCCCGGCCGCCGCGGCGCCCGATCCAGTACCCCGCCTGCGCCCCGGCGAGCGCACCCGTCATAGAGGCGAGCAGGACCTGCGGCAGGGAGAGCGAGACCGGCCCGTCGCCGCCCGGCACGCACAGCAGCCCGGCGGTGAACAGCAGCGAGTCGCCCGGCAGGAAGAAGCCGACGAGCAGACCGGTCTCGGCGAACAGCACGACGGCGACGCCGATCGCGCCGAAGGCCGAGAGCAGCGAGCCCGCGTCCAGCACGTTCACCGCCTGGGGGGTGGTGGCGAACAGGGGTACGGCCATGGCGGGGTGCCCTCCCATAATGGCTTCCGGGCCGAGAGCAGCACACGGCCCGACTGACTACAGTGCTGTAGACGGTCTACAGAACTGTAGACGAAAGATCGAGGAGGATCGTTCCCATGGGCGTCGTTGACGGGTCCGGCCCCTTCGCCGGCCGCGCGGGCGGCGACGCGCGGCGGCCCTCCGGGGAGCTGGAGGCGGGCGTGCTCGCGGCGCTGTGGGCCGCCGACGGCCCCCTGACACCCGGCGAAGTCCAGGGCGCCCTCGGCGGCGGCCTCGCCCGTACCACCGTGACCACGATCCTCACCCGGCTCTACGAGAAGGGCGCCGTCACCCGCGACCGCTTCGGCCGGGGCTTCGCCTATACCCCCACCGAGGACTCACCGGGCCTGACCGCCCGCCGGATGCACACCGAACTCGCCAAGGAGGAGGACCGCTCCACGGTCCTCGCCCGCTTCGTCTCCCAACTCAGCGACGAGGACGAACGCCTGCTGCGGACCCTGCTGGAAGGGGAGGCCGGCGCGTCCGGCGGGGCGATACCCGGCGACCGGACCGTTCCCCGCCCGGAATCGAGACCGCTCAGGGCGAGGACCGACCTGCCCCGCGACTGAGGACCCCGGCGGCCCGGCGACGGCGTTTGCGACCCGTACGGCCCAGCAACACCGGGGCCCCGGGGCCCGCGCCACGGAGAGTGGAGTGGGTACGCCCATGGGGGCGTGCCGCGCCACGAACGGCCACCGCGGGAGGCAGCCATGACATGCATCAACCGACGGGACCTGGGACTGCTGGTCCTGCGGGTGGGCACCGGTGCCGTGCTCGCGGCGCACGGCAGCCAGAAGCTCCTGGGCTGGTTCGGCGGCGGCGGGATCGAGGGCACGGCCGCGGCGATGGAGCACATGGGGTTCCGGCCCGGCAGGCAGAGCGCGGTGGCCGCGGGCCTCGGCGAGGCGGGCGGCGGCGCGCTCCTGGCCCTCGGGCTCGCCACGCCGGCGGCCGGGGCGGCGGCGGCAGGGGCGATGGCGGGCGCGGTCTCGGTGCACGCGCCGGCGGGCTTCTTCGCCACGGCCGGCGGCTTCGAGTATCCGGCGTTCCTCGGCTTCACGGCCGCCGCGATCGGCGTGGCCGGCGCCGGACGCTACTCCCTCGACCACGCCACCGGCCATGTCCTGGACCGCCCGTGGACGGTCGCCCTGGCGTTCCTCGCCAGCGCGGCGGCGGCAGCGGTGGTGGTGGGACGGCGGGCACAGGGGCAGGGCGGGGGAGGGGACGAGGACGCGGGGGCGGACGCCTCCCCGGAGGCGGGGGAGCCCGCGTAACGCTCCGGGGCCGCGGGGGCCGGGCCAGGGGAGGCGACCGGGACGGCACTCGAAGAGGGAGGGGGAGGGGGAGGTCACAGAGCCACGGGGCGGACAGGGGCCTTACTCTGTCAGGCGACGGCGCGTACCCCGACCGGGGCGCGACCCTTTGTCCGGCAGGAGTGACGCTGTGCTGCGCACCATGTTCAAGTCCAAGATCTAGCATTTGGACGTCTGCGCAGGTCAGGGGCATGATAGGGGCCCCTCGGGTCAGCAAAAGGTCAGCATGCGTCGCAGCTCTGTCTCCGCTTGCTGACCTTCCGCCCTCTGCGCAGCGACTGTGCATGGTTCCTCGCTCCCGCTCGGAAGGTTCGACACATGGCTCGACAGCTCGCCCGCGGCATGGGCTCCTTCTTCAAGGAATGTGACTGCGCCAAGCCCACCCGCTGCCCGCACCCGTACACGATTCGCTTCAGGGACGCGCTCGGGAAGCAGCGCGAGGAGTCCGGGTACGACACGCAGGACGACGCGATCGAGCGCCTTACGGAGATCTACAAAGAGAAGAAGAGCACGGCGCCATCCGTCGCCGAGGCCCGCCGTGAGTTGGGCCAGCAGACGGTCGAGGAATACGCGAAGCAGTGGCGACCCCGGCAGCGCAAGATGACGGAGTACTCCACGGGCGAGCACGTCGACAGCTCGATCAACGTGCACATCGTTCCCCGCCTCGGATCGCGAAAGCTGAACTCGGTTACGCCTATCGTCGTCGAGCGCTTCTTGGACGAACTGGAGACCGACAAGGTCGGTCGCGGAAATCAGGTGAACATATTCCGCACCCTTAAGGCCATCTTGCGAGACGCTTACGGCAAGGGCGCCATGGCGGACGACCCCGTGAAGGGAGTTCAAGAACCGGAGTACGTCCGTGAGAAGGTGGTCATCCCGTCCCTCGCCTATGTGAAAAGGGCTCTGACGGTCGCTGACGAGAAGCTCGCACTCGAAATCGCGATGATGGTGGGCTGTGGCCTGCGAAACGGTGAGGCCCGGGCGGTGAACGTCAACAACGTCGTGGCAGACGACGTCTACAGAGTGCACGAGCAGATCCATTCCAACACGCACAAGCCGGCGAAACTGAAGCACCGGAAGGCGGGCGAGTTCCGGGAGGTTCCTCTTCCGCGCTCCGTGCGGGAGGCCCTGGAGCGCTACGAGCAGCAGCACGGGACCACGAAAGATGGCTACCTGCTCCATGGACCCAGCGGGTACTACACGGAGCCGATGGAACGTCGCCGTGTGCAGCGGCTATTCGAGAACCTCCCTGCAGCGGAAGGCGTCGGAATGTATAGCTTCCGTCACTATTTCGCCTCGAACGCTCTCGGGAGCGGCATACCTATTACCGACGTGGCGGAGTGGATGGGGCACAAGTCCATCGAGGAGACGTACCGAACGTATCGACACCTGATGCCGGGCAGCATCACCAAGGCAGCCCGGATCCTGGATGCTGGCCTCTGGGAAGCGGCCTGATGAGTGCATAGAGGGAGGATGATCTGCGGCACCAGGGGAGATTGTCATGAAGTTGCCTACGTGTTGGTGCTGACCTGCATCGATGCGGCTGCACCCACCCCTGACCTGCGCGGATAAGTCGTTCAGCGTCTTTCTTCGCGGTCGATTCTCCCCACGCGCTCCCCAGGCCCGTCGTTACTTCCCCAGATTCTCCCCAGGGAGTGTCGTTGCGGCGGGCTGTGGTGGCAGCAGACATCAGCCCATCGGAGGCGCATCGTGGGCCACGCTGAGTGACTGCCTGAGTGGACAGGGCAGAAGCCTGTTGCCAAGCGGATGAGGACAAGGTCTGACGCTGCCCGAGCAGGCTCACCTTCGAACCCCGCTTTTGGAAGCCCACGTCCTCCCGATGACGCATCACGTGGAGTGCGTGGCGATCCTGAACCGGTTACGAAGGGCTCCTGACCTGCGGTTTTGCCTGTGCGCATTATGTGCGGTGTGGGCGTTACGGGCGATATCTTGACGCCGAAATGACGCTCGTGACGCTCATTTGACGCTCGTTCTGATGGGGTGTCAGGTGTGTTGCTTCGCTGGTCAGGGCATCCGTAAGGACGGAGGTCGCAGAGCTCTTAGAAAAGGCCATGACGACGTTAGGGGGTGCCCGTAAAGTCATGACATGGGCAAGTCCTCCAAGAAGTCGAAGCTGAAGCGCCGCCACCACACCGTTCCGCGTCTGCTTTTGCGACGCTTCGCCGATGGCGAGCGGATCATCCGCGTGCCTCTTGACGGGGGCGAGCGCCGTTCGGTCGGGATCGCCGACGTCACCGTCCGCCGCGACTTTTATTCGATGGTGGATCAGGAAGGCCAGCTCGACGACACTGTGGAGGACCTGCTCGCCGAGCTTGAGGACAAGGCGGCGAAGGTCATCCGCAAGGTCATCAACGGGGCGTGGCCCCTACCGATTGACGAGCGGGCGGTCCTAGCCGAGTGGATCGCGGCACAACACGCGCGGATCCCTGCTGCCCGTGCGAGAAATAACGAGATCGCCGATCATCTTGGCAAGGTCCTGATTGCCATGGGCGGCAAGCCCGAGATCCGCAAGCGCCTCGAAAAGAAGACCGCAGAGCCCGTCCAGGAGAAGGAGGTCGAGGCGCTCTGGGAAGAGCTAACGGACTTCGAGGGCTACTACGCCGAGATATCAGTCAACGACCACATGGCGGCGATGGGCCAGTCCATGAAGACGGCGTACGAGGTGTTCATGGCGCGCTCCTGGGGTCTGATCAAGTTCGAGCGCCGAACGCTGCTCATGCCAGATCATCCGGTGACGCTGGTGCGTGAAGAGAACATGCCGAGGTTTTTGGGCGTCGGCGTCGGCAACGCAGCTGCGATCCTGATCCCCATCGATCGCCGGGCGGCCATCATCATGGCGTCGCCGGGACACGATGACTTCGTAGTGCGAACCCATACCAAGCTGGCCAAGGAGCTGAACCAGCGCTTCGCATGCAACGCGCGCAGGGAGCTGTTCCACCACCCCGACGACACCCCTTTGCACGGAGTTGAACTGCCGCCGGTGCGTGACCGCGAGATACAGGTCAGTCAGCAGCCCCAGCGGTATCTGATGCCCGACGGGCCCTCCGACGCCTTCAAAAGCGCGATGAGCGATGTCCATGATCCGCCGCCCGATGCCCAACCGCCACGGTTCGCGAAGGAGTAACGGCATAGGCCGAGGGAAAAGCCCCCTCGGCATCCGAGCAACAACAACCTGCCGACGTGGTCTAGTGTTTGCCCTTCAAATCCTTGACGCCGGGGGGCACTCGGGGTGATCGATCTGAAGGAAGCCATCCAGGCGACGTATGACGAGCTGACGGCTGCGGCACAAGGGGGCGCCAATAACCCCCTGCGCTTTCGCTACAGCAGCATCGAGCTGGAGATGACCATCGCGCCATGAGCGACCCACGAGAGCGCAGGGCGGACTGAAGGTTTGGGTCTTGGATGGCTTCCGGAAGTGGATTCGCGGCAAGACCTCTACACATATGGTCCAGGGCGCCATCGAGCCGCACCTGGTCCGGGTTCCAGACGCCTTCGCTGGTCGCGTCGGAGGTGTGAAGGTTGGGCCGTGGTGCCGGTATCGCACAACACCGTGGCCCAACGGGCCGACATGGTCGAAAAGTATTACGGAGCGCTGGGTCGGTCCCGGCAGATCGCGGTAAAGTCGCAGGCGGCGCAGGTGCCGCACCATGAGGTCTTGCGGGGCATGTCGTTGTGACGGAGTTGGTCCCCGGCCTTGGCGACCTTGCCGGAGATCTCGTTCAGCAGGGTGTCGTTGACCTCCTCGCGGCTGCTGCGGCTGCCCTCGTCGAGGTTCAGGACCTCGACGAGGTCGGCGCGCTTGCCGCTCAGCTCTTCGTACCCCGCAACGTAGATGTGCAGTTGATCGCGGGTGACAGCGTCAGCCTGGGCGCGCTCCTTGGACTTGAAGTCCACGATGGACTGCTCGCCCGTGTCGATCCGGCGGATCAGGTCGATGCGTCCGCTGACGGTCACCCCCGGCGTGAGGTGCACCTCCACCGGCTGCTCGGAGTGCTCGGTGAGCGCCAGTCGAGAGCCGTTCTCGCGGAGGTAGCGGTGGACAGAGCGGATGGCCGCGTTGCGCAGCTGTTCCTTGAGCGGCTCCGGTGCGAACGGAGCGTGCAGGTGCCGGTCGACCAGCGCCTCCACCTCCGTCTTGTCGACGATGTCGCCCTTCACGGCGCGCTTGTGTACCTCCGCCATCACGTCATGGAGCGACTTGCCGTACCCGAGTTCCTTCTGCAACGGCGAGTCGAAGCCGTACAGGAACCGCAGCTTGAACTGGTACGGGCATTCGAACAGGTACTTGAGCTCACTGAAGCTGAACACGATGTCGGGTGTGTCGGCCAGGGCGGTTGAAGGCAGCCGGTTCAGCGTGGATTCGTCGGGCCTGGCGGCCTCCCGGGTCAGGACGTATGTGTTGCGGGTCGCCTCCGCGAAGAACTGCGACTCCCGCTGGTAGAACTTGCCCGGCCCGGGGGAGAAAGAGATGGCGAGGTACTTCTGGGCTCGGGTCGCGGCCACGTAGAAGAGCCGGCGCTCGTCGTCCTCGCTGCCGCGGTAGCGGTCGGCGTCGTTGACGGCTACCTCCGGGACGATGTGGAACACACCGAGTCCGCCCTGCCGTTTGCTGGGGAAGCGGTTGCGGCGCATACAGGGCACGAACACCGCCGGCCACTGCATGCCCTTGGCTTGGTGGACGGTGGCGATCGTGACGGCGTCGGGCCGGGCGTATCCGGCGTCGGCGTCACTCTCCTCGTAGTAGTCGCCGGCCTGGTGCTCAAGCCACTTTGCGAAGGCGGCGAACCGGTCGGGCGGGCTGCTGAGGAAGTGGATGCGCTCGTAGTCGCCGATGGCGGTGCTGAACCGCCCCAGGTTGTAGAAGGCGAGCTCACTGCGCTCGCGGCCGACCTCGGCCGTGAGGTGTTCCTCGCGGACGCCGACCTCGCCCAGGAAACGCTGGTAGGTGCCCTGGATCGTGTAGGTGTCCCAGGGCATGTTCTCCGCCCAACCGCGGGCCTCGTCGAGGATCTTCACCCCACGCTTCAGGGCCTCCTGGCGGAGTCCGAGCCGGGCGTCCGTCCAGGCCGTCACGACGGCGTCGCCGTCGACGGTTCCGGCGATGTAGTCGAAGCAGGTCTTGGCGGCCTGGACCTCGGGCGTCTGGAACAGGCGGCTCAGGCCCTTGATGATGTAGCGGATGCCCCTGGCGCGCATCTCCGTGACCAGCGGATCGGCGTCACCTGACACGCTGCGGAAGAGGACGGCGAAGTCCGAGTACGCCAGGCCCCGTGGTGGCGCGCCGGCACGGTCGGTGAAGGGCAGGCCGATCATCCACTCGATGCGGTCGCAGATCCAGGTGGCCTCCTCCTGCGGCGTGCCGAAGGAGAGGGCCAGCAGGTCGCCGCGGTCATAGCTCTGGTGGCCACTGGCGATCATCGACTTGCTCAGCCGATGCGAGGGATCGATGCCCTCCGCCACCCGGCGTGCAAGGTCCACCACCGCTTTGGACGAGCGGAAGTTCTCGTTGAGCGTCACGGTCTTGGCGCTGCTGTGGCGGGTGGTAAACGTCAGGATGTTGTTCACCGCGCTTCCGCGCCACTGGTAGATCGTCTGGTCGTCGTCCCCCACGACGCACAGGTTCGCGCCGAACTGGATGAGGCCGGCGATCAACTGCTCCTGGACGGGGTTGGTGTCCTGGTATTCGTCCACCACGACGTAGCGGACCGTGTCCCGCACGTGGGCGCGCAGATTGACCACGGGTTCGGTGGCCGGCCCTCCGATACTCGGCGGCGGGAGCAGCAGGTCCGCGGCGAGGCGGAGGATCTCGCTGTAGTCGAGGTAGTGAAGGCGCTGGAGCAACGCTCGGTAACTGCTCAGGCCGTCGAGTACGTCCGACGGCAACTCGTCCTGATCGATCTCGTCCTCGCGGAGCATGCCCAAAACGCGTTGGTAGAGACGGGAGTTGACGTACCGCTTCATCGGGCGGGTCGGTTTGCCCTTGGTGCGGATCTGTGTTGTCGTCAGGCCGCTGGCTCGGCTGTTGCGGTCGATCAGAACACGAGCCTGCACATCGCTGAGGACAGTGCATTTGAACGTTTCCGGTACCTGGGACTGCAGCATGCTCAAGGCGTAGCCGTGCATGGTGCCGACGAAAAGCTCGGCCAATCCACGGACATCTCCCAGTTCCTCTCGGACGCGAGAGACGATGCGCTGCTTCAGCTCTCCGGCCGCCCGGTCGGTGAACGTGAAGGCGACGATGTGCCGAGGCTCCACACCTGGCAGTCGGAGCAACTTCACCACCCGCCGGGCGATGACTTCGGTCTTTCCGGATCCAGCGCACGCGACGATTCCCAGGTGCCTGTCCACGGTGTCGATCGCTGCCAGCTGATTTGAGGTCAGTTGCACCGAGGTGCCTCCACTCGTCACGTCGGGGACCTGCTCCCCGAGCGACGAACTGTGTACCAAGCGGCACTGACAGTCGCTTCATTGCTGCAACGCGTTGTCTATCACCAGTTCGAATTCCGCTTGGTGCGTCTGTCGGGCAATCCGTCTAATGGCCTCTGATGATTTCCATCGAAGGTGCATTAATCGCCTCACTCCAATGGGTGTGCCTGTTCGATGTCCGTCTCTGGTGTGTTCGATGCGCCCATCGGGGCTGGGGTGGCGGCGGCATGCCGGGGTGGCTCCCGCGCCAGGAGACGTACCCCGCCCTCGATTGCAGCTTCGAGATTTCGTTGACGAGCAGCGAGGTTTGACGGAATGAGTCGTAAGTCCGTGCGTCCGTGCGGGCATACAGATGAGAAATGGCCAGGTAGTGGTACGAATGACGCGGTGCCGACGGCGTCGGCTGACGTCCGAACGATCGCCGTACAGCGCAAGCGACTTATGCCGGAAAATCGAGCCTGAGTCAGGATGGTGCCGCTAGCGCAGATGTATCGCGCCGTGCCGAAGGCGCCAGGCGCTTAGAAGGCACGTGCTCTATCCGCTGAGCTACGGGGGCTGACCTGCGTAAACGCAGCTTCCGGGTGCTGTCCCCCGGGCGGCGGGGGACGCATGGGGGAACCGTGGTCTCCCGGTGATCGGGGGCGTGGGCGCTCCCTGATCGGCCGTACGCAGGGTCTCACACTATCTTCACGTCCCCGAAGCCTCGCGCGGAAACAATCCCGCACCTCCTCGGTGTTGTTGCTCTCCTAACCGAGGAGGGGAAGGTGTCGGGCCTGAAGCTGTTCCGCACGGACAC
This sequence comes from Streptomyces sp. NPDC005878, assembly GCF_040629815.1. Taxonomy (NCBI): domain Bacteria; kingdom Bacillati; phylum Actinomycetota; class Actinomycetes; order Kitasatosporales; family Streptomycetaceae; genus Streptomyces; species Streptomyces sp. NPDC005878. The sequence goes on from NZ_JBEXWK010000006.1 coordinate 122,946, forward strand.
GACGAATAGCGGCATGACCGAGGTCATGCCGCGACTTGCTGAGATCGAGGCGGATGTGCAGGGTCTCGTCGAGACTCACATGGAGACGCTGTTGGGTGTCCGGTTCCTCGCGAGCGAGTACAGCACCGGACCGGTGCACGGGGGCCGGATCGACTCGCTCGGGCTGGACGAGAACGGATCGCCGGTCATCGTCGAGTACAAGCGCGGCACGGATGCCGGCGTGATCAACCAGGGCCTGTTCTACCTGGCCTGGCTGATGGATCACCGGGCCGAGTTCGAGCACCTGGTCCGCGACCGGCTCGGGGGGACGGCCGCGTCCCAGGTGCTGTGGAGCGGACCGCGCCTCATCTGCATCGCCGGCGACTTCACCCGCTATGACGTGCACGCCGTACGCGAGCACCGGCGCTCGATCGACCTGGTCCGCTACCGACTTTTCGGCAGCGACTTACTCGGCCTTGAGACCGTGGCCTCCGTCACCGGGCATCCGGCGCCAGCCAAACGGGTACGCCGCCGTGGGGCTGGGGCGTCCCCGGTCCGGAAGCAGGGCGGCCCGATGGTCGAGCTTGCCGACGCGGTCGACGAGGTCCTGGTCGGGCTCGGGGACGGCGTCACCCGGGTGCAGCGCAAGCAGTACCGCGCTTATCGACGGCTGCGGAACTTCGCCAGCCTCTGCCCGCCGCAGCAGACCAAACTCCTCGTCTACCTCAAAGCCGACCCGAAGGAGGTCGACCTCGTCCCCGGCTTTACCCGGGACGTGACGGGCCTCGGTCACCACGGCACGGGCGACCTGGAGCTGCAACTGCGCACGGAGCGGGACCTGGAACGTGCTGGAGACCTCCTCCGTCTCAGCTACGACGCGGCATGAAGGTTCTCGCCCGGGTGGGGCCAACTCAGGCGGAATGTGGCGTTGTGGGCTGTCGTCGTGGTGGCCTTTCGACGTGACGGGCAGAGAGTGGCGGTGGACCACTAATGGTCCGGCGGATCCCCGGTTTTGCTAACCGGGGATCCGCCGTTATATTGCCGCGTTCACGTCGCCTGGTCGGTCGTCAGCGGAGCAGACCGCCGCTGGGGTGTCGGCGGTGGCCTGCCGATACAGGGGAGGGGCGATATGGGCTGGAAGCGCACCCGGACCGAAGTTCTGCACGAGGGCTCCTTCGTCTCCCTGCGGCGGGACGAGGTGATCCGTCCCGTTTCCTGGGGTTCTTCGCCCTGTAGTGGGACGTGGCGCCCGCTGGTGTCTCAGCTTGTTCTGCGACAACTCCGTGACTGTGTGGTTCACGTGGCGGTTGACGTACACGTAAACCAGGACATACGGAGTCGAACGTGCAAGCATTCCCGATCACCCTCCCCTCCGGGGCGCGGTACTGGACAGTTCTGGATGCGGACTACGACGTCGTCGCGGAGGCTGACAGCCATCTTCGGAACCTGAGACTTGCCAGGGACCTTGCCGAGCTGACGACGAAGACGTACGCCCACTGCATCGCTCTTTACCTGAGGTGGTGCGAACGCACGGGCCGCGACTGGCGGACTGCCGCTGCAGACCTCGGCATGTTCATCCTGTGGCTGCGGCACACTCCGCGGGAGTTAGCCGCCTGCGACGCTGATCCCGGAAACGTGCTGGTCGTTCCGGGTGCAGGTGCCAAGCCGGTACGCGGCGGAACGCGGATCAATCTTGTGCTGACCGCGGTCCGTGGCTTTCTCCGACATGCTTCACAGGTTCGGGCTGTGCCGTCGTGGGTGGTGCCTGCGCTCTACGAGGGTGCGGCCCTCCCGGAGGTCGAGCCGCGGGTGCAGGCCGGCGGGGAAGCGCGTTGCCACGTGCGTGCGACGCATCGGGTGCGGTCGGAGTCGAAGGCGGTCGACCGAGCTTCTGATGAGGAGGTTTTGGCCCTGTTCAGGGCTTGCCGCTCGCGCCGTGATCGTCTCATCGTGCTGCTGATGGCCCGTGCCGGTCTACGCCGTAGCCAGGTCGTCGGGCTCCGTCGTTCCGACGTGCACTTCGCAGTGGACTCCTCGGCCCTGGGATGCCGGTACCAAGGTGCCCACCTGCACGTGATCCGGCGGCAGAACGTTAACGGTGCGTGGTCCAAGTCCCGTCTCAGCCGGGTGGTGCCGGTCGATTTCCTGGTGGTGCAGGCCCACGACGGGTACGTCTTCGAGCGGGCCGGATACGCCGGCGCGGAGGCGAGCGACTTTATGTTCGTCAACCTCTTCCGCGAACCCCTCGGCGTGCCGATGAAGCCCGGTGCCATCAACGAGCTGGTCACCGGGCTCGGCGCCCGGGCGGGCCTGGAGCGGCACGTGACGCCGCATCAACTGCGCCACGCTTTCAGCGGGAACGTCTTGGACGCCGGCGGCACGATCGACGAACTGCAGGTGCTCTTGGGACAGTCATCGCCCAGGTCATCCCTGCCCTACCAGCACCCCGCCGAGCAGCGTCTGCGGGAAGCCGTGGAGCGGGTTGCCACGCCGAGGCTGGAAGGGGAGGCGGAACTGTGAGGGCGGGAACGGCCCTGCGCGTTCTGCCCCTGCACCGGGCGCCAGGCGGCGGGGAGGAGGAGGCGACGCGGCTGAGCGGCATGATCAGCGACGCCTTCCTGTGCGAGGCCGGGTGGGACGCCGAGCAGCAGGTGCTGCGGTTGCCGGCGGAGCACCCGCTCCTGGGCCGGCCCGTGTGTCGCGTCGACGACTGCACGAAACACGGGGTGGGGCTTCGGCAGCTGTGCGACTCGTGCGGGAACCGCTTCGAGGTAAGCCGCCTGCCCTTCGACGAGTTCCGAGTGCTGCCGAGACCCGCGCGGAACACGCGGCAGGTCATGTGTGCGGTGGCCGACTGCGGCCTTCCCCGCATGACGGCCCCGGCGCAGATGTGCCGCATCCACCACTACCGGCGCACGAAGCTGCAGTTGTCGCTGGAGGACTTCCTGGCGCATCCCGGGACCGTCGCGTTGGCCGGCTTCGGGCCGTGCCTGGTGGTGGCCTGTCTGCGTGTACGCGAAGGCGCCGGTCCTTACTGCACACCCCACCAGAACCGGTGGGCGAGGCTGAGCAAGCGCGGGAGCGGAGTCAGCGAAGAGCTCTGGCGCCGGACGAGTCCGGGCATCGCCCAGGAGGGCGAGGTCAGCCTGCGCGGGCTGTCGTCCTTCGCGGTCGTCCAGGTGCTGCTCGGCCTGCAGATGAGAACCCGAGACGGCACGAAGACGAACGACGATGCCCTGCGCATCCTGTGCGACCGGCTACGCGAGCGTCGTGCCGCAGCCCTCCGGGACCTTCCTGAGCACGGCTTGTCCAAGACGCAGCTGAACCTGCTGCGCATGCTGCGGCGTTACGTCGAGCAGGCGCTGCTCGATCCGGAGTCGGAGCGGCGCAAGTCCTGCTGGGACACGCGTGCCTTCGGGCATTCGGGACTGCTCGACTTCAGCAGGATCACCCAGCAGTGGCTTCGGCAGGGCTGCATGCGGTGGGCGGCGGATAACCTGCCGAAACGGCGTGGCAAGAACGTCACCTCGCGGGTGCGGATGCAGCTCGACGGCATGGTACTGCTGTCTGACAGCCTGCGTGCCCAACGTGTCGACAACGGCGAGGTGCCTGCTGTCCTCGGCCGCAGGGACATCGAGAACTTCCTGGCCCGACTGGCGCTCCTGGACAGCTGCGGGGAGCTCAGCGCCTACATGCGCCACCGGGCATGCAGCGCGGTACGGCTCGTGCTGGGGCGCATGCGCTCACTGGGACTGACCCGGCCTGGCGAGCCCGCGGAGGCGTTGCCCGACGACTTTCACCTCGGCCGGGCGGACATGCCGGCCGAGCCTGACCGCAAGGACGAAGAACGCGATCTTCCTCAGGAGGTGATGCGGCAGCTGTGCGCCCGCCTCCCCGCGATCGAAGCCGACGGCGCCGACCGGCAGACCCGCGTCGCGATCGAGCTCATGATCGACACCGGACGGCGCCCGGACGAGATCTGCGCCCTGCCCTTCGACTGCCTGAGCTCGGACCGAGACGGCAAACCGCTGCTGATCTACAACAACTACAAGGAGCACCGGTTCGCCCGCCGGCTGCCGATCGCGCAGGCCACCGCTGACCTCATCGCCGACCAGCAGCGCCTCACGCACAGCCGGTTCCCCGATACCTCGCCGTCCCGGTTGATGCTGCTGCCCTCACGGGTACGCAACGCCGACGGCAGCCGCCCCATCGGCGAGAACGGTGTCGCCGCTCGCCACCGAACCTGGGTCGACGCGATGCCGCCCTTCACGGTCCTCGTCGGCGACACCACCGTGGAATTCGACAAGGCCCGCATCGTCTTGTACGCCTACCGGCACTGCTACGCGCAACGGCATGCTGACGCGGGCGTGCCGGCCGACGTTCTGCGCGAGCTGCTGGACCACGAAGGCTACGACTGTCTCCAGCGGTACTACCGCGTGAGCGAGCAGCGGCGCCGCCAGGCCGTGGAGAAGGTCACCTCCATGCAGTTCGACCGGCACGGCCGACGCATGTGGCGCGAGGCGGTCCACATCCTGGCCGCCGACCGCGCCCGCCACAGTGTCGAGGAGGTCGCTGTTCCCTTCGGGCGCTGTACCGAGCCGAGCAACGTGCAAGCAGGAGGCGGCTCCTGCCCCATCCGCTACCGCTGTGCGGGCTGCGACCACTTCACCACCGACGTCTCCTACCTGCCCGACCTGAAGGCGTACCTGGACGATCTCCTGCGCAGCCGTGAACGCATCCGATCCATGGCCGCGGCCGACGCCTGGGCCAAAACCGAGGCAACACCCTCCGACGAAGAGATCCGCCGGATCCGGCGCCTCATCAGCCGTGTCACCCAGGACCTGGACTCCTTGTCGCCCGAGGAACGCGAACAGATCGAGCGAGCCTGCGCGACCGTCCGTAAGAGCCGTCAGACCCTCCTGGGCATGCCCCGGGTCCGCCCGCCACTGCCCGACCTACGACCGGAGCGTTCCGATGCCCCGTAGCACCACCGCCATGATGCAGGGCCGCCGAGCCGACTCCGAACGCCGGCGCCAACGAGTTCTGGAAGCCGTCCGCCTCAGCGAGCAGCGCGGCCAAGAACTCACCGCTACCTCCATCGCCCGGAAAGCCAAGGTCGACCGTACCTTCCTCTACCGGCACCGTGACCTCCTGCAGATCATCCACGCGGCACAGCAGGAACCCACGGCGACTGCGGGCACGGCTCCCGAAGCCTCTAAGGCATCACTTCGCGCTGATCTCCTCAACGCCCGGGAGCGAGCGGAACGGCTGAACAGGCGCGTGCTCCAACTGGAGAAGAAGCTCTCCGCCGTCCTCGGCCAGCAGGTCTGGCAAGCCGCGGGCAGTGGAACCCATCCCGAACACGACCTGGACACGCTGCGGCGCCGTGTCGCCAGCCTGGAACAAGAGTGCGCCGACCTCCGCCTCCAGCTGGAAGAGCGCACGGAAGAACTCGCCGCGGCTCGCGCCGCCAACCGCGAACTCATGCTGGGGTTGAATGCCCGTTCCTGATACTCCAGTCGGACTTCTCTAGTTGTCCTGGTCAACGGCCTGGCGGTGGTGTTCGGCAGGTCGTGCGGAGACCACTGCTGACCAGAACGGGGACCAGGCCGCGCTCCGTTCGTGAAGGGTGCTTGGCACCCTCATCGCTTCATGATCGGCAAGGAGAATGAGGGCCCCTTCTATCGGGTGACGTCGGCCCCGGCCCGGGCCAAGACGCGGGTGTTCTCGCTGACGAGGCCGCCGATGGCGATAGCCTGTGTGTCACCGCCTGTCGGCCCGCGTCCCTGACAGCGCGCCCGCTCCCTGCGCATGGGGGCCCGCATACAACTTTCCCTGATGAACACGCAGTTGGGGAGGGAGTAGCCGGTCGTTGCGCTAGGCAACTTTGAATAGGTGGTGCGTACTCGGCACCTTGCCTTCACGTCCGAGATCCGGGCCTTGAAGAGCACCTTCCCCTAGCCCTATGGCAGAGGACCCCGGTGGTTTCGCCGGGGTCCTCCGCTGTGCCACCCTTGCTCCGAACGTTACCGAAGAGGTCGGCAGGTATTAATCCGTGGCGGGCGTGAAGTCAGAAGGTCTGCACACCAATCCAGTTGACATGGAAACCGTACTGCTGGGCCTGGGCGACCGTGACGGTTGGGTTGGAGCGGTCCATGTCCCGCAGGTAGACCCTGAAGCCGTTCAAGGTCGGCTCGTAGACCGCCGAGGAACCTGAGCTGTCCCACATGGTCCCCTGGCCGCCGAGCGAGATGGTGTAGACCGGTGTGCCGAAAGCCGGAGAGAACTGCGCCGCACTGGCGTTGACGTCGATGAAAATACCCAGGCCCCCGGGGGTCGGTTGCCAGCCCTGGCCAGGCGTAGTGCTGCCAGAACCGATGACATTATTGGGCATGCTGCTCCTTCTGCTGTGACTTACAAGACTGCTGACGCATCGGCTACGGAGCCGGGACGGGGACCGTCCCGAGAGTTCCCCGCTTCCCTTTCTCGCTGCGTCGGTCTCATCGCTTCAAGCATTTCTGCGGCGGCCTGTCGGTATGCCGTTCCAACAGGTCGCAGCCGGAACCTGTCGCCACAGCGGTGCTTTCTCCCCTGGCTCGAAATCATGCACCGCTCGGTACGGGGACGGGCGCGCCGGTGAGTGCGGACCTGGCTCCCCGGATCGCAGAAAGGTTTGCGCGCGCAGAAGGCCGACCCGTGCACTCGCGGCACAGAGACAGTGGGCGCCATGTGTCGCACGATCGAATCTCAAGCGCCATCCTGAATGGGCCAGTTGCGGGTCACCGTAGGTGGCAACCGCCGACGCAGAGGGCTGGATCTCGTTCACTCCCAGGTGTGACGAGCAGTCAACGAGTGTTGAGTACGGGGCAAGTTCAGCCAGTTGACAGCGACCAAGACCGGTTTCCCCACGTACGGCCAGTAACCAGTAACTCCCCGCTGGCGGCCCCCGTCGGCGGCCAATTTGGGGCGGATCCCCGGTTTCGCCAACCGCGGATCCGCAGCTATGTATGGGAATGTGTGCGTCAGGGCTAGCCCAGCGATCGCGGCCCGGGTCGCCGCCGACATCGGCGCCGAACTTGTCGTGGTCGAGTCGGACCCGAACGCAAGTGCATTCACCGCACCCGTGAGGAGCTCGGCATCGCCGCCTGATCAACCAGCTCACCCCTCCTGGTGTGGCTCGCAGGACTCGCCCAACAGAGCGATCAGACGCTTCGCCTCGCTGATGTGGGGGATGTGGGGTTGGCCGCGGGCCATCACCCTGGCCAGCCGCTTGCGGTGATCGAAAACGGCAAACCCGGCGGCCTCCTCGATCAGGTGGAGGTGCGCGTTGAACGTCGTGCGGGCGACGCCGATGGTGAGGGCGGCTGAGCGGTGTGTTGGCAGTGACAACTACTGAACGGTACCGCTGTCCACGATCATGCGGAAATGCTCGAACGGTGCTCGTGATTGCGCGGAATTGCTCACGCAACTGCGGTCCCTAGAACACGCAACGTCACCAGGCGCGCTGGAGTGCCCACCCGTGACGACCGACAGACTCCCTGGGACGCTGATCTTGTCCTCATTGCCCTGGCACCCGTCTGGAGCAGCCAGTGGCGTCTGGGGTGGCGATGCGGGGTAGGGATGGGCTCCGGATACACGGTGAAGGAGTGAGGATCCATGGCGGTGCTTGAGGTGACGAGCGCGGAGCAGTTCGAAGAGATGCTCCGCGCGAACGAGAAGGTGGCCGTGATGTTCACGGCCACGTGGTGCGGACCTGGCAGGCTCATCAGCCCTGCCTTCAAGCAACTCTCCGAGCAGTACAAGGACATCATGTTCGTATCTGTGGACGCCGACAAGGTTGCCCCCGCGGCTCAGAAGCACAGCATCCGATCCATGCCCACCTTCATCTACTTCAAGAACGGCGAGAAGAGCGGCGACTTGTTGGGCGCGGACAAGACGGCGCTTGAAGACAAGGTGAAGATGTGGGCCGCGTAGTACCCGGTGCATGGCCGACGACCGTCAGGCGAGCCGTGGTCTTCCTCGGAGGCCCCGACCTCGCCTCGCGAGGACACTGAAGGACCTCCCCGGGCCGCCGTTGGAGAGCGGATCCCCGGGGTGCCGGCCATTGTCACTGATATTTCTCGTGGCCAGGTGACTTCCCGTCAGGCGATGGTCGCGGGGGAGAAAGATCGCTGCACTTCGTTGCCGTGCGCGCTGCGCCGGTCGGGTGAACTTCCGGCGAGTGGCACGCCCGTCAGCTGACGGAGAGCCGACCATCAGCGGAGGTAGTTCGCACGAGGGAAAGGTCTTCCATGCGTCGTGCACTGATCATTGTTGATGTGCAGAAGGACTTCTGTGAGGGCGGCAGCGTTCCGGTGAAGGGCGGCGCGGATCGGGCCGCCGCCATCGCCGAGTTCGTGCGGCGCGCCGACGGGCCGTACGCGTTCGTCGTCGCCACCCGTGACCATCACGTCGACCCGGGCGCCCACTTCTCCGAGAACCCCGACTTTAAGGACTCGTTCCCCGTGCACTGCGTGGTCGGCAGTGAGGGAGGCGAGTTCCATCCGGACTTCGTGCCCGCCGTGGAGTCCGGGCACGTCGACGAGGTCGTCTTCAAGGGCGCGCACTCCGCCTCGAAGAGCGGTTTCGAGGGCTTCACCCAGGACGGTACGACACTCTCCGCCTGGCTGAACGCCCGCGACATCACTGACCTCGACGTCGTCGGCATCGCGACCGATCACTGCGTGAAGGCCACCGCACTGGACGGAGTGCGCGCGGGCTTCAGCGTGCGGGTCCTGCTCGACTACACCGCCGGCGTCGCCGCCGACACCACACACACCGCACTCGACGAGCTGCGTCGGGCCGGTGTCGCACTGAGCGGTGAACCTGTCGTCATCGCCTGAACAGGCGGGGCTGCTGAGCGCCCTGCGGCAGGCTGGGCGGAGTATCGCAGCCCCATATCTAGGGTCTGTCCGATAGGTCCTGCCGACAGCAGTCAGCCAGCCTCGGCGCCACCCCTGGTTTGGGCCGGGGCTTGTCGCAGATGGGTTCGATGGAGTCCTGGTCGGCGAACCGATGGTGTGGCTGCGCGGCCCTCAGTAACGTCTCACTCATGACAGAGAGCCAGGCCATCAAGGCCGAGCACATGATTACTGGCGGCTGGTATCAAACCTGGCCGGAGGAGTCCAAGGGGTGGGTCTATAACTACGCATTCACCATCGTGGCCAACAAGGCGCCTGTTCCCTTCTGGGAGCTCGCATTTGAAGTGGCAGAGGGTGTGCAAGCGCAGATGAACCCCCAGGATGCAAGCGGGCAGTTCGAGATCGTCGATAACGGACCGAGCAGGTTCGTCCTCCGGACCCGCAGCAACGAGCACGCGCTTGAACCGGGCCAGGAAATCCAGGTGGCCATCCAAGTGCTCTTCCCCGGCCGCGCACATCACGAAGTCGGCGACGGAGAGCTGTATGACGTAACCGTCACCGAAGTTGAGTCGCTCTAGAAACCGCCTGGCAGGTCGTCAGCGGAGCCATAGTCGGATCGCGGCGAGGGTGACCGTGCCCTGGAAGACATACGCTCTCTTGTCGTATCTGGTTGCTACGGCCCGGAAGCCTTTGAGGGCGTTGATCGTGCGTTCGACTTCGTTCCTGCGGGAGTAGCGGGCACGGTCGAAGCCGGCAAGCCGGCCGCCGCGGCTTCCACGCCGTTGGCGGTTGGCCCGCTGATCCCGGCGTTCAGGGATCGTGTGCCGAATCTGCCGTCGTCGCAGGTAAAGACGGTTGCGGCGGGAACTGTACGCCTTGTCGCCGCAGACATAGACCGGGCGCGTCCTCGGATGCCCTCCAGCCGGGCGCGGGACACGGATTCGGTCCAGGACCGGGATCATCTGCCGGGCGTCACCCCACTGTCCTGGTGTGATCAGGATGGCCAGCGGTCGGCAGCCTCCCTCACTCGCCAAGTGAATCTTCGTTGTGAGTCCGCCCCGTGAACGGCCGATCGCCTCGTCGTCCCGATGCCAGGTAGCAAGACGGCGCCGTCCCGGTATCCGTGCTGGCCGTCGCCGGGCCCCGGCGGCGTGCTGGTGAACACGGCACACCGTGGAGTCCACACTCACCACGCTCCAGTCGATTCGTCCCTCCGCATCAGCATCTGTCTGGACGACCCGCAGGACCTTCTCCCACGTGCCGTCTGCTGACCACCTGCGATGCCTGTCGTGGCAGGTCTTCCACTTCCCGAACCGAGCGGGGAGGTCACGCCACGGGATACCGGTCCGCTGACGGACGAGAATCCCGTTGATGACCACGCGGTGGTTCTTCCAACGCCCGTCCCGCCCCACGCTCTTCGGAAGGCACGGCTCCAGCCGACTCCACTCCGCGTCCGAAAGATCACCCCGCCCCACACCGAGCGGAACGAGGACCGATAGCGGTAGTCACGCGACCCGTCGGACAGGCCCTAGGGCAACCGCCGAAGCCTTGGCTGAACTCTGGCACCGGGTCAGCTGATGGCCCCGGTGCCGTTGACCGCGTGGTGATCGACACGGTGGTCGTTCGTGCTGGTACGGCTCACGGCGGCGAGGGTGGTGCGTATCGCCTGGGCAGCGAAGGCGGTGTCGAGGACGCGGTTGTATCCGGTCCCGCCGACAGCCGGCGCAAGCCAAGCGGGCGAGGGGTCCCATGAGCCGTCGGGGTGCTGCGTGGCGAGCAGACGTTCGTAGTCGATGGCGTTGGGGACGCGCAGGGCACGGCTCATGATGACGCGAAGTGCCTGGGCGGCGGGTTCGTTTGTTGTGCCGATGCGTTAGCTGAGCCGGGTAACCAGCAGGCTTTCGAAGCGGTCACGGAAGCGGGGGGAACGAAGGGCGATCCGGAAGAGGGCGTAGAGGAAGAAGTCGGGGGAGGGGGTGTAGAGGGTGCCGTACTCGTAGCCACGGTTGTCCAGCAGGGCGTGGAGGAAGTCCTCCGTGGCCCGGGCAGCGGGAGCGCCGTCGCGGCCGGCCACGTGCAGCAGGCACAGGGCACTGGCGCAGACGACGCTGTCGATGCGGGGGCGTTCGGGGGTGAAGTACAGCTGGAGCAGGCCGTCGGCGTCGGCGTTGGCCAGGATGCGGTCGGCTGCGCGTTGGAGGGTGGACTCGTCGGCCAGACCGTGGGTGTACAGGACGGTAAGGGCCAGCGCGGTGTCGTCGGCGTCCAGGGGCATCGTGCCGAGTGCGTCCTGCGGTGCAGTGAGGAAGGTGTAGAGGCCGTCGTGTCCGAGAGAGGCGATCCAGCGCAGGAGGGCCTGGCCGGGTTCGGTCCGGGCGATGGTCTGGTGGGCATCGAGGAGGTAGAGGGGGGATGAGATCTCCTCCACGGGGAGACGCTCACCGGTGCCGAGGACTACTTCGGAGCCCAGGGTGTTGGTGAGGACAGCATCGGCGACGAAGTCCTGGGCGGCCTTCAGCCGGCCGGCCTGGTCGCGCAACCGCCACAGGTCGGCAGGGGTGCGGTAGCGGACGGAGAGGATGCCGTGCGCGCGGGTGAACTGAAGGACGTGCTGATCCGCTCCGAGGTAGACGGTGTCGTCCGGGGGGATGTCCCAGTGGCGGCACAGGCGGGCGACACCGCTGCGGCTTGTGAGGCCGGTGCGCAATGCGGCGGTGGTGACGACGCTGGTGAACCGCAGCCACAGGTCGGGCATGCGTTCGCGAAGGAGGGCATGGTGGGCCGCGGGCATCAGAGCGACGCACAGGCGCCTGCCCTGGGCCGTGAGGGCGTCGAGCATGCCGGTCAGTCCGGGTGGGCTGCGCCAGCTGTGCGTGTGCGCGGTGACGGCGTCCGCGACTGCGGCCGCACTCACGTTCAAGGTGGCGGCGATCGTGCCGAACGCCTCGTGTTCGGAGAGCTCTCCGCGGCTGTGGCGCATCCAGGCGGTGCTATGGAAGATCCTGCGGACAGGCACGCCGGCGAGTTCCCCGGTGAGGCTCTGCCCGCCGTGGAAGAGGACTCCCTCGGCCTCGATGACGATGTTGGTGCGCCCTGTAGGGGTCAAGCGGTGCACGCTCCTTCGTCGTGGCGGCACGGAGTGGGGACGGAGGCTGTGCCCAGCGTGGTGGCGGTGAGCGTGTGGCGGTCGGCCAGCGGCCAGCCGTGACGGCGGGCGGCGGCGGCCAGGCGGGGACCGGCCTCGAAGGCGACGGGGTGTCCGACACCGGCGAGGAGTTCGATGTCGGTGGAGGAATTGCCGACCGCGGCGCAGTGCGCGAGGTTGCCCTCGCCGCCGATCAGCTCAGTGGCGAGGGCGAGTTTCTCGTCGGTCATCGCGGGGGTGTGCAGGTAGGTCCCGGTGTAGTGGCCGTTGCGCGAGGCCAGCACGGCGCCGCGCCAGCGGTGGAAACCCAGTGAACGGGCCACCTGCTCCACGATTTCGTGAGGGCTGCCGGAGATTAGGACCAGGGTGGTGCCCCGCGCACGCAGTTCTTCAAGGAGCGGGGCGGCGTAGGCGAAGACCCGGTGTCGCTCCCTTTCCCACAGCAGGCGGGCCCGGTCCCGTACCTGCCGGGCGTCGCAGCCGCGCAGGGCCTGGGCGTGCAGCCTGTAGGCCGTGCCGACCCTGTCGGGTTCGTGCAGCTGCTCATGGTCGAAGGCACGCAAGAACGCGAACAGGCGTTCCGCCGGCTCGCGTGCGCAGATCCCGGCGGCGTGCAGGTCCCTCAGCAGGAGGATGCCCAGGACGTCCGGGTGGAGCGTGCCGTCGAGGTCGAAAACCGCATGCCGCACAGCGCGCGTCGCACCGCCGTACGGGGGGTGCCCGGCCTTGTGGTCGGATGTCCCGGTCATGAGCACGCCTTCCCCTGGCCATGCGCGTTGAGAAGCCTCCCTCTCCGTGCCCAGCCGCACCGCCCACCATGCCGAACCGGAACAGCGCACATACGGTCGACACAGGGACCCGCCTTCGGCCCCGTAGCGAGCACACGGGGGCGGAGCCGCCGTCGCGTCTGGCCCTCCGGCCAAGGGCGAGCCGAACAGGGGGGCGGCGGAATGATCTCGGCCTTGCCCAGGAGAGCTGCCGCCGAGAGCCCATTGCCCGATGCCGCTAGAGATTGCACTCGCGGTGGTTGTGACTTGCAAGATGAAGCGTCCACCTCCGCGCTGGGCGCCGTGGTTGTGCAGATCTGCCTTGCATTTTGGGGCTGCGAGGAGAGGCGCCCCGGCACAGGTGAGGGCGAGGACTGTTGTGCTCCTCGCCCCCGTGTTCGGCATCAGTGCTTGGCGATCACATCCTTGGCGACGTCGATGTACTTCTGCGTCGCATCGGTCTGCGTCATGCCCGCCAGGTTATTCCAGGCGTTCCACTTCGCTTTCCCGGTGAAATCCATCATCCCAGGTGCATCGGTGGTGTTGTCACCGACGGTCGCCTGTTTGAAGTAGGCATAGAGCTCCAGAAGGGTGTCGTTGCCCGGCTTACTGCTCACGTTCTTCACATCTTCGGCCAACTGCTTGAACTCGGGGTTGTCCAGTCCTACTGACATTCCTGTCCTTCCGTGGCTGCTCGGGTACCGAATGCTCCCGTGCGTCTGCTCGGGTCAACGACCGCTGCTGGTGGCGAGTGACGCTTGGCTCGGGCGAGTGTGACGCTGCTGAGAGGCGGCATCGTCAGCCCAGGTAACCGAGCCTCTCACCGTTGGTGGCGCCCTACGTTTTTCCTATGGCGCGATCGAGCCATTCGTAGGGTGCTGTCACCCGGGGGCGCTGGGTGTAGCTGTGATGGCGCTGCCGCTTGCGTGGCTGAAAGAGCTTGGCCGCTCAGCGGCCCGCGACGACTCGACCGCTCATGGGGATGCGCGAACAAGATCGCCGGGTAGGGCCACGACGGCGAGGCCGTCTGCGGGACAGCTGACGGAGCCAACCGGAGTGGAGGCATCGCAGTGGGGGCGATAGCCCCGATGCGGTGCCGCGCAGTGCCGCATCCGGAATGAACCCGGGCTCCGGTGTCCGAATGCGGCGCAGACGGGCGTCAGGAGGTGCGCTCCTCCACGTAGGCGATCAAGTCGCCGACCGTTGTGAGGTTCTTGGCCTCGTCCTTGGGCAGCTGGATCTGCAGTTCCGTTTCGATCTGCCGACGCAGCAGCGCGGACTGCTTGGCGTCGATTCCCAGGTCAGCGGCGAAGGCAGCCGCAGCGGTCACCTCTGCCGGGTCGATGCCGAGCTGGTCGGCGACGATACGGGTGACCTGTTGCTGGACGGTACTCATGGCTACTCCCTCGCGGCTACGCCTGGTGGACGGTGACGTAGTCGATGGCGGCCTGCACGGTCCTGATCTTCTCGGCCTCTTCGTCGGGGATTTCGGTGCCGAACTCCTGTCCCAGGGCCAGGGCGAGTTCAACAGTGTCCAGTGAGTCCGCTCCCAGGTCCTCGACGAAGGAGGCGCTGTTCATCACCTCTTCCTGCCTGACACCCAGTTGCTTGGCGACGATGCGCTTCACGCGTTCTTCGATGGTGGACAAACCGTGGTCTCCTCTTTCCGGCCTCGAACGGGACAAAAAGAACTTGGAGCGGAAACAGGCCACTCAAACCCTCCCGGTCGGCAGAAGCACGAAGTGACCTGTTCCTTACTCTCAGGTGGCCGGATTGCCTCCAACGGCCCAGGCTCACAGTTGTCCGTCGGACGGGAAGCGGCTGCCCGGGGGCAGGGAGATGCCGTTGTCCGCTCTCAGCCGGGTTCGTCGACACAAGCCAGACCAGATGAGAACCAAACCGTCCTGAAGGTGGAAAACCGGACGCAGATCTACATGCCCCACCGAGATCGACCGCACCGGACGCAACCTCGCCTGAGAACAACAGGCTTCGCCGACACGGGATAGAGACTGAGCAGGCGTATGCAAGATCGCCCTGCACTGCGCAACCTCTCATGCGAGGTAGAGCTGCAAAGTGCAAGGTCCACCTGGACAAGACACCCATCATCTGTTGGAGACGCCCCAAGAAGACCCGGACATCATCGTGTTACGGCTCGTAGCGCACACCGCGGCCGGCGGGCACAGTGGTCGGCCATGGGCAGCAATTGGCAACGCACCGAGCACCGCCGCGTCCTCTACGAAGGGGGGCCCGGCGGTCGCATCCGACTGACCGTCGACCAGGCCGTACGCCCCGACGGCAACACCGTGGCCTACCCCTACGTGCAGACACCCGACACCGTCCGCGTCCTGGCTGTGCACCGCGGCCGGATACCGCTGGTGAGACAGCACATCTACCTCCACGACACTGTGCTCCAGGACCTACCCGGCGGGATGGTCGATCAAGACGAAACCCCCGAGGCAGCTGCCCGCCGCGAGTTGGCGGAGGAGACCGGCTTGACCGCCGCGTGGCTACACCGGCTCGGCACGGTCGTCACCGCCCGTTCGGCATGCACCGAGACGGCCCACCTCTACCTCGCCCACGCCTTCACATGCGGTCCGGCCGCCACAGAACCCGGGGAGGACCTCACCACGCAGTGGCGGACCTGGCACGAGCTCCTGACGCCGACTGGAGCTGCGGGAGAATCCTCTGACGCGTCCTCCCTCGCCGCCATCCTGTACGCAGACGCCCTTCTGCGCCGCACCACCGGAACCCTCCCGGCCGAGGGACAGCTCCCCGCCACAGCCCACGCGGCATACACCGCCATCCGCACACGGAACCCTGCGGTCGACAGTCGCCTGCTGCTGTGCTGGCTGGACATCGCGCTCGGAGCCCACCCGCCGGGGCGCCGCGTCGTCAGCGAGTGTGAGGAGAACAGCCACACCGCCGGCTGGAACGCAGCGTGGCTCCAGGCGGAACTGCGACTCTCCAAAATGGTCGGGCATCCCGACGAACCGTGACTCGGACACGCCCACCCATCCTTGCACCACGGGTGTTGCGCTCGGTACCTTGTCGCTCACCGCTGCTGAACTGCGCAAATACGAGACGTCCGGCACGACTTGCGGTTGACCCCAAGAGAAGGCCGGATGGCAGCCCGGGTACGTACGAGCACGTGTCTGTCGTAGACAGTGTGCGAGTGGTCGCTATCGATCGCGGGCAGCACGTGGCCCTCGTCGAGGACGATTTCTATCTTCAGGGTCGCCGTGTGCTGCACCTGCCAGGCGGGGGGACGGATGGTCAGACTCCCCGCGTTGCGGCTGTGCGGGAGTTGGAGGAGGAGACGGGGCTGGTTGCCAACGTCGTGCGGCCCCTGGGCGTCATCGACCCGCTGCCAGCGACCACGGCCGCGCGTACGTACCTGTTCCTGGCCACAGGGTTGGCGCCGGGTTCCGCGCATAGGGACGCCACTGAGGCTGGCATGACGCTGGAGTGGAGGCCCCTGTCGGCCGTGCTCAACGCCATCGAGAACGGTGAGATCACGGAAGCGGGGAGTGTGGTGGCATTGCTCCTGGCCGAGCGCATACTTCGCTCTACGCCGCCAGCCAAGCTGAGGCAGTGACGTCGCGACCACAGAACTCCGCAAGCTCTGCCTGGAGTTGCGCGATCCTCGTGGTCGCACGCCCGTGGGCGGCCTGGCCCTCGGCGAACCGTGGCCAAGCGCGCACGAGGTCCGCGGATACCCACTGGCGGGACATTTCACTTCGACTGTCGCCGGCGTCTTGGACGAGGGCGAGCGTGTCGTTGCAGTAGGCGATCCACGAAGGCCGTAGCACCAGCAGGCCGGATACTGCCGAGAGTGCGACGGCTGTCGACGCGGCCACCGGCCGGGTGGGATGGAGGCCATAGGCCAGCGTGGTGTGAGGGCTTCATGGACCGCCTCGCTGTCGTAGACCGACTCGCCGATCAGCGAATCTGGGTCGTCGTGCAGCGATGCGGCGACGGTAGGTGCGAATGATGCGCAGATCGCGACGGACACCTGGGTCTGCCAGGCCAGATCGCGCTCCTGCTTGGACCCGATGAGCATGATGCCCTCCCCTCGTCGACAGCACATGCAGCGCACGGAATGTCTACCTGACCGCGTGGCCTCCTCACAATGAGGAGTGCGGGGGCGAGCACGTTGCCCTGCTGTCCTATCGGCCGAAACTCAGACACACGAACAGGGCACCCAGCAGCGTGAAGGCCCCGGTGATGAGGACGCAGAAGAGGTGGCCGAACAGGGGCGACCAGGTGCCGCCTTGGCCCATGATCGTGGCGGACCGTGCGGGGTTGTTGGGCAAGGTACCGCACGGTGACGGTGCCGCCCGGTTCGAGGAGCAGAGCATCTTCCTCGAACTCGACGTACTGCCCGTCGAGGGTGGTGAAGGCATGGACGTGGTGCCAGGAGGTGTTGCCTTCGCTCCCTTCTGACGAGTATCGGCGGATGCAGCGGCCTTCGACGGCGACGCCGCTCGTGACGGAGCGCAGGCGGCAGATCAACCGACGCGAGAGGGAGAAGCAGAGCATCCCGAAGGCGGCCACGATGGCGAGGCCGACCCAGAACATCGTCATCTGCACCGGGTTGAGGCTCATCGACTGCGCCCGGGAAGGTGGACGGCCTGCGGCGCTGCTGCTACCCGTGCTGGGGCTTGTGCGGTGCGACGCACTGGGCCCCGAGTAGCCGGATGTACGAGGCGGCTTCCATGGCCCTCGGTCATTTCGAAGGCGATGTCGTGCACCAGGGTCATCGGTGTGTGCGTGGACAGTCGGAGTGCCCAGACGGGCTGGTGGGCGGCGTGGCCGCCCCAGAAAGTCCATATGGGAAGGGAGCCGTCGGCCTTTTGGATGTCGAACGCATCGAAGAGCATGCCGCCCTTTTGGGGGCCGGGGGCCTCCCAGGCGATGTAGCGCCCGTGAATGGACTGCTTCCAGCCCGCATCCGCGAGCGGACGGGTCGCCTTGGCGATGTCAGCCTCGGTAACGCGGGTGGACGGACCGCGGCCCCAGACGTCCTCGGTGGTGACCGTGTCCAGCAGTGCGCTGATGATCGCGGTCGGCGTGGAGGCGGTGGCTGTGCCGTGCCACAGGCGGTCGCCCACGGGGGTCTCGTAGGCGGCGACGGTCCAGTTGATGTCGCGCGGCCCGGTTTCGTGCTCGAACTCCAAGCGCAGGGTGAGGGATTCGTGGCTGGCGATGGTGCTCTCGTCGTACGGGCGGTACTTCTCCCAGGCGGGTTGGGAGTTGAGGAAGTCCTTGAGGAGCGCTTCGTGGTCGCCGGGGTCGGCGGCGTACACCGGTACCAACTCCGTCTTCAGCGCCTGCGATTCGACCGGGGTGTCGGTGTCAGCGGCGGTGGCTGCCCCCGACGCCGAGGTGCCGGCGAGAGCTTGGGTGGCCTGCCGTTCTGTGTCGGTGGGCGGAGGCGGGCCGGGGCGGATGACGGCGCCGTACAGGCGCTCGAAGTCGGCGATGGCTTCGCTGGGGGTGTCGTAGGAGCCGCTGACGACCCGCAGGTGGTCCTCGCCATGGAGATGGACGCTGTCGGCATGCCGGTAGGTGCCGACCGCGCCGGTGGTGTGGCCGTCATGGGCGTGGAGGTGGATGGTGAGGAAACCCGAGGCGATGTCGTCGTGGATCTTCTGGGCGTCGGCGGAGACGAGCCGGATCTCATCACGGTCGAGCCAGGTCATTGGGTGGCTCGCCCAGGTCCACTCGGTGTTGATCTCCTCCCGCAGCGGCTCGGTGATCTCAACGGAGATCCCGGCGTCGCGTAGGAGATCTGCGGTGATGTTGGCGTAGTAGGGCTCCTCGTGGTCGATCCGGACGAGGAGCATCGTGGTCTCGGTGACCGGCTGGAAGCCTTCCGAGGCGAGGGTGGCGCAGGCGGTGTGGAGCGTGTTGCCGCTGAGGGTGGCGACGACGGCGCTGGGGTGCTGGGGGTGCAGGGCGAGGCGAACGTGGGCGTCGGGTGCGGTGTCGGGCATAGCGGGCTCGTTTCGCCGGTCCGGGCAGACGCGGAGGTCGGCCCGGACCGGGGGTTCTAGCGAGTGACTCGGACGGGGAGTGGGGCGGTCCGTGGTGACGGCCCAGCCCGAGGAGCAGCGGGGGTGCGGGCCGGACGTGCGGTGCGCGGTGCGGCTGGGCTGGTGGCCTGGTGCCAGCGGGAGCGCACAGCGGTCAGGTCGGCCAGCGCCCGCCGGCTGCCGGTGATGAGCTGGTGGGGGCTGTTGGCGGGGTCGTCGGTGAAGGCGGCGATGGTCACGGCGACGCTCTGGGCGCGGCTGAGCAGGGCACGCTCAAGGACCTTCTCGCCCCAGTGTTCGGGGGAGCCGACCGGCGTGGACAGCAGGGCCAGCAGATCCGCAGGAGCGATCCCCTTTACGAGGGGGCCGCGGTGCTGGGCTTCCCAGAGCACCGTGATCGGGTCGACCGGATCGCCGCGATGGGAGAGCGCGGCCACACATCGCCACAGCGTCGCGTGCACCGGAAGCGCGAAGTCCTCGGGGACAAGCCAGCGCATCTGGCTGGCCTGGGCAGGGTGGGCGGTAGCGGTGGCGATGAGGAGACGTTCCTCGTCGAGGGCGTCCTCGCTGGTGTCCCGGGCCGGGGACGGTGGCAGCGCGGTGCGCGGCACAGAACCCGCGTGCGGGGCGAAGCGGCCCGCCAGGTCATCCAGGAACCGGGTTAGGGCGTCGGCCTGGCGGACCGTGTCCTTCGCACGGTGGGGCAGGGTGATGTCCATCGCGGTCTGGGCGAGGCGTTCGGCGTGGAGGCGCAGGCTGCGGCGGGCATGGTCGGCGAGGATCATCCGCGCGTACGCGGCTGCGTGTTGGGGCCAGGGGCAGACCTGGATGAGCAGGTGCAGGTAGGAGACGGTCAGTCCGGGGGCGTGGGGGCGGGCCGCGGCCAGGACTGTGTTCAGCCAGGCCGGGCTGGTGCGGTGCTGCTCGGCGTCCGGGGCCGGCACCGTGCGCATCGCGCGGAACACTTCGCCGTGCGCTTGATGGGAGAAGTGGCCCGGATCTATGGGGCCGAGTTCGTCGAGGCGGTGGGGGTCGAGCAGGAGGGCGCCGAGCAGGGCTTGTTCGGCGTAGTGCACGGGCGCCGGCGGCGGGGCGTCATCCAGGTCGTCGTTCTCATCGGGTATGGGGTTGGGCATCAGGCGGCCAGGGTGAAGTCGTCGGGGGTGAGGGTTTTGCCGAGGTGGGGGGCCAGCAGGTGGGCTGCGAGGCGGGGCGGCACGGCGTTGCCGACCTGGCTGAAGACCTGGCCCTTGTTGCCCTGCCAGGGGTAGTCGGCGGGGAAGGTCTGAAGGATGCCGGCCTCGGCGGCGGTGATCCGGATCGGATCAGGAGCGCGGGCGGTGCCGGGCGTCGCGGGGGCAACTGGTTCGGCCTGCCACACACATTCGTTGACACGGTGGCCGAAGAACAGGGTTCCGGCCGGCTGGTCGAGGGTGCGGGTCGTGGCGTTGGCCTGGCTGTTGCTGCGCAGACTCCAGCGCCACGCGGTCGCCGTGCCCGCGGAGGGGTGAGGGAGACGGTTGGTCTTCTCCACCGGACAATGCGCCTCGGGCCGAACGGAGTTGGCGGGCGGGTGCGGTTTCCAGGTGCCGCGGTCACGGGCGTCGCGGAGGGTCTTGCGGGAGCCGGAGGGGAACGGCTCGGGCCCGCCACCGGGTCCGCCTCCGGCACACACAGTGGGGACGGGGCGGTCGGTGGCGCCCCAGCCGAGGGCCTCGGCCATGGACACCCACCGGGCGCGGCCCGGCCCGAACAGCGAGTCGGGCTCGGCCAGTTTGGCGTGGGTGGGTGGCGGGGGCCCGGCGGTGCACGTACGTGAGGCGAGCAGGATTGCCCGCCGCCTGGTCTGCGGGACCCCATAGTCGGCGGCGTTCAGGATCCCGGTCCACACCGAGTACCCCCAGGTCCGCAGGATCGCGGCGTACTGACGCCACAGCGGAAGGACGTCGGGGACCTCCTCCATCGCGACCCATTCCGGCTGGCCGTGCTGGTGGAAGGCGTGCAGGTAGCGCATGGGTTCGGCGGCGAGCAGACTCCGCGGATCCTGGCAGGCGGCCAGGAGCTGGGCACGGGTGTCGAAGCCCCGGGCGAGGTCAGCGACAGCCTGGTGGACCAGGGGCTGGTCGAGGAGCCCGAGGCGTTTGCCGGCCATCGACCATGCCTGACAGGGCGGTGACGCGATCAGCCCGGTGATCCGGCCGAGAAACGGCCACAACGGGTAGGCCGCGACATCGGTTTGGATGGTCAACTGCCCGGCTGCGGCACGGGTTTTGCATGCCCAGGCGTCCCATTCCAGGCCCACGTCCCGTGCGCCCAGCACGGTCAGGGCCTGGCTCCATCCGCCCGGGCCGGCGAACAGATCAAGTATCAAGAGGCCAGTCCGAAGCCGTCCTGGACCACGTCGGTTTCACCGCGGCAGGCCCATGGGGAACAGCCGTCGACAACGCCGTCTTCCAGGTCTTGGGCTTCTGCTTCGCTGTCGCCGAGTTCCTGCTGGAGGGCTGCCCATTCGGCGGCGGTGACGTGGTCGATCGGCGCTTGGTCGAGTGGCACGCGTGAGCGGTGGAGGAATGCCTCGCCCAGCAGCCGGTTGCCGCTTGCGTTGGCGCGTGCGTTGCCCTTCCGGATGGCCGCGTCAAAGGCCACCACGTCCTCCCACTCCTGTGGCGAGGAGTCGCGGATGGATCTCCACTGCGCGTTTCCGTGGAAAGGGCATCCCAGGCAGCTCGATTTGGGTGTATCCGCCAGGCCGAGTGACGTCAGGTATTTGATGCAGTCGGCCCTCGACCAGTCCATATCGATGAGAGGGTGCCGGTTGCGCATGTATTTGACGTCCGAGTCCTTGGCCCGATGAAATTCATCCGTTGAAATGCCGACCCACTGCTCCACGAAGACATCGCGTGGGATGCGGATTGGATACGGGTATCCGAGGAGTTCACGCACCTGCTTCTTCAGTGGCTTAATTTTATATTCGCCGGTGCATTGACGCCTGGTCATCCCGGCCTTGCCGTCCTGGTTCAGGATGTACAAAGGCATGGAAGCGAAGCGGTGGTGCGGGTCGAGTGCGTCTTGTCGGATGTTCCCGGAGGAGACGCGCAGGATGGGAATTCCGGCGGGAGCGGCTATGTCCCGCTCCAGCCGGTCCAGATGGCGATAAACGGCCTGCGGCTCCCAGCCGGTATCTGCGAATATAGCGTAATCGACCCTGGGGAGGTCGCCCTTCGCGGACAGGGCGAGCAGGGCGCTGGATTGCACTCCGGCGCCCAGAGAAATTATTCGGAGGGCAGGTTCAGGCATGAAGGAGTTTCTGTTCGGGGAGCAGGGGTGCGCGTCGGTGACGGCGGATTCGCCTGGTTTTCCGGCGTGTGGCCAGGAGTAAATGGCGAGTGGGGTCAGTGCCGTGTTCGGCCCGCGCGGGGCGAGGCGGCGGCCATGCGGGGTAGGGGGCGCGGCGTCGACAGCGCGGTGTGGGCCTGACTGGCCCGGCGGGCCTGGGCGGTGGCTGCGATGTAGCGGGGGAGGAGGCGGTCGGTGATGCGCCAGGCAGCCGGTGCCGGTTCGGCGGGCACGGCCAGGGACGGCGGGGCGCTCATCCGGTCGCTGAGGTCCTCGTGGATGTCGTCGGGGACCAGGGGGCAGACCAGGATGCGACTGGTGCGGTGGCCCAGGAGGTAGAGCCGGAGTCCGTCGGGGCCGGTGAGTACGGCGTCCTCCAGGCGGTGGAAGCCGGCGAGGGGCGGCCGGGCGCCACTGGGTGTCCAGACACGGGCTATGCGTTCGAACCGGGAGGCAATGGTTGCGTGTTGCTGGACGTCTGCGGCCCAGTGGCCGGGCAGTCTGGCAGCCAGCTTGCGGGAGAAGTCGGCAAGGTCAGGGATGGGGTGGTTCCCTTCAAATCGACCGGCGGCGCCGTCCGGGGCAATGAGGACCTGAGCACCGCGCGGAGACCAATGGAAGCGACGGCGCCCGTGGAGGTCTCGTCACAGAGGGCGTGGGCAACGGGGGCGCGAGCCGACCCGGGACGACGTCCTGCGGCCCACGGATTACGCAATGCCGTCGGTGGGCGGTTGGAGGCCCTGGTTGTACCGCGGTGCCGCCAGGCGGCTCACAGTGAGGTGGACGACGAGGCGCGGGGTGAGGTGGAGCGGCTGTGGTGTCATCGGGTGCGCGGCCGGGCGAGGGCCGCGCTCGTGGCAGGTAGCGCCGACGGGATGCTGTTGGTGCGCCGATGGGCTGCCGTGCCGCGGATGGTTTCGAGGTAGGCGCCATTTTCGGCGAGGCGCCAGAAAGTCCATCCCGTGCGGATCGGTGAGATCTCCGGGCGTAGCGCTGTGACGACAGCGCGGGCGGCGCCGCTGGCGGTCTTGTAGTGACCTGCGCCTGGACCTGCGGGGATGGTCAGGGCACCAGTGGAGAGGGTGAAGTGGCCCTCAATGCGCGTGCGCTGGTAGATGGCATACACGGGAACGACCGTGTCTGGGCCGTCTGGTGTTGCGGGTGCGGGCTGAGCGTAGGCACGCAGGAGGTGAGCGATGACATCGCTGGTACTGAGCCCCAGGGCGCGGCCGAGGAGGGTCAGTTGATCGTGCGTCTCTGTGTTGAGAGGGAGGTGCTGAGGGCCTGACGTCAGAGGGTCCTCCTGGAGGGTGCTGGCGTGACGACTGACTACGCTGGCGGCGGGGGTGGCGGTTTGGTCACGGCGAGCGGACTTGGTGCGGTTCACGGGGGCGGTGGCAGTCAGCCGAGCGGGCGGCGTGGAGCCGTGCCGGGGCCGCAGGACGCTGATGACGGCGGGGTGGTGGAGCTTCTCGGCGCGGAGGGATGCGAGCTGGGGGCCGGCAGGGCGGAGGACGGTGCGGGGGTGAGGCGTACCGCGTGGTGGGTGACGCCCTGCGGCAGGTGGGCCGGGTCCCGCGGGGCGGGTTCGGGATCGGTGAGCGCACGGACGAAAGCGGTGACCACCAGGGCGGGGGTGCCCTCGGTGAAGGACGCCTCCCAGCGGTGGATGAATCGACCGGCCTGGATCCGTCCCGTCACCGTCCAGCAGGTCAGGGCGTCTTCGGGGGTCGTGGGCTTCGGTTTCGCGCAGCAGGGACGCGGTGTGGTCGGGCGAGGTCAGGCGCACGGTGCCGTGCGAACCGGTGGCACTCCATCCGGCGTTCCGCAGGGCCTGGACCGGGTCAACGGGGAGCGCCGGGTGGTGGGGTGCGGCCAGCGCGTGGAGCAGATCGGTGAGGATCTCGGCGGGGACGTTCCGGGTGAACTCGCCCGACCATGCCGGTGCTCCATCGGCGTCCGGCGCGCCGTACAGCCGCCAGGCTGGGTGCGGGAACGGGGCTGTGACGAGGGCGAGTTGCTGGTCGGGTGCTCGGTAGACGGTGTGGCCGTAGACCGGGTCCTGGGCTGCGCTCCAGTGGTGCTGGCGGGTGAGGACGTCGGTGACCTGGGTGGGGTCTCCGGGGCCGGCCAGGTGGCGGGGCGTGACCAGTACGTGCCCCGCGGGCAGCGGGGTGGAGGTGTTCACCGGCTTCGCCGGGCCGGGGAGCCCGGTTGCCGGGCAGCACAGCAGGGTGATCGTGGCCGGTCATGGGGACGGTGTCCTTGGCAGGGCTGCTTTGGTGGTGAAGTCAGCGAGGTGCGTGGCGGGTTGAACGGGAGAGGCCGGGACGGTCGGGGTTGGCGGGTGTCATGTCGTCGGGCTCGGGGGCGTAAGCGTCGATGAGGGTGCCCTGCCAGGGGCTTGCCACAGAGTGCGGGCGATCTGGGCGGTCCCGCGGTCGGTCCGTGGCCGGGACGGTGTGTGCCAGCCCGGCCGTGGAGGACGCTGCGCTAGGACGCGCCATCCGGCGCCGCGCAGCGAGGCACCGCTCTCACCTGCCTGCGTGTAGGTGATCAGACGCCGGTATCCGAGCGCCTTGGCCGCTCTCCAGGCGGCGCCGTAGAGCAGGGAGTTGGCGTTGCGCGCGCCGTCACTGGCCGTGCGGGTGACTTCGAGGGTGGTGCCGTCGTCCAGGTGCCGTGCGACGGGGCGGCCGACTACGGCCACGGCGCGCAGGATGCCGTCCTCGTCGGCGGCGCCGACCGAGAAGATCTGTCCGGCAGGCGGAGGGTGGTGCCGATGCCAGAGGCGGACGAACTCCTTGGCATCGCGTGAGCGGACGGGCACCAGATGCATGCGGGACTCGCTCATGCCGCCGTCCCGAAGTCGGACTGCACGGGGGCGTGCTTCGCGACGGCACGGGTGGTGATCGCCTTCGAAGCGCGGGCGGAGGCGGCGGACAGCTGGTCGGCGCCGGGTTCGAGATACCAGGGGCGCAGGTCGAGCATGGCCGCCCGCAGGCCGGTGGCGAAGCAGAGCGCGGTGCCCTTGGGCAGCGCGCGGATGGCGTCGGCGGCCAGGATTCGCTCCTGGCGCATCGACACCGACGTGCTCTTGCCGGACTCGGAGTGCGAGGTGGAGGTGGTCTCGACGTCGTGGTCGCCGATCAGACGTGAGAGCTTGTCGGCGAAGTCGGGGTCGTCGATACCCGAGCCGATGACCTTGATGGTGGAGGCGGACCACATGGCGTCCATGGCCGCGTCCCCCCAGACCTTCTGGCCCTGGCGGTAGGACTGCAAGATCGTGATGGGGATGATCCCGCGGCTGCCGAGGTGGGAGTACAGGTCCGGCAGGTCACTGATCTTGCAGACGTTCGCGGCCTCATCCAGGATCGCGAGCATCGGCGGGTCCAGACGGCCGCCGGCGCGTTCGGCCTGGGCGGTCGCGGCCCGCATCACGGAGTCCGCGCACGCGGCGATCAGGGCGCTGGCTCCGCCGCCGCCGTCCTTGGAGAGCAGGTACAAGGTGTCGGTGGAGGTGACGAACACCTCCGGCCGGAACTCCTCGGCATCCTTCTGCGGCGTCACCCACGCCGCGATCTCCGAGTTCAGCAGCGCGGCGGCGTACTGCCGCGCGGTCTCGTAGATGCCGTCGCGGGTCTCCGGCGGGCCCTCCACCGTGCCCTTGAGTTGAGCGGCGACCGCGGTGAAACCGTGGTCGCGCAGGATGTCGAGAGGGGTGCGGTCGGCGGGGAAGGCCAGCCACTGCATCACGTCGGTGATGGGACGCTCGTCCAGGGCTGCGGCGAGGAACAGCTGGGAGAGGATGTTGGATCCGGCCTTGGACCAGAAGTCGCCCTGCTGGCTCGCGTCCACGCTCGCGGCGAGGAAGTGGCCGGCGAGCCTGCCCGCCCCGTCGAGGGTCTTGGCGGTGGCGAGCGGATTCCACCACATCTCTCTCTGGGCGTGGGCGATCTGCTGCGGGTCCATCGACCAGGTCCGCCCGACTGCCGCCCGCGCGTCGAGCGTGGCGGTGA
Source organism: Streptomyces sp. NPDC005878 (assembly GCF_040629815.1). Lineage (NCBI taxonomy): Bacteria > Bacillati > Actinomycetota > Actinomycetes > Kitasatosporales > Streptomycetaceae > Streptomyces > Streptomyces sp. NPDC005878. The sequence goes on from NZ_JBEXWK010000006.1 coordinate 149,127, forward strand.
AGGCATCGCCCGCCGCCTTGTTCGAGGTGAGCAGGACTGGGCCGGGCGCGCTGAGGATGGAGGGGATTGCCAGGGAGGTGGTCTTGCCGGAGCGCGGCGCCATGATGGCGACGGCCACGTCCTCGTACCCCATGCGCACCTCGTACTTCGTGCCCTGGAGATTGCCGAGAAGGATGCCGGTGTCCCGGGCGTCGATGTGCTTGGCGTCCTTCAGGCTCGGGCGCAGCGAGCGGGCTTTGGAGGTGATGGCCTTGGCCATCAGCGGCTCGATGTCCGTGTGCTTGGCCATGCCCTCGATGCGCTTCCTGCGCCCGCCACTGCCGGCCTTGTACCGCTTGTAGAGCACGGCGGCGGTGATACCGAGGGCGATCAGGACGGCGCAGGGCAGGACGCGCGTGCCGAATAGAAGGAACGTTTCTTCTGTGTTGGGCCAGAGTCGGGCGGGGTGCAGGAGGGCCTGCACGGGCTGATAGGGGGCGCCTGGCCCGGAGCCGGTGGCCCAGGCGGTGATCTGCCCGCCGAGCCAGGCGAGGTTGGCCAGGGGAACGCCGACGGCGAGCGCTCCGAGAAGGATTTTGAACGCGATGTCGGTCGCGTCGGTGGACTTGGTGGAGGGCTGGGGCAAGAGGGCGGTTCCAGTGGGGAGTTGGGGCGCCTGCGGGTCAGCGGGGCCGGCGCGGCTTGGGCGTGTTCGGCGAGGAGGGCCCCGTGGCCGGTGGCGGAGGGGTGCGACGCTTGGCCAGGGTGGTGGTGCGGCGTTCCAGCGCGAAGGCGAAGGTCTCGGCGCTGACCTGGCCGGGGCTGGTGCGACCGTGAGTGGCGGCAAGGTGAGGTACGCGGTGCGGTTCGCGGATCAGGGGCGTTGTGTCGGCCAGCGCGCCGAAGAGCGCCGCGACCAGGTGGGGCGGGGTATCGCCGTCCACGTATCCGCGCCAGATGGAGGGGAGGTGGTGGACGGAGGTCTCGACGATCCAGCTGGCGGTGCGGCCGTCTTCGTGAACGGTGCGGTCGACGCGGGCCAGGCCGTCGGGTGCGGTCATGCCCTGGGGTGAGGTGTGACCGTCGTGGTGGCGGGGAGCGTGCCAGCCCGCCGCGCGCAGTGGCTCGTACGGGTCGCCCGACACCATCGGCTGTGGGCCAGGGGCGGTGAGGGCGTCGGTGACTGCGGCGATGATCTCGACCGGCGTGTGGGCATCGAAGGTCATCGACCAGGCCCGCTGGTCCCCGTGGCGTGCGTGGCGCAGGCTCCACCATGGCTCGGCCGGGTCCGGGTCGGGGGCGATGCGCAACTGGGCGAGCTGGTCGGGGCTGGTCAAGATGACCCGGGGGACCAGAGGGTCCTCGGCGCTGCTCCACCGGCAAGCGCGGTGGAGCGGGACGGTGACCCAGGCCGGGTCGCCGGGGCCGGCGAGGTAGCGGGGGGCGACCAGGACCACGTCGATGTCGTGCGGCATGCCGGTCACCTCCGGGCCGCAGAGGGCGCTGCTGCGACGGGAGCCGCAGGGCATGCGCGCGTCGTGGTTGGGGCCAGAGCCGGTGAGCGTGGCGGGAGATCTTGGGCGGCGGCGTGGATTTCCAGGAGCGCCTTGCCGTGGGTGGACCAGTCGTCGAGGTAGGACCAGGCTTCATCGTTGCGTTCCGCGACCGCGTCGTCGTACGCGAAGGTGCCGGGCCGGGCGGTCGGGGGCAGCGCGTCACGGGCTTCGAGCCAGTTCTCCTGTAGCGCGTCGAGCTGCTTGACCGCGTGGTCGAGAACACCTAGCTGCCAGGGCCAGCGGGACTGGAGGTGCGCGGGGTTGAGCTGCTGTACCTGGACCTCGGCGGTGGCCACCAGATCCTTGGCGAAGGCGCGGACGCGGTTGAAGGACCGCCAGGTGTCCGCGTCGCGTTTGACGGCACGACGGCTGTGTTCGTCATCGTCGAGGGGCCAGCCATCGAGGTCACTGTGCTCCTCTCGCCAGGCATCGAAGTCGGCGAGGATCTGCTCGCTTTCGCGCAGGAAGGCGGCGAGCTGGTGCAGGCGCTCGCGCTGGATTTCATCGGGGGCAGGGGCAGTTGGGGACAAGGACGCTCTCAGAGACGGAAGACGGGAAAAGGGGGGGCGGTGAGCTGGGCGGGGGCGCCGCCCGGCTCGATCAGCGGGCCCGGCCCAGGGAGGGAACGGCCGATGAGCGGAGGGACGTTGGTGGAGACGGGGTGAGTGCGGCGGGCCTTGCGCGCCACGGCACGCATCGTCTTGAGCCGCGCCTCGTGCGCGGCGGCGAGCTGCTCGCCCTGCGGGCCGCGCTGCTCCTGGGTGACCAGGTGAGTGTGCGGAACGTCGTACATGCCGCGTTGGACGGGCTCGCTGGTGGCCAGTGCGGTGGTGAATGCGGCGATCAGGTGGGCCGGCATCTGTTCGTCGAGGTAGGCGTGCTAAATGTGCCGGAAGCCACCGCCGCCGTTGGGCAGGGCGGCCTGGGCTCGCCAGTGAAAGGTCTCGCCAGGCTCGACGGCCCACCGCTCCAGGCTGAGGATGTTGTCAGGGTGGCGGGCGATCTCATTGCCCCGCTCGTCGCGCTCGTAGGACCAGCCCGCCGCTGTCAGGGGCGACCAGACGGGCGGAGCGTGTTCGGGGGCGGGTTCGAGCAGCGCGTCGGTGAGGGAGGCGAGGATTTCCACGGGGGTGTGCGCGCCGAACTCGGTGTACCACCGGCCGCCGTCCTCTTCCTGCCCGCGGATACGCCACCATGCCCCGTACGCCTCGGGGTCGGGCTCCAGCACCACGGTGTGCCGGTAGTCGGGGCTGACCAGCAGGACGTGGGGGAAGTCCGGATCGGAGCGGTTGGCCCAGCCTGCGGCCCGCAGCGCCTGGGTGATGTGCCGGGGATCTCCGCGCCCGGCGAGATGACGGGGCTGGGTCTCGAACCAGATGGTGCCGTGTGGGGAGTTGGCGCGGGTGGGCAGGTAGGGGTCGGTCATCGCCTTGGGGTGGCGGACTGCGTACGCAGCCGCTGTACGTCCCAGTGCAAGACGTGCCAGTCGGTGACCTCCTGGGCGGCCTCGCGGAAGGCTTCCATGGCCCGGAGGGTTTCATCGCTGACGGGGAGCGCGGCCTGCTGGCCGATGAGGTGCTCGGTGCAGCGCAGGATGCTGCCGAGCACGATCGGGACGCCGCGGTGCTCGTTGAGCAGCGGGGCCAGCAGCGGCAGCACCTCGGCGAGCGGGGGATGCTCCCGGAGATAGGCCGCCAGGTGGGCCAGGGTGTCGGCGGCCTGACGGATCCGCATGCCGCTAGGGGCCTGGGGTGTGTCGGAGGATGCCGGCTCCTGGGCGTCCGGGGCCGGGCGGCGGCCCCGGGGGGTGCGGGTGACGTGCGGGGCGAATGTGCGGAACTGCGCATCGAGGTCGTGGACCTGGCTCAGCAGGCTCCTCAACCGGTCGAACGCATCGTCGCTCTCGCCCTGCAGCTCAAAGGCGTAGCGGTCCTGGAGGGCGAAGTCGTTGCAGATGTCGCCGACCGCTTCGAAGATCTGCGTGAGGCGGCGAAGGGCTCCGTCATGTCGGTCGACGATCGGGGCCAGGGCCTCAGCGATGTCTGCCGGGCATTCGGCCCGGTCGAGCTGGTGGCTCAGGCGGAGCAGTCCGCTGGTGATGGCCTTGATGTCACTGGAGGAGAGGGAGTCGTCGTGCTGGGGCAAGGGTGATGGGCTTCCGTTGGGGTGTGCGGGGGTGTTCAGCGGCGGGCCCGGCCGCCTGCGGCGGTGTACGGCCCGGCGGTGGGTGTCTGGCGTCGTGGCCGGGTGGTGGCCCAGGAGTTGCGGGCCCAGGTAGCGGCGCGTGCGGCCTGGATGCGGGCCTGTTGCCAGGCGGACAGCTCCTCGGGCCGCACGGACACCGAGGTGGTGCGGATGCGGGTGGAGGGCGGCACGTGTCCGCGCGGGCGCATGACCTGCTGCGGGTCGGACAGGGCGGTACTGAACGCCTGGACGAGGTGCATCGGCGTGGTGGCCGTGAAGTGGGCGTCCCAGACGCGGCCGTGTTCATTGCGGGCGCCGGCCCACCAGTGCGCTTCGCCGGGCTTGGACTGGTGGAACTGCATCCAGGCGCCGCCGTCGGGGCTCATGGCGGTGACGTGCTGGTCCTGTTCGGTCGTCCAGTGCTGCTCGTGCAGGGGCGCCCACACGTTGGGTGCGTGCGCGGTGCGGGGGCGGGTGAGCGCGTCGGTGAACCCGGCGACGATCTCCACGGGCATCTGACGGGTGAAGGTCGCATGCCACGCTTCCTGGCCGGGGGTGGCCCTCCCGGAGATCGTCCACCCGCCGGGCTGGGTGAACGGGTCGTATCCGAGGCGGACGGACTTGTCCGGGCTGTCGAAGACCAGCGGCCCGCCGGTCTTGGACTTGTCGTTCCAGCCGGAGGCGCGCAGGAACTCGCTGACGTAGCGGATGTCGCCGCCGCCGGCGAGGTAGCGGGGCTCGACCAGGTAGTGCTGTTCGGCATGTTGGGCGCCGGGGCCCCAGCCGGTCCACTGCTGCTGTTTCACCGGCTCCTCCTGACGACCATGGGGGAGGCGACGGGGGTGGGCGGCAGGGTGCTTGCCGTGGTGGGCGGTGTCCCGAGCTGCTTGATGGCGTCGGCATGGTCGTCAAGGTCTATGCCGACGCTGTGGAGTTCGTTGGAGGCCCGGCCCATGGCGAGCCATACCTCGGGCGGGAGCATCCCTCGGTGGGCCTGGCTCTGGGCGAACCGGGTGCCGGTCTCCACCAGGTCGGTGACCCGGGTCAGGACGCCGCCCTCGGGGTCGAGGACTTTGCCGAGGATTTGGGCCGCTTGGCGAGGGGCGGCCTGGTCGAGGTAGTCGTCCAGGGTCTTGATGAGGCCGGCGATGTCCTCGGCGAGGCGTATGGGATAGGACGACAGGTCGGTCATGGGCCTCCTGGGGGCGAAGGGAAGGGGCGGTCAGCTACGTCGGCCGAGACGGCGGGCTTCACTGAGGGCGGCCTCTGGCCGGGCGCCGGCCAGAGGGAGGGGCCGCTCTGGGCTGCCGACAGCGACGGCGCGCAGGTAGCGGCGGAACAGGGCTGCCGCCAGGCGCGGGTTTCTGCTGACGGTGATGGGCGGGGGAGTGCGGTCGGGCGTGGGGATGAGCGTCTCTCTCGGATGACGGGCCGGCCCCCGGCAGCGGGGCCGGCCGGGGGAGGGTTACGGGGAGCGGCGGGAGGAGTGGCTTTCCGCTGCGGGCGGTGTTGCCGGGCGTGAGGCGGGGCGGGCGCGACCAGGGCTCTTGGACGCGAGCTGGGCGGCAGCCGGGGGCACGACGGCGGGACGGCTGGGGTTGCGGATGACCGCGACCGCTTCCTGGTAGGCGGTGGGGTCGAAGAGGTCATCGGGGATGTTGACCACGTATCCGGCCTGGAGCAGGGCGGGGATGGGCCGGGTAGCGGCCTTCTTCTGCTCGTCCTCGCTGAGGTGGCCGGGGACTTCGTGCCAGACGTAGACGGGTCCGGCCGTCACCGTGGTCTTGCGCTCCAGACCGAGCGTGTCGAGCAGCGCCAGCAGATGCTCGGGCGCCGCGGTGCGCGTCTCGGCGAAGATCGTGTCGGTTAGGGGCTTTCGGTAGATCTCGACATCACTGCCGTATTCGTCGGCACGGTTACCCATAGGGGCCTCTCCGTTCTGATGGGGTTATCGCCGCCGGACAGGCGACTTGGACGGGGCCGTGACCGCGGCGGTCTCCAACGCCGGCTTGGTCTGCGGGAGCCGCACGCTGACGCCGACACCGAGCCGGTCCAGCTGTGCTGCCGCGCGCTGGATCGCCTGGGCCTGTACGGCGGTGTCCTCACCGGACAGCACGAACGCGTTCAAGTCCTGGTCGTAGACACCGCCGTTGTCGGTGAGGATCTGTGCGGCGCCCGCCCGCTCGGGCTTGGCGACGTGGAAGTCGCGGCCCGCCAGCGTGATCACCACAAGCTCCGGCGGCGCAGGCGGAGTGAGACGTGCAGCGTGGTCATGGACCTCGGCGAGGGCCTTGTCGTAGCGGGGCAGCAGGTCGGTGGTGATGTCGGCTGCCGCCTTGACCGGGTCGTCGGGGACGACGATGCCGTCGGGCTCGCGTACGGTGCGGAAGGCTTCCGCGGGGATGCCGGCCGGTGCAACGGCGCCGACGAGGAACTCCTCGCCGCCGCGGGGACGTGCGATGACGTACAGGCGGGCGCCGTCCTCGCGGGTGAGGACCGCGTCCTGGTCCAGGACGTGCTCGGCAATCGCGTGGGCGAGAAGGTTCATGTCCCACACGTGTTCCGCGCGGGCGAACTGGTCGGGGTAGTGCGCATGCGTCTGGTGCTCGCTGGTCCAGTTGCCTGGGAGTTCATCGGCGAGGGCAAGGGCGAAGGACGCGAGATCGGGGGCGGGGTCGTGGTCGTGCATGGGTTCCTCGGGGATGGTGATGAGCGCCGCCGCTTGGGGGAAGCCGGGAGAGCGGGCGGCGGGCCGGGCGGCGTGGTGGTCCTCGGCGGAAGCGCGCAGCCGCACAGAGGCAGCGGGCCGGCAAGAGCCAAGAGCGCTGCGTCTTCGGGGGTGTTCAGCGGGAGCGGCGCGCGGAAGCCGAGTGAGGTGCGGGCGGTGTGACGGAGCGCGCTGCGGCGCGCTGGCTTGCTCCGGGCAGATCCGCGGTGGTGGCGTCGAGGTCCTGTTGGATGCCGTACAGGCGGCCGGCGATCCACTCCAGCTCGTGGGCCGCGTGGGGCCCGTAGGCGTGGGGCAGCTCATCGAGGCGGTGGGCGGCCTGTTCGATCAGACCGCGTACCGAGGCGATCGGCCCGTTGGCCTCGTCGGCGAGCTGGTGCATCAGCGTGGCGACCTGGGCCGCCACCGCAGACGGCGACTGATCCGCCGCCATCCACGGCAGCGCCGGGGGTCGGGCCAGCCGATGCGCGGTCGACGGACGTCCGCCGTGGCTCTGCGCCGGCACCAGGCCCAGGTCGGTTTCGATGCGCCGGCACTCTTCACTCAGCGTCCGCGCGAGCGGGTGGGGCTGCTGGGCCCAGGCGCCGTCGCCGCGGATGCGATTGGCAATCACGTCGAGTCGGTCGGGCCGGGCCTGAAGCGCGACCCACCGGCATGCGTGCTCATCTCCGGTGGGTGCGAGACCGGCGACGTGGGTCAGCCGTTGGGCGATCTCTGCCCACTCCGGCCGGTGCAGTGCCCGGTCGGAGGGGTGCAGCCGAACCGCCATGTGGAAGATCTCCGGCTCCATCCCGGTCGGCCCGTCGGCGTGCGGATGGAGATCCCGCGGTGCCTGCAAGTACTCCTCCCAGTCGGTGAACATCCACTCCTGGGGTCCGTCTTCGGCGACGGCGGGGTCCAGGGGTGCGTGGGTCACCACGGCATCGCCCAGCACGTCCTGTTCGGCAACCGGGATGCCCATCGCCGCCGACAGCGCGATGGCAGGGAAGAGCTGTTCTCCAACGATGTGCGGGATCACCGGCCACCCTCTGCATCCAGGACGTGCACGAGCTGGTTCAGTGCGGTGACCGAGTACCAACCGCAGTCGATCACGGCGCCTGCGTCGGCGAACTTCGGGATCAGGTAGTCCTCCAGAGCGCGCAGGTAAATCAGGCAGTCGGGACAGCGCCGCGAGAGATGGACCAGATAGCGGGGGTGGCCGGTGATGAAGGTCTGCTGCCCGCCGTTGGGGTCGCGCAGCCGCCACCCGTCCTCGTCGGTAGGCGTATGCCAGGACGGCGTCACCACCGTCATAGCGTCGCCCCACAGCTCGCCGCCTGCGACGCCCTTAAGGACGACGACCTGGTCGCCAGGCCGGAAGTGGCCATGGGTCATGTCCCTCTTGGGCGTGAGGATGTCGTCGGGAACGTACGGCGGACGAACAGCTTCGGGCACAGCGGGGGCTTCCTTCCACGAACGGCACAGGGTGGCGGTGGGAAGGACAATGGTCCGGAGGATCCCCGGTTTTGCTAACCGGGGAACGTGGGGTACAAGGCATCCCTCGTATGCCCCGGTGAGGCCACCGGCCCCCTAGCGGAAGGGATTTTCGTTGCCCCGGTCGGCTTCCGTGGCGGCGTCGAGAAGCTCGGGAAGGTCGCTGCCCTCGGCATCGCGCTGGTCGATCCACCACCCGGCACGAGTGATCGTGCGGATCGTCTCTTCGAGTGCGGACCAGTCCACCTCGTCCCAGGTGCCCTCGGTGACCAGCGCGGTGTAGGCGGCGGTGACCAGCTGGTGGCGCGTGCGTTCGCCCCACTCCAGAGCGCGGTCGGGGCCTTCGAGCGCGGGCATGTCGAACTGGGCGGCCCAGTCGGCAGCCGCCTGCTGTTCGGCGGCGCGACGGGCGGCAATCCACTCCTCCTTGCCGGCGCTGTCGTTGTCGCGGGCGGCCCTCCAGCAGTCGGTGCAGTCCTTCGATGCGAGCCAGCGGGCGAAGGCGGCCCGCTTGTCGGCGGGGCGGTCGGACAGGTTGTGGGTTATGGCGTGTCCACAGGTGTGGACAACTTCGTAGGACGTTCGGATTGCCACGTAATTGTTCCTGCTTTCTGTTTTCTAGGTCGTTTCAACGTGTCCTGCGGATGGCGTCTGTGGCCGCCGTGGCGATGGCGGCGGGAGCGCTGGAGGGCCGGGGCAGGTGCAACAAGGTGGTCCCCGGCAAGTGGAGAGACCTCGGGGCGAGGGTGAGCTGGAGTACGGCGCAGCCGGCGGTCGTGAGCTGCTTGACGCGGGTGACGGCTTGAGCGGTTTCGTCGGGGGTGTAGATGGCGTCGGTGACGATCACGAGGAGGCGGCCGGCGCCGGGGCGGGTGAGTTCGAGGCCGTGGTCGAGTGCGTCGATGGCGTCACCGAGGTTGTGACTGCTGCCGTTGGCACCGAACGTCGTCACGCGCTCCGGTGCTCGGTGGGTGGGTCGGGTCAACGCGGTCAGATGCGTGTCGTAGGCGATGGTGGCGGTGCGGGAGTCGGGGTCGGTCAGGGCTGCTGCGCGTGCCACGATCCAGGCAGCGGACGCGACGGGCGCGCAGGCGTCACGCATGGAGCCGGAGACGTCGACGGCTATACCCACACGCAGCGGTGGGGTGGGGGAGTTCCGGCGGCGGGTGTGGGTGAACGGTTCCGCGGTAGGGACCGACCCGGCCGCGCGCTGAGCGTCGCGGGCGAGGGCCGCGCGCATGTTGAGGCGGCCGGGCGGGGTGGGGCTGGTGGTCCGCTCCTCTGTCCGCTCGCGGTAGGCCGCGGCCCGGAGCGCGCGGCTCAGGCGAGCTGCGGCACTCTTCTCAGCGGCGGTAGGCCGACGGGTGCCGGTGACAGGGTTGCTGTAGGGCGCGGGTGTGCCGTCGGGGTTGACGGTGCCGCCGCCGGAGTTGAAGACGGACCTCGCGGTGGCGGCGGCCTGGCGTCGCCGACTGGCCTGCTGGGCACGGTCGTTGGCCTGTGCCCTTGACCGGGTGGCCATGGCGGCGGTCGCTGCGGCCTGTGCCGCGAGGTCGGCGGCGTCGGCGGCTGCCGCGTTGTCCATGACCACCCCCACCGCGCCGGACAGCAGATCGGCGAGGTTCTCCGGCACGGGCAGGGCAGGGGCCGCGGCGTCCAGAGCGTCACACCATTCTTGAGCGTGCGCGAGCATGGCCGTGGCGTCGTGGTCGGCGCACTGGTGAGCTGCGGTCCAGATGCCGGTGAGTGTGGCCAGCAGGTTTGCGCCCAACACCTTTTCGCACAGGTCGGCGACGGCCCGGGTCTCGCCGGCGTCCAGGATGCCGACATCACGGCGGCCGAGGATCAGGGCCGCCACGCCGGCGGCGTGCTCGATGCCCTGGAGGGTGGGGTGAGCGATGTCGGGCATGACCAGCGTGCGGGCACTGGTGCGCAGGTACCTGCGGTCCGTGGGCCGCGCGATGAGGTGTGCGCCTTCGACCCGGCTCTCCTCCAGCAGGAGCGCGGCCTCGACGACACGGGGGTCCGCTCCGGCAGGCTCCGTCCAGACGGAGTGGGCCGCGTGCGCGGCCTCGTGGACGAACACCCCCCAGGCGGCGGGATACCGCTCCTCATCGCCCACGATCCGCGGATGGATCTCGTGAGGCTTAAGCGGGGCGAACAGACCGGCGTCGAACTCGACCTCTCCCAGAGCGGGGAAGAACGCGGCCGGTGCACCACTGCGGGTGCCGGGGCGGCACGTGACGAGGAGGTCCTGACGGCCGGAAAGGGCGACCAGCCGATCGCCGAGTTCGGCTCCCACGCGCAGCCACGCGGCCGGGGAGGAACGCGGTTGCGCGGGCGGCGCGCCGTCGTCGTCCCATCGCGCGAGCTCGGCAGCATCGTCTGGCCTGGACTGGACGTGGCGGTGGGCGCTCATCGCGACCGTCCCCGGTGCGCGGAGCCGGTGCTGCCCGCGGGCTGCCGGACGGCCGAGGCGGAAAGCTGCTTGCCAAGGGTGAGGGGGCGGACCTCCTTGACGCCGACAGCCTTGATGACGGCGGCAGCGACGGCGTCGCGATCCTCCAGAGGGGCGATGCCGACCAGGTTCGCGAGGGCTGCTTTGGTGCCGAGGACGGCCTCGGTCTTCTGGTAGCTGAGCAACTCTCGCAGCTGAGGGGCCCAGCCCAGCTCTCCGAGTTCGACCTGGCGCGAGAGGTGCCGGGCGACCCGGACCACCCGCGCATCGATCCTCAGCGCCAGCGCGAGGTCATAGTCCGTGCCGATCTGGATCTGCACGCTGAACCGGCTCGCGAGCGCCTCCGTCAAAACCGCCCCGTGGACGCCGGGATTGTGGCCCGCCACCACGTAGAAGCCCGGCTCGGCCTTGATGGTCTCGCCCTTGTGGGCCTTGACCTGGATCTGCCTGCGCCCGTCCATCGCGGGATACAGCGCCGCCAGGACCTTCGGTGAGATCAAGGTGGCATCGTCGATCAGCAGGGCGCGGCCCTCGGTCATCGCGGTGACCAGCGGACCGTACTGGAAGACGTAGGCTCCCGCGTCGTCCTGTGTGTACTCGCCGATCAAGTCGCCGACCGTGGTGTCGCCGTCACCGGCGACGGTGAGCAGGTCCGGGAACGCCGCCTCGACCAGACTCGTCTTGCCGGTGCCCGGAGGGCCGTAGAGCAGCACCGGCACGTCGGCGTCGCGCAAGCGGTTCAACGCCTCAACGTCGGGCAGATCGGCCAGCTCCCGGGGGTGGTAGATCTGGCCCCCCGCGCGGCGGATCGGGCCGGTCTGCCTGGGAGTGGCTGCTGCGGGAATGGCCGTGCGGGCCGTCGCCGCCTGGGCGCGGGGAGAGTGGGTGCCCGGTGGGCTGATCACAGCGGTCTGCGCGGCTGCGGCGGTTTTGGCGTTCGCGCGGAACTTCGGTTGTCCGGTTCCATTTTGGTCGGCCTCGCCGCGTCGCACCAGGGTGAGGGCGGCGTTGCGGACGGCGCCGTGGGAGTGGCCCAGATGCCTGGCCATGTCCCCGATGGTGAGCGTGTCCGCCGGCCGGTCGGCCAGCAGCCGGGCCACCTTGGCCCGCAGTTCGCCGCCCTTGGTGCGCGCTGGACCGGTAGGCGTTCCGGGTGTGGTCAAAACGAGAATCCTTCAACAGGTGCGGGTGCGAACGGGGTTGGCGATGCGCTGGAGAGGCTGGCCGCTCTCGGAGCGGATCACGGACTGTGCCGACATCGGCGACCGGGCCAACCGGGGCGTACCGTCGGCGCTCACCAGCCGACCGTGGGCTCGGTCCAGGGGCACAGGGTGGCCGGCGACGAGCAGCTCGCTGGCTGCCGAGCAGGCCCGTGCGTCCGCTCCGTACCGGGTTCCGTCGCTCGGCAGGCGCAGCCTGGCGTCTCTTCGAAGCCGTCCTGGAGCAGGATCCGCCGGGCGGCGGCGTTGTAGCCGGTGGTGGTGATCTCGCCGGTGATGGCGTGCCGGATCGTCATGAAAGGCTCTGCTGGTGTTTCGGGCAAGGCGGATCTCCTATCGGTGGTGGCGGGAAAGCCGTGGGGTGTTGGCGAAGGCGAGGGGGGTCCGGAGCTTCCAGCACACAACGGTGCGTGGCTGGACCACGAACGATGGGAAATGCCTGCCGACATGCGGGCTTCAACGCCTCGCAGCGACCTGACTCGCCCTTCCGCACGTTCCGATAGCCGGGTGTACCTACAGCGGCCATAGACGAATCTCCTTTTAGGTAAAGGGCGTTCAGCGGGCAGCGTGCGCCGGAGCACGGCGATGCCGGCCCCGGCGGCGGGCGGCGGCTCCCGGGACCGCGAGGTGGCGGTGGGCGGCGACCAGGACAAACATGGTGAGCGTGGCGCCGACGGCGGGCAGGGCCGAACCGAGGTGAGGATGCTCGGCGAGCGCGCCAGCCACAGCGGTCCCGGCGGCCTGCCCGGTGCCGACCGCGGCGATCAGCCAGGCGTACCCCTCGGTCGTGGAGCCCGCAGGGGCGAGGGCGTCCACGGTCAGGAACGCCGATGTGATCACGGCGGTCAGCAGCAGTCCCGGCACTGCGGTCAGCGCGACGGCCGTGGTAGGGCCGGCGGCCACCACCAGGGGTGCCCAACCGGCGGCGAACAGGAGGGCCGAAGTAAGGAGTTGCCCGGTAAGCGTTCCCGGCCAGGTCCGGCGCCCGTACAGGAAGCCGCCGACGAGGCTGCCGGTGGACAGCGCGGCGGGGATCAATCCGGACAGCAGATCCATGCCGAGGGTGTCGGCGAGCGAGACGGCCCACACATTCATCGCGCCCAAGGCGAAACCCACGCCGCTCACCGCGACGAACAACCACCGAAGCCCCGGGTGGGCCAGGGGCCCGAGCGTCCCGGTGCGGTGCGCTTTGGGGGCGGGGCGCCAGTGGCGGGAAGGCGCGGCGCTCAGCACCACCGTGGCACCGACCAGCCCCAGCGCGGCGCTCACCACCATCGCGGTGCGCGGCCCGGTCGTCGTGGACAGCACGGCGACCAGTGGGGGTCCGGTGACGTAGATCAGCCCCTGGGCGCCGGTGTCGAGCGCGAGCGCCGCCCGGCGCCGCGCCTCGTCGGGCAGGACCACAGGCCACAGGGCCCGCAGTCCTGCCTCCAGCGGCGGGGTGCTCAGCCCGGCGGCCGCGACGAGACCGGCCGCGGTGCCCGGCCGGGCGGCGACCTCAACCATCGACAGGGCGAGCAGGCAGATCGTGGTGAGCAGGACCGCGGTGCCGGTGACCAGACTCTGTCCACGCCGGTCGACCATGCGGCCCAGGACCGGCTGCCCGACGGCGGAGACCAGTCCGTACAGCGCGCACAGCAGTCCGCCCGTCTTCAGCGAGCCGCCCTGGTCGGTGACGAGCAGGAGGATCGCGACGGGTGCCATACCGCTTGGCAGGCGGCCGATCAGGGTGCCGAACAGCAGGCGTGCGACGTGGCGTTGCGCGAGCAGCGGGCCCGAGCCGGTGGTGGAGGTCAACGCGTGCTTTCTGGGGTGAGGCACCCCGGTGGTGTGGGGGCGCTAACGACGGCGGGCAGCGCCGGGGGGCGGGGGTGCGGCAGGCCCTGCGGGCGGTGTGGGCGTAGGTGCAGGGGGTGGGGGAGGGAGGTGGAACAGGGGGTGGGGCGTGCGGTGGGGTGGCAGAACGCCGGCCCCCAGGCTCTCGGCCACGGACTCGATTTCCTCTCGCAGCGCGTCGAGCTGCCGCGCGAGGACGGACAGGCGGGCGGCTGAGCGCTGCCCCTGCTTTGTTTCCAGCGCGTCGGCGAACGATGCGGCCCGGTCCAGGAGTTCGGTCAGGCGGGGCAGCGGGCCGCGGGAGCGGCCGGAGGTGTCGACGGCGTCGAGCAGCGCCATGGAGACGTCCCCGGTGTGCCGTGCCTCGTCGACCTGCCGCACCAGCTTCACGACCGAAACCTCTGCTGCGGGAGGCTGGGGTGCGAAGGGCGCGAAGTCCCGGTTCAGGATGCCCGCGGGTACTGCGGGCGGGGATGCCTGGACCGCCTTGTTCACAGTGTCGTAGTGGCCAAGGACCCGCATCTGTTCGCTGCCGAGTTCACCGGCGAGCACCACCACGGTCGGCTCGCCGTCCTCGACGAGGTGCGCCACGGTGATCAGCTCGTTGTCGGCGCTGTACCACACATCGTCGGCATCCAAGTCCCCGCGCCGCCAGGCCGCCTGCGCCATATCCGTCCAGAGCTGTTGCTCCTCACCAGTCAGCGGCGGGCCGGCGGGGCGGTGCTGTTCGGCAAGGTCGCTGATGATGAAGGAGCGCTCGGCCCAGGCCAGGACGTAGGGCCACTGCTGGAGGTGACGGACGCTAGGAGCGTCGGCGTGGGGCTGGCCGGTGGGCGCGGACCGGATGCGGTGGATCTGCCCTGTGGCGTGAACCAGGTCGTCGATCAGCTCGTGCCAGGCAGCATGGTGTCGGGCCGGCGGCATCGCGTCCACGGCGCTGCGCGCGGCGGCCAGCAGCGTTTCCGCGTGCGGCAGGATGTGCCGCTCGAATGCCTCGACGCCTTCCTGACGCTGGCCGCGTGCAATGGCTGCCATGGTCTGCGAGGCGTCCGCGGCTGTGGCCGCGTGGGCCCAAGCGCGCTCGTAACGCGTGTGGATCAGCGTGAACTGGCCGCAGAAGAGGCTCAGTTCGTAGAGGGCAGTGCCGAGGGTTTCGGTGGGTCGGGCAGTAATCAGGTGCTCCGGGAGAGGGGTCAGCGGCGCGGGCCGGGGGCGGTTGCGACCATGGCCGGCGGGGGCAGCGTGGCGGCGGGCGGCGACTTGGGGGTGGCCCGGCGGGCAGACGCGGGGGGTGTGGCGGCGCGGGCCATCTCGATCAGTTCCTTGCCGTCGATGAGCCACACTGCCTTCGCGTCGGCGAGGGCCTCGGGATCCGCGTCATCCAGTTCTTGGAGACTCAGGCCGTCCTCTATACGGTCGAGGAAGATGGCCTGCTCGACCGGAAGCGGCGTGGCGCGCAGGGTGGCGATGAAGGCGACGGCGTGGGTGCGGAACCGGGAGAGCGCGGACTCCAACCCGACGGTGTCGTGCGTCCCGGATTCGCGTTCCTGGGCCCAGCGCAGGTCGTGCTCGGCTTCGTCGAGCCGAGAGAGGTGGACGGCCCGCTCGTAATCCGGCAGCAGGCGCCTCTGGATCAACCCGGCGGCGAGCCAGGCTTCGTCTGCGGTGATGCTGCGTGGGGCCGGTGCCGTCACACGGACGTAGTCAGGGCTCGGGACCAGGGCGCCGACCGCGTATGAGCCGTCCGAGGGATGCTCGATCAGGAGCAGCTCGGTGCCGCCGCCGTCACGAAGGACTGCCGCGAAGCCCGGACCGTTCTTGTCCAGGGAGTGGTTCATAGCGTCGGTCGCCCACAAGTACTCCCGCAGGTGGTGCTTGTCGTGTTCCTCGCGCAGGGGCTCGACGTCTGCCATCCAGTGGCCGGGCAGTGCCGCCACGATGGCCTCGGCGACGTCGCCGAGATAGGGGTGGGGGTGGGTGACGACGCTCACCTGGCAGTCGCGGGCGGTTTGGTGGAGATGCGTGAGTGCTTGACGCGCCCCGGCCTGGTCAGCCAGTGGCAGGGTGCGGACCTGGTCGTGGTTCCTGGTGAAGCCGGCCAGGTCCAGTGCGGTCTCCGCCCACCTGCGACTGGCCCCGCTCGCCAGGGCGATGATCTTGTCGTGGGCGCTGAGGTACAGCGTGATCTCGGCGGATGGGGTCATGGTGCCTTGTGTCGTGAGGGATCAACGTCGGTGAGAATGCGCAGAGGCGGGTGCAGGCGGCGCCGGCATCGAAGGTGCCGTGCGCGGCGGCCACCAGTTCACCGGCGAGCGGTGTCCGGCGGCGGGGAGCAGGTTCGGGTCGAGATCGACCTGGTAGCCCGCCGCGCTGAGCATCTGGACGGCATGGGTGGCCTGCTCGTTCTCGTGATCCTGGCCGGTGTCGAAGTGCAGCCGGATCCACATGCCGCGCAGGGTCGGGCGGAAGATGAAGCCCGCACGGTCGAGGATCCGGGCGGCGAACTCGTCAACGGGGCCCTCGACTTCGACTTCGCCGCCGCTTTTTCGGGCGATGCGGATCGGCTCGGTGCTCATGTTCACCGGCCCCGTGCCGGAGTGGGGCCATGGGGGCGTCCGCTGATGGCCGGGGCGGCCGGTTGTGCCGGAGGTCGTGCAGGGGCGGTGGTCAGCGCGGGGGCGCGTTGCGGTGAGGTGGCCGCCGCGGCGTGGGCGATGCGCTGGCGTCGCTCCATCAGCCCGTTGCGGACGTACGGGTGGGCGGGTTCGGGAGTGATCGCGGGGTCGAGCGAGTAGTCGGCCTGGACACTGAATCCGTGGCGGCGCAGGTCCTGTACGGCCTGGCGGGTGCGGCGCCGGCCGTCCTGTTCCGGTTGAGTGATCCGGTACAGACCCGGCAGGTCGGGGACGGGCTCGAACTGCTCGCGGATCAGGAACCACTCGGCCAGGTGCTCGGTGACCGCCGCCGTGGAGGCGGCAACGAAGCCGTATTCAGGGTGGACGGCGAAGTGGAAATGGTCGGACAGAAGGCGGATCCTTTCTGCGAGGGTCAGCGTGCAGGCCGCGATACGGCAACCGTGACCGCGAGGGGCGGGGGCTGAACGGGCTCAGGGGCCACCGCGACCGTGGCAAGCCGGGGCTGTTGGGCTCTGCCGCCGGCCTCCGTATGGAGCTGTGCGGCAGTGGCGACCAACTGGGTTCGGGCCGTGCTGCACTTCTCGGCCGCGATGATCCGCAGCGCCTTGGAGTCGCCTCGCAGGTGCGAGGTCTCCACCCCAGGGAGGGCTTCGCAGTAGAAGCCGGTGGAGGCGCAGTGGAGGGCTTCGGTGAGGTAGCCCATGGCGCGGGTGACGGCGGTCATTGCCTCGCCGAGCCGCACCAGAGTGTGGCGCTCGGGTAGATGCACCGTCTCGGGGGCGGCGAAGCGGTCCTGTGCGCGTTCGCTGGCGTAGGTGAGGTGATGGGCGAGCAGGGCGATGTCGTCGGCGAGCGCCGCGGCGTCCACGTCCGCATGGCAGGTGGGAAGTTGTGCGGCGATGTCGTTGAGCCGCCGGGCGAGATGGTCCAAGGTCGCCTGTGTGACGCCGGAAGTCATCAGACCGCCAACTCCAGCCCGTCGGTGCGCGAACGTTTCAGCGCGCTGCGCAGTGCCTGGCCGTGCCGGAACGCGAACTCTCGGGAGGGTCCCTCTAGTTCAAGAAATGCGGTGCCGCCGGCGGTCATCTGGGCGGGATGCTGTCGGTAGTAGTAGACGACGTGCGGCAGCAGCTCGCCCGGTGCGAGGTTGGTGACACCGTTGACCATGACGAAGTCCTCACCCTGGGGCAGCCCCCCATGCCCACCGGCGGCAACGACCAGTTCGGTGCGGGCCAGGAGCATGGTCTGGCCGAGCGGGATCTGGGCTTCGGGACTGGTCCAGTACCCGGTCACGTCACCGGGCCGGTGCACGCCGGGTGGCGTCGGGCAGCGCCAGATCGTGGTGGAGCCGTCCGTTTTCCGGCTGGGGCAAGGGCTGTTCGGGATGTTCGCCGAGCCAGTGACTGCGAGCGTCACGTACTCGTTTGCCGACCGCGGCCGTGATGTTCGCCATGTTGGTGAACAGGTCGGCTCGGAGGAACTGTGGTGCGAAAGCTGTCGGTTGGTCAACTCAGGGTGCAGTCGGTGCTGCACCGCGATGGTCGTGAGGCGTACACCATCTTCGACTCGCTGCGAGGAGTGCACGGCGGGGCGGACCTGTACCTGTCCGGCTATGCCTGCACGGGATCGGACCGGACGTACGCCTACCTCCTGGTCGATCACCTTCGGTGGCTGGAGCATGAAGGACTGACGCCGGAGGGCGTCGGGTACGGCGATCTTGAACGCTACATGGGTGCGATCGGAGCGAAGATCGCCGGGCCCTACGGACGTCCGTGGCGGGTGGGCAAGAGGCCGTATGGCAATGACGCTCTGCGCGGAGCCGCCGCGTGTGTGAAGGGCTTCTATCTGAAGCAGGCCGAGGCGGGCGTCAACACCGAGCTGGTGGGGGCGCTGAAGCTGCACCGGATGCCGACCCAGCGGGATCGGGACCGGTCGCTGCTCGGCCATCTGCAGCGGAGCATGCCGGCGAATCCGCTGGCGCCGAAGTCGGTGCGGCGCCGGCACAAGAAGATGCTGCCGGACGGTGCTCGGGCGGTGCTGCTGGATGAGGTCAACTCCTTGCGGGATCGGTTGGTGGTGGAGTGGCTGAGCGACGGCGGGTTCCGTGCCGGCGAGATGTGCGGCCTTCACCTGTGCGACCTGCATCTGCGGGAGGAGGCCGCGTGCGGGGAGTGCCGGGGGCCGCACGCCCACGTTTGTCATCGGGACGGGCTGGCCAACGGGGCGCGCGCCAAGACGAAGTGGGAGTGGGAGCTGCGTGACGGGGTGATCCACGGCGGTCTGATCAAGCGTGTCAGCCCGGCCATGGTCCATGCGTACTTCGACTACCTGACCCAGGAGTACCCGCGCGGCGCAGCCCACGGCATGCTGCTCGTTCAGCAGCACGGTCCCGGGCGCGGTCTGCCGTGGGCCCCGGAGGGGGCTCGCAAGATGCTCAAGCGGGCCGGCCGCCGGGCGGGCCTAGGGCTGATCAAGCCGCACATGTTCCGGCATACCTGGGCCAGCGCCGTTCTGGAGGCGGCCGAGGGGAACCTGTCCATCGTTCGTGACGCGGGCGGGTGGGCCTCGACTGCCGTTGTCGATGAGATCTACGCCCACGTCGACGTGAACGATCCGGTGTTTCATGGCGCCCTCCTGACGACGTGGGGTGAGTTGCTGTGAGCGAGACGCGGCGCATCCCTCTGCGCCTGCTGGCCAGCACGTCGGGCCGTGACCGGCGGGATCGGTTGGAGATCCTCACGGCTCTCCTGGCGGCCCCGGGTGTCGAGCCGGTCTACAGCGAGTCCGTGCTGCGCTGGGCCGGCGACCACCCGGTCTACGGCTGGTTCTGCCGGGTCAACGGCTGCCGCAACACCCGCACCAACACCGTCGATCTGTGCCATCCGCACCGGGCCGAGTGGCGAGCCGCGAAGCAGGAGCCCGGCGCCACACGCCGGGAGTTCCTGCGCACAGCACAGCCCAAGATCCTCGACCTTCGGCTGATGGAGCCGCCGGACTGCCGGTTCTGCCCTGAGCGCCCGTCCCGACATCTCGGACTGCGGCTGTGCCTGACCCACTTCAGCCGGTGGAACAAGGTCCTGTTCAGGAAGATGGACCGCACCTACGACGAGTTCGTCGCACTGCAGACCGAAGCACTGCCCGGCTACGGCGACTGTCTGGTCGCCTCCTGCGTCGGCCGGGCGGACAGCCCCCTGCGGCTTTGCTACATCCACGACGAGCGCTACCGCAATGACGGACGGCCCGGCGGAGCCCAGAGACCGGAAGGATGGGGCGGCGACCGGGTCGTCGGACGAGAGCCTGTCGAGATCGCCTGCACCGACCTCGACACCTTCCGAGACTGGTGCCGCACGGCCCGTCCCGCTTCGCGTGCCGGCACCACCAATCTCCTTGGCCTGCCGCCTCTGGTCCAGGCGGAGATCCGATGGGGGCTGCTGACTCATGCTCAGAAGACCCAGCGCTCTGCCTGGCCCCTGTGGCACATCCAGGCGGTGGCGAACCTGGCCCGGCTGCGCGGCGTCCAATCCGTGCTCGATCTCCTGGCCGATCCGGCGGTGCTCGCCGAACACGAACTGAGGATCCTGCGCGAGACCGCGGACGAACTGAGGATCGTCTACGTCACTCCGCAGGAGGCCAAGGCGGCCGGGTTCGTGGAGACCGAGCACTATGGCATCCGCTACCGGCGTCGCACCAGCCACTTCGACTTCACCGACGTACCGCAGCGCTGGCTGCGCGACCTGCTCTGGGATCGTGTCACCCGGCGCCTGCGCTCTCCGCAGTGCCCCCGCAGCCCGCAGCACATCGACTGCGGGCGCCGGGCGTGCGTCGAGCTCGGAGTCTTCCTGAGCGCCGTCGCTCCCGGAGGCGGCCATGATCCCGCCGTGCTCACCGAGGACCATATGCGGCGCTTCGTGGCCGATCAGAACAAGCGGGCGCGTGAGGGGCTGCCGTCGCTGGGGATCAGGCGTGACGGACGGCCGATGAAGGTCACCGGCTACACCCGCCGTCAGACCTTCAACGAGGCCCGGTCCATCCTGCGCGACGCCATGGACTCCGGCGATGCCGAACTCCTTGGCCTGCCGCGTGAATTCATCATCGCCCTGCCGACTGGGCCACGGGCCGACCGCACCCGCAACCCGTTCCCCGACCCGGTGGCACGTGCCCTGGCCGACGAGTCGAACCTGCAACTGCTGTCCGACCGCTTCGATCCGAGCGACATGGGCTATCGCGACGTCTGGGAGGCTCTGGTGTTCACCGGCCGCAGGGCCTCGGAGATCACCGAACTTCGGCTGGAGTGCACCTCGATCCACCGCAAGGTCCCCTTCCTCTGGCACGACCAGACGAAGGTGGGCAACCTCGACGAGGCCATCCGTATCCCGCAACGTCTCTACGAGCAGTTGGAGCGGCGCAAGGAGCTCACCGTCGGTCGCTTTCAGGACCTCTACGGCCGCGTGCCCCGGCCGAAGGAACGCAAGAGCCTTGCCCTGTTCCCCTCGTCCCAGAAGAACCCGGACGGCACGGTCGCGATCAGCTACAGCATTTTCGGTAACGCGTTCCGGGACTGGCTGGAGGCGCTGGACATCGGAACGTGGGTGCCACACCAGGCCCGCCACACGCTGGCCACGAACCTGCTGAAGAACGGCGCCGGCCTCCACCACATCAAGCAGTACCTCGGTCAGATCTCCGTACGGATGGCCGAGCACTACGCGAAGGTCGCCTCCTCGGAGGTCGACGACGCACTCGAGCGCGTCTGGGTCAGCGGGCCAGGCTCCGCAGCGCCGGGCATGCTGCTCGCAGCCCCGGGCGAGCACATGACCCGGGCCGAAGCCCAGGCCATGGCGATCGACCTCAGCCGCCGCAGCACCCCGGCCGAGGGCGGGTTCTGCACCTACCAGCCCGTGGTCCGCGGAGACGCCTGCCCGTGGAACCTCGACTGCCACAACTGCGACCAGTTCGTGATGTCCGGGGCCGATCTCCTCTACTGGCGCCGCAAGGCCGAGCAGTGGGCCTCGCTGGCCGAACGCGCCCCGAACGACAAGATCGCCGACTACCTCCACAGCCTCTTCGAACCCAGCGCCCGCGCCATCAGCGGCCTGGAGAAGGCACTGGCCGGCCTCGGCATGCTGGAGGACGCCCTCGCCCTGGACCTCAGGCGCCCCCAGGACTACTTCGACCGCATGTGGACGCTCGCCTTCAAAGCCAGTGACCTCGCAGCCATCAACCCCGATGACACCGACTCGTACGAGGAACCCGCATGACCTCTTCATCACAGCGCACCGCCCAGGCTCTCCGAGCACGGAGCCAGAAGACCGAAGCCAGCCTCGTCCGCATCAAGAGCGTCGTGGACCTGCTCGCCAAGAGCGGCGGCCCGATCACCGTTGCCGCGGTCGCCCGGCAGGCCGATGTCTCGCGCACCTTCCTTTACGAACACACCGAAGCCAGGAACGTCGTTGCCGAGGCCGCCCTCCGGACCCGCGGACTGCGAGCGCAGACGGATCAAACGCAACGCGAGGTGGTGGTGGCTTCCTGGCGTGAACGCGCACTCAACACCGAGGAGGCTCTCAGGACCACCAACGCGGAGGTCGTCAACCAGCGGGAGCGGATCGCCGAACTCCTCGGCCAGATCACTGAACTGCAGGGAGAGTGGACCGACGCCGATGTCGTGCGCATCACCAGCGCCAACGTCGCCCTGCAACGCGAAGTCAGGGCCCTGACGGCCGAACGTGACCGCCTCACCAAGCGTCTTGCTGCTGCCCGGGACAACGCACGGTTCGCCGACAAGCGAATCGCCGCCCTCGAAGCTCGGATTGCCGAGCAGCTCTCCGCCCCACCCTCCTAGAGACGCTCGGCCCTCACTACCGGGCTTGCAACCGGTACCCAGGTACAGGTTTACCGTCGTAGGTGTCTCCACCACCGGAGATGTGACGACGGGAGCGAGCGCGATGAGTGATCTTGACTGGGTGCCGCAGTCCTGCACGCTGCCCACCACGGAGCAGCCTCTCCGCGTCGCCGAGTGGGATGCGCTGTTCTCTGACCGCTTGAGGTCGCTGTCCCGGCCGCAGCCGCTCCACCTGCTCCTTGACCTAGCGGGTGGTGAGGGCGTCGACGGCCGGGTCCGTGACCTGGTGGAACGCGAAAGCGGCTGCTGCTCGTTCTTCATCTTCACCACCATTGCGGGCCAGGACCTGATCCATCTGGACATTTCGGTGGACCAGGCGCACGAGACGGTCTTGGACGCCCTGGCAGTGCGGACTGCTGCCGTCGTGGAGCAGCGATGAGTGCGGGGCTGCGCAGCGGGCAGGTCGCCGAGGCGGCCGGGGTGAACATCCAGACGCTGCGCTACTACGAGCGGCGCGGACTGCTGGCCGAGCCGGAACGCAGCAACGGCGGTCATCGCCTGTACGGCGACGATGCGGTGACCGCGCTGCGGGTGATCAAAGCTGCTCAGCGGCTCGGCTTCACGCTGGATGAGGTCGCCGACCTCCTGGACGCCGGCCGCCACCGGCATGGCCGACCCGTGGCCGGGCTGCAGGGCCGCGCCGCGGCCAAGCTCGCTGAAGTCGATGCGAAGATCGCCGACCTCACCACGATCCGCACGGCTCTCGCTGCCGCGGTAGAAGCGGGCTGCGACGACCTGACCGCGTGCGCCTCGATGGCCTGCTGCCCAATTCCCTTCACCGACCTCGCCGAGGAGAACCGCCATGCCGAACCCTGCTGCTGACCCTCGCCCCGGGCGTGCCCCGAAGGCACTGGGAGGTCTGGCCGCGCTCGCCTGCATCGCGTGCTGCGCGCTGCCCGTCCTGATCACCGCTGGGGTCATCAGAGCCGGAGCCGGAGCCGGAGCTGGGGCCGGGGCCGGGGCGGTGGTGGGCTGGTTGCCCGTCCTCGCTGTCGTCCTGGCGGTGCTCGCCGCCAGCACTTGGTGGCTCGGCCAGCGCCGCCCCTCCTGTTCCTGCGCACCCAAGACCGCAGGTGAGAGTGGGTGCAGCTGCAAGGGATCCGCCGCCCCGCTGAAGTTCAGCGGCACGGACCGCCGGTAGGGTCCGGCCGTATGACTGTCGCTCGTTCGGTTGCCCTGTTCGTCGTCGCCGCCCTCTTCGAGATCGGGGGTGCCTGGCTGGTGTGGCAGGGCATCCGCGAACACAAGGGATGGATCTGGATCGGTGCCGGCGTCATCGCCCTCGGCATCTACGGCGTCGTCGCCACCTGGCAGAACGACGACAACTTCGGCCGCATCCTCGCCGCCTACGGCGGCATTTTCGTCGCCGGATCGATCGCCTGGGGCATGGTCGCCGACGGCTACCGCCCCGACCGCTACGACATCACCGGAGCTCTGGTCTGCCTCGCAGGCATGGCCGTGATCATGTACGCGCCGCGCGGGCACTGACCATGCTCCTCGAAGGTGCGGCCGTCCCACAGCAGGCAGGGATCGCCACCAGCGAAGGTTCGCCTCAAGGCTATCGCCCAGACCCTCGCTACTCGCGCAACGGAGGCGCATGTGCACTGCAGGGAGCGCGGCTTCATGAGCACTACTTCCTGCGGACACACCGGAATCCGCGATCAATGCGTAGTGCGCGTGTTCAGTGGTCATGAGCAGAATCGCCCGCCAGGCTCTGAATAGTAGTCATTCCCGGTGGTGCGTTCTGTTGCCGAGGCCGCAAGGGGATGGATTTTCCATTTCTCCGCAGGAAGTTCGTGGTGTGGGGTTGAGCTTCAATGGTCGCTACGATCGCCGGTTACCCAAACCGGTGATCGTCGGCTATGTTGCGGTCGCTTGTATGGACGTTTGAGCGCGCGTTACCTCGTGGTTCCCGAGGAACGTCCGAGAGGGCAGCAGCCTGGCGACGGTGCGGTACGCGGTTCTCCAAGGGGCTGGGCTGTAGGCAGTGCGTGGTCAGCGGGCCCGGCGCATGCAAGCCCATGTTCCCCAGCTGGCTTCTGCTTCTATGCCCGTCGGGTGTGGGTGCCGGTGGCGGTCGTCACTGGTGCTTGCCGTGTTCGCCGTGGGTTTGGTCCTGGCTGGTGTCGGGGTCGCCGCCCATCATGCGGAGCATGTCGCGCCCGCCGGTGCGCAGGAAGCGGATGAGGAGGGCTGCGGCCAGGACGAGGAAGGCGATGTTGAGGAAGGTGGTGTAGTTCCAGGTGATGCCCTCCATGGGGAGCTTCGCGTCGGCCTGGTCGGGGATCAGACCGAGACCACCGAAGGTGAACTCCACGACGTACCCGGCGATGACGGTGGCGAGGTAGAAGGTGCCGAGGAGGAACAGGGCCATCTTCGCGCCGTAGTACTTGCGGTAGATGTTGAGGATCGGCAGGATCAGCAGGTCGGCGAAGATGAACGCGACGACGCCGCCGAAGCTGATGCCGCCCTTCCACAGCACGACCGCGAGGGGCACGTTGCCGATCGAGCAGACGAATGAGGCGATCGCGACGAGCGGGCCGATGATCGGGCCCCAGAGCTTGGCCGCGAGCGGGTGGCCTTCGAAGAAGAAGGTGCTCCAGAACGAGTCGGGCACCCAGGCGGCGATGGCGCCGGCGATGAGCAGGCCAATGACCAGATCGCGCAGGATCGCCGCCCATTCCATGACGAACACATGGCTCGTTGAGGTGAACCCTTCGGAGGACAGCAGTCGGCGGGCGAAGGAACCCTCGCGCTGGACGGACATGTCCATCGCGGCGTGGCCTTCCATGGACCCGGCCAGTCCGCGTTCGGCCTGCTCGCGAGCTTGGCGCAGGAGCTTGTCGCGCAGGAACAGGCGAAAGAGCACGGCCAGGACGACGATCATGATGGGGCCGCCGACGAACTCCGCCGCGGTGAACTGCCAGCCCATCAGCAGAGCGAGGATGACGCCGAGTTCGACGACGAGGTTGGTGGAGGCGATCTCGAAGGCCATCGCGGCGGTGAAGTTCGCGCCCTTGCGGAACAGCGAGCGGGCGAGTGCGACTGCGGCGTACGAGCAGGAGGACGAGGCGGCGCCGAGGCCGGCGGCGACGGCGAGGGTACGGGGGCGGTCGTCGCCGAGCAGGGAGACGACGGTGGACTTGCGGACGACGGCCTGGACGACGGCGGACAGGGCGAACCCGAGGATCAGGGCCCAGGTGATCTCCCAGGTCATGGAACCGGTGATCGACAGTGCGTGCAATACGGCGTGGATCATCTCTGAAGCCTTCCGAGGCGAGCACGAGATGGGGCCGACCGACACGTCGCACTTGCGCGGCGCGGGCGGCTGGGTGTGGGGGCGCCACCCGCGTGGGGTGGCGCCCCACGCGGGGTCAGCCGACGCTCAGGGTCAGGGCTGCGGTGTGGAGCTTGCCGCCGGTCTGGAACTGCAGGAACAGCCGCCAGTTACCGGACGTCGGCAGTTCCGCGTTGAAGGACAGCTCCGGCCCGCCGTGGTCGCCATCGACCTTGGTGATCGGGTGCAGGTGGGCGAACGCGGTGTCGCCCTCGTGGAAGGCGGTCAGGTGGGCGTACGTGTCGAGGTAGGGCTGGAGGTCGGTGACGGGCTTGCCGTCCTTGGTGACGGTCACCGTCATCGGGTGCTCCATCCCGGCCATCGGTTCGCCCTTGACGGTGACGGTGTAACCGTCGACCTCCGCGGTCTTGCCGGCGGCCGGCAACGGCGTCTTCGACGCCGTGCCCGGAACGGTGGCGGTGCGGGACAGGACGAGCGCGGTGTCCTTCCCGGCCCCGGTGTCGGGGGTGAAGGAGGCGAACATGCGCCACGAGCCGGGTGCGAGTGCGGCCAGGTCGGCGGTCCAGGTGCCGTCGGCGGCCATGGTCGGGTGGAGGTGCTGGAAGCCGGTCAGGTCGGAGCGGATGGCGTAGAAGTGCATCCGCTTGGTCTGGTCGACGGCGAAGCTGGTGACGGGCTTTTTGTCCGGGCCGGTGACCGTGAACCGGTACCCGGTCGGCTTGCCCGCCGCCAGCGTCGTGTCCTTGCCGGTGAGGCGGTAGCCGTCCTTGTTGTCCGCGAGGCCGTTGCCGGCGGCCATGTGGTCCATGCCGGGCATGTCGCCCATCGAGGGCGAAGTGCTGGCCGAGGCGGACGGGGACGACTTGGCGCCGTGGTCCATGCCCGGCATCGAAGAGGAATCGCTGGACGAGCCGCAGGCGGCCAAGCTCACCGCCAGGACAGCAGCGGTGCCGGCCGCCGCGAGAGCACGACGACGCACGGCGGGAAGGGAAGTAGCGAACATGTGAGTGGTCTTTCCGGGTGGGCGCACCACGCCGGGCGGGCGCGCGCAGATGAGCAGGACACGTCGCCGGCTCCCGGTGAACATCCGGGTTCCGGCACAGGTCCACTCAGGTCCGCGCGATGCACACCTGGAGCAGCAGGCTCCGCCCACCTGGCGGAGGTGGGCCGCGCCGTCCGGTCCGCCCCAGCGGCACGTGCCGGCCCACGATGAGCGCGATGGCCAGCACGGCGACGACGGTCATCAGGCCATCCGTCGGTAGCGGGTTCATGTCGCGGGCGGGCGTCGAGACGCACATCGCCCCATCCATCGAAGGCGTCGTTGATGCCTGCTGCGCACCGGCGTGGGGCATCGCCGGTGGTGTCGCAGATTCCATCGCGGCGTCTGCGTGGCCTTCGGCCATCGGAGCGTTCGCAGACATCGTGCCGTGGCAGCCTTCGGCGGCGGTGGCCGGTGCCCCGTGCATGAGGAACAGGCCGAACAGGACCGCACACAGCGCGAGTAGCCGGGCGATACGCCGCTTGCGCGCTGTGCTGGTGCCTGTCACCGTCGTCCCTTCCTCGTATGAGCGGGCGCGTTCAGGACGCGCAACTGGTCCAACAATACCCGGGCGGGGTATCTGGCGGAGGTGTCCCACTGCTGCCGGTCAAAGCGTATGGCGTTTGGCCAGCATCTCGCGTGGCGGGCCGGGGCGACATCGGGGAGCAGAGTGATGGGTGGCCGGGTGTCTCTAGGTGCGATGACGAGTGGGGGTGGTTTATTGGCGGCCGACTGCGGCGGCTTGCTGGGCGGCTGCCCTGGGGTTGAGGTAGGTACCGCCGGTGGCCTTGGGGCGCAGGCCCTTATCGAGGTCGTAGCGCAGGGGCTGCCCGGTGGGAATGTTGAGGATCTCTACCTCTGGCGTGGTGAGTTGGTCGAGGTGGGTGACCAGGGCGCGTAGTGAGTTGCCGTGGGCGACGACCAGGGTGGTGCGGTTGGCCGTGAGGTCTGTGCAGATGCGGTCGGCCCAGTACGGGAGCAGTCGTGCGTGGACGTCGGCCAGTGACTCGGTCAGTGGCCAGGCGTCGGGTGGCAGGCTGCGATAGCGGTCGTCGTTCCAGGGAGTGAGGGCTCCGGGCAGGGCGGCTGGCGGCGGGGTGGCCCAGGAGCGGCGCCAGGCGTGGTAGGTCGCTTCGTCGGTGCGTTCGCTTACCTGGGTTTTGGTGAGGCCGGTGAGGGCGCCGTAGTGGCGTTCGTTCAGTCGCCAGCTGCGGGTGACGGGGATCCAGGGGCGGTCCAGGACGTCCAGGACGATGTCGGCGGTGGTGATGGTGCGGCGCAGGAGCGAGGTATGGACGACGTCGGGCAGCAGGTCGGCGGCGGCCATCAGGTGGGCGGCGTCGTTGGCCTGCTCGTGTCCGGTGGGGGTGAGGGGTGCGTCGGTCCAGCCGGTGAAGATTCCGTCCGCGTTGGCGGTGCTCTCTCCGTGGCGGAGCAGGATCAGTGTTCCGGTCATGCTTGCTTGCCTGTGAGGCCGTAGGGGAGTTCGGGGTGGGATGCGGCGATGGCGAGGAGGCGGTTGTACTTGGCGACGCGTTCGCCGCGGGCGGGGGCGCCGGATTTGATCTGTCCGCAGCCGGTGGCGACGGCGAGGTCGGCGATGAAGGTGTCGGGGGTTTCGCCGGAGCGGTGGGAGACCATGGCCGCGTAGCCGGCGTCGCGGCAGATGGTCATGGCTTGGAGGGTTTCGGTGACGGTGCCGATCTGGTTGACCTTGATCAGGGCGGCGTTGGCGATGTGGTCTTTGATGGCCTGGGTGATGATGGCGGGGTTGGTGACGAAGTTGTCGTCGCCGACGAGCTGGATGCGGTTCCCCAGGGTGGTGGTGAGCTGCTGCCAGCCGGCGGTGTCGTCCTCGCCGAGGCCGTCCTCGATGGACCAGACGGGGAAGTCGGCGATGATCTGTTCGTAGCGGGCGATCATGTCGGCGCTGGTCAGGGCTTCGCCTGCCACGCGGTAGGTTCCGTCCTTCTGTCGGAATTCGCTGGCGGCGGGGTCCAGGGCGATGGCGATGCCGTCGCGGCCGGGGGTGTATCCGGCGTCGGTGATCGCGGCGACGATCATGCGCAGGGCGTCTTCGGGCTGGGCGATGTCGGGGGCGAAGCCGCCCTCGTCGCCGAGGCCGGTGGCGTGTCCGGCCTCGTGCAGGCGCGTGCGCAGGGCGGTGTAGACCTCTGCTCCGGCCCGGATCGCCTCGGGCAGGGAGGGGGCACCGAGCGGGGCGATCATGAATTCCTGGAAGTCGAGCGGGTTGGGGGCGTGCGCCCCGCCGTTGAGGACGTTGAAGTGCGGTACAGGCAGGCGCGGCGTGACACCGGGCGGGGCGAGGTGGGTGTGCAGTTCCTTTCCGGCGGACTGGGCCAGGGCGCGGGCCAGGGCGAGGGAGCAGCCGATGATCGCGTTGGCGCCCAGGCGCGCTTTGGTGCCGGTGGCGTCCAGGTCGTTCATTGCGGTGTCCGCGTCGGCGAGGGTGTCCCAGGTGCGGGAGCGCAGCAGGTCGGCGAGTTCGCCGTGGACGTGGTGGAGGGCGTGCTGTACGCCGGCGCCGTTGTAGCGGGCTCTGTCGTCGTCGCGGAGTTCGACGGCTTCGCGGGTGCCGGTGGAGGCCCCGGAGGGCACACCTGCGTCAGCGGTGGTGCCGTCCGCGAGGCGGAGGGTGACGTGGAGGGTGGGGCGGCCCCGGGAGTCGAGGATCTCGGTGGCGTCCAGTGCGCTGACGGTGAAAGTCATGATCTGCTTCCTTCTGTGAACGGGATCAGGCGGCGGGGCAGATGCGGCCCGGCCGGGTGATGGCGAGGAGGATTAGGGCGGCTGCCTGGATGCAGGCGGTGACGATGATCAGGGCGGGAATGGACACGTCGTACAGGACACCGGCCAGCGCGCCGCCGGCCGCGGTGGCGGCGCCGACGACGGCGGCGAAGATGCCATACGCGGTGGCCCGGCGGTGCGGGCCGACGAGGTCGGCGACGGTGGCGCGCAGGGTGGACTCCTGTACACCCATGGCAGCACCCCACACCAGCGCCCCTGCCACCGCGAGCGGGACACTGCGCGTGAACGCCAGGACGGGGACCGCTGCTGCCAGGAGGGGCAGGACGGCCAGGACTTTGGGGCCGATGCGGTCGTAGGCCCAGCCGGTGGCCAGGGCCGCTATCGCGTCGACTGCCATGGCCCCGGCGTACAGAACCGGCACGGCGGCGGCGGTGAGCAGGTGGTGGGTGACGAGGTGGAAGGACAGGACGCCGAAAGTGGCGAAGCCGGACATGGTCGCCGCGGTGAACGCCGCGTAGATCCAAAACGCCCGGGGCAGCCTCTCCCGGGCCTGTGCGCCTTGTGCGGGTTCGGCGGTGGGTGCGGGTGCTTCGTACTGGGTGGGGTCGGGTACCCGGGCGCGCAGCCAGAACAGCAGGATCAGGACGGCGAGGCCGGGCAGGGCCAGGACACCGAGTGCGGGGGCGTAGTCGTCGCCGGTGGCGGCCAGGATCCCCGCGACGACGAGCGGTCCGACGATGGCGCCGATCTGGTCCATCGCTTCGTGCACGGCGAAGCCCTTGCCGCGGCCGGTGACGGCCGCGGCGTGCGAGAGCAGGGTGTCCTTGGCCGGCGAGCGGACCGCTTTGCCGACCCGTTCCGCGATGACCAGGGCGCAGGCCACCCACAGGGCCGAGGCGAGTCCCAGGACGGGCACGGTGATGACGGTGAGGGCGTAGCCGGAGATGGTCCAGGCCCAGAAGCGGCGGGTGCGGTCCGCGAGCGGCCCCGATCCCAGGCGCAGGATGAGGGCTGCGGCTTCTCCGATGCCGGTGACGATGCCGACAACGGCGGCGGTGGCGCCGAGGTGGGCCAGGAGGGGGCCGGTGATGGAGCGGGCGCCTTCGTAGACGAAGTCCGCCAGGAGGCTGATGGTGCCGAACGCGATGACGAACCGCCATGCGCCCATGCCCGGGGTGCGCCGCCCGCCGGTTGTCTTGAGGGTGTCGGGCGGGGTCACGCGAACAGCGCCTGGGAGAGGGCGAAGCCGACGAAGACGGCGCCGAGACCGGCCACGATGGAGGCGGCGATGTTGGCGGCGGCGAAGAATTTGGCGCCGCTTTCGGCTAGGCGCAGCGTCTCGTAGGAGAACGTCGAGTACGTGGTCAGCGCCCCGCACAGTCCCGTGCCCAGCAGCAGCTGCACGGTGTGCCCGGCGGTGCCGGACAGGGCCGCGCCGGTAAGGACGCCCAGGATGAGGGAGCCGACGACATTGACGGTGAAGGTGCCCCAGGGGAAGACCGTGTCGTGGCGGGCCTGGACGGCCCGGTCGGTGAGATAGCGCAAGGGGGCGCCGACCGCGCCGCCGAGGGCCACCAGCAGGAAATCGCTCACCGGTCCGCCCGGTGTGCGCCGTCGAAGTGCACGACCTGGACGGGTTCCAGGGTGATCAGCCCTTCGATGTTCATCTCCTCCAGCTGCGGGACGAAAGCCTGGATACGTTCCTCGGTATCCACGATCACCACGGCCACGGGAAGGTCGTCGGCCATGGACAGCAGGCGGGTGGTGTGGACGATCTGCCGGCCGCCGAAACCTTCCATACCGTGGAAGACCGAAGCGCCGGAAAGCCCGGCCGCGTGGGCCCGGTGGACGATCTCGCTGCACACGGGCTTGTGGTGCCAGGTGTCGGTGTCATCGACCAGGACGGTCAGCCGCAGCGCCGCCTGCGTATGCCAGCTCATGACTCGCTCCACTTCGCCAGGATGCGGCGCGTGCTCCACGCGCCCACGGTCACCGCAGCCAGTGCGGCCACGGCGGTTGCCGCCAGATAGGTGAGCGCGATCCCCGCACGGCCGCCGGTGACGAGACGCTCGATGTCCACGCAGTAGGTGGAAAACGTGGTGAAGCCGCCCAGCACCCCGGTCCCGAAGAACGGGCGCAACAGGGGGTGGGTGGAGAAGACCTCGGTGACGGCGACGAGGAAGACGCCGATCACCAGGCACCCGGCGGCGTTCACCGCCAGGGTGGTGAAGGGGAAGCTGTTGGCCGGGGTCGGCCATGCCTGGGCGGCGCCGAAGCGGGCGAGCGCGCCCAGCGCCCCGCCGCACGCGATCACCGGCAGGACGCCGTAGTGCGTACGCCGCAGTTCTTGGCGCTGTTCGGCGTCCGTCAGGTCGATATCGGGGTCGGTGGGCTCCGCCGCTATCGACAGTCCCGTCTCGTCCGAACGCATACCTCTCCCTACACGTGGTGCCCTGTGCGCGTGCGCGGACAGGGTTCTTCACGGGTAGGGACTGTTGGCGGCAGCATTGCCGCGGTTCGGGTACGGCGAGCCCCACCGCCGTAGCGGCGCACAAGGGCACCGCTACGGATCAGGTTACCGTGCGCCGCCTCGCACACGTGGAGCAACGCCCGGCAGCGCCGGGGCAGTGTGGCTGGCAGGTCGGACGGTGTGTGGCTCAGGGCGGAAAGTCCACGCGGGGTGTGTTCGAGGTGCCGTGTGGTGCCTGGTCGTTATTGCGAGGTTGCTGCGGTCCGGCAGGTGGTGCAGG
The DNA here is from genome assembly GCF_040629815.1 of Streptomyces sp. NPDC005878. NCBI lineage: Bacteria > Bacillati > Actinomycetota > Actinomycetes > Kitasatosporales > Streptomycetaceae > Streptomyces > Streptomyces sp. NPDC005878. The sequence goes on from NZ_JBEXWK010000006.1 coordinate 180,949, forward strand.
TGATCCGACGTGCGGCGGTCGGCAGCGTACTGACGCCCATGCCGGCCGTACGGTGCAGTGCCTCCCGGGCGATCTGTGCGTGGTCGACGCAGACCGCGGCCCCGCACTGCCGGCAGACGGCGACAGCGGCGACGACGGTGTGATGGGTGCTCTGGCAGTCGTAGCAGTGCATCACTGACTCCCTGCGGGTGAGGCGGACATGGTGGCGGCGCGGGCGCCGCTGCTGCGGACGGCGGTGGCTCGGCGGTCCCGGCGTGGATGAGGGCGCGTTGCATCCCCGGCAGCAGCCGTAGTGGCCGGGTGTCTGGGGGTGCGATTCCCGCGGGGGTTCCGGCGTCCTTCCGGGCAGTGCCGGACGACACGTCGCGGGCGCAAGTGAGCCGGGCATCGTCGCACGCGGCAGCGCGGGGGCGGATCGTCTCGTCGTGCTCGTCCTCGGTGTTCTCCCGGACGCGTCTGTTCGGGACGGTGCGGCGAGGGACACGACGGTGGATGAAGGCCATGTGGTCGCTCTCCTGAGGGCATGGGTTCCTGACGTCTTCGGTCAGGAAGCCATCAGCCCAGGAGGGCGGTTCGGGCTCTGCGTGGCCCAGGCGGGATCCATCGCCTGACATGGAGTCAACTGCGCGGCAGCAGAGAGGTCAAGGCCCCGCCCGGGTGCTACGGGGATACGCGCACCCTCGCCGTCTCAGCGCAGGCCGGCGAGTCCTGCCCGGGTCTTCACGGGGCACCGGATGGGTCGTGCTGGTAGACGTCGGGGATTCCGTCGCCGTCGGCGTCGCGGTTCTCCTCTTCGGACAGGCGCCGGTAGACTCGGTCACGTCTCTTGATCAGGACCGCGGCGATCGCGGCGGCGATCAGCGAGCCGACCAGCACAGCGGCTTTGGCCTGCTCCGCCTGTGCGGGGTCGGGGAAGGCCAGTTCGCCGATCAGCAGGGCAACGGTGAACCCGATCCCGGCCAGCACGGCCAGGGCGAACACATCAGCCCAGGCCAGGTCCGGATTCAGGCGCGCACGCGTGAAGCGCGCCGCGAGATACGTGCCGGCGAAGACTCCCACGATCTTGCCGACGACCAGACCGATCACGATTCCGAGGGGCTCGGGACGGGTGAAGACCCCTTGCAGGGACGGTGCCGACACGCTCACCCCGGCTGCGAACAGGGCGAACAGTGGCACCGCGATGCCTGCGGAGAAGGGCCGCAGCAGGTGTGCGGTGTGATCGCCGGGCGAGTGCTTCTCGGGTTTCCGGCCGCGCCGGCCCTCGTCCGGGCGGGTGCGCAGGATCAGCCCCATCGCGACTCCGGCGACCGTGGCGTGCACCCGGCCGTTGTACATCAGCGCCCAGATGACCACTCCGAGCGGCACGTACCACCACCAGCCCCGCACGCGCAGGCGCTGGAGGACGTAGAACAGGACGAGTCCGGCGAAGGCGCCGGCCAGCGCGTAGAGGTTGAGGTCGCTGGTGAAGAACACAGCGATGATCAGGATCGCCCCCAGGTCGTCGACCACCGCGAGGGTCAACAGGAAGGCGCGCAGCGCGGAGGGCAGATGCGTGCTCAGGACGGCCAGGACCGCGAGAGCGAACGCGATGTCGGTGGCCATCGGCACCGCCCACCCGTTCCGTGAGCCACCCCCGGCAGAGGCCACCGCGACATAGAGGACGGCGGGCACCAGCATGCCGCACGCGGCGGCGATGACGGGCAGGGCCGCTGTGGCGGGGGTGCGCAGTTCACCCACGACCAGCTCGCGCTTCAGCTCTATCCCGGCCACCAGGAAGAACACGGTGAGCAGACCGTCCGAGGCCCAGTGCCCCACCGACAGGTCCAGGCCGAGCGCCGGGATCCCGAAGTGCGCCTCGCGCACTGCTTCATAGGCCGGTGCCCACGGCGAATACGCCCATATCAGTGAGGCGATCGCGGCGGCCAGCAGCACCAGCCCGCCGACTGTCTCGGTCCGCAGGGCCTGCGCAACTACCCGGCGCTCGCCCCAGGGCAGCAGACCCAGAAAGGGCAGACGTTCACGAGGAGCGGCACACATCGGAAAGAAGCCTCCGGGCACGATCGGCCAGCGGACACAGCGGTCCCTTGTCGCCGACCAGACTTCCCGGCACACCAGCGCGCATCTTGACGCGTTCCCTACACCCTATGCGTCGGGGCGGTGTGCCGTGCCCTGACGCTACTGCCGGCCGTCGGCCGGGCGGGAGTGGGTGCGGCGCCGGGTCCGCAGGTATTCGAAGGCCACCGGCAGTACGGACAGGGCGACGATGGCGATCAGGATGAGTTCGATGTGCGCGTTGACGAAGTGGATCTGGCCGAGGAAGTAGCCGAGCACGGTGACGCCCACGGCCCACAGCGTGCCTCCGATGATGTTGAACAGTACGAAGGTGCGGTAGCGCATGGCGCTCACCCCGGCCACGATCGGAGTGAAGGTCCGCACGACGGGCACGAAGCGGGCCAGCACGATCGAGCGCGGCCCGTACGTGTCGAAGAAGGTGTTCGCCTTTTCCACGTTCTCCCGCTTGAACAGGCGGGAGTCGGGGCGGTTGAACAAGGCGGGGCCGGCCTTGCGGCCGAAGAGGTAGCCGGCCTGGTCACCGGCGACTGCTGCCACTGCCACGAGCAGGCACACCAGCCACAGCGGCTGGGTGAGGTACTGGTGCCCGGCGACCAGCAGCCCCGTGGTGAACAGCAGGGAGTCGCCGGGAAGGAAGAAACCGATCAGCAGCCCGGACTCGGCGAAGACGATGACCAGGATGCCGATCAGGCCGAAGGTGGAGATCAGGTAGTCGGGGTCGAGCCACTGCGGGCCGAGCGCGAGGGTGGTCACCGGTCGGTCCTCCTGTCCATGGACGAGCGGAAAAAGTAAAGGGCTCTGGGCGCTGAACAGCTCCGGGGCGGCGCGTGCGGGCCGGGCCGCTGTCAGGCGCCCAGGGTGCCGGTGGCCAGCAGGGCGAACAGCAGGACGCCGATGATGATCCGGTAGATGACGAACGCGTTGAAGGTGTGCTTGGCGACGAACCTCAGCAGCCAGGCGATGGAGGCGTAGGCGACGACGAACGACACCAGGGTGCCGACGATCAGCGGGGTGACGTCCACTCCGGCCCCGACCGCGTCCTTGAGCTCGTACAGGCCCGCCCCGGTCAGGGCAGGGATGCCGAGGAAGAAGGAGAGGCGGGTGGCGGCGAGCCGGTTCAGGTCGAGGATGAGGCCGGTGGACATCGTGGCGCCGGAGCGGGAGAAACCGGGGAAGAGAAGGGCCAGGATCTGCGAGGAGCCGACCAGCATGGCGTCCTTGAAAGTGGTGTCCTCCTCGCCGCGCTTGTGGCGGCCCATCTGGTCGGCGGCCCACATCAGGCCACTGCCGACGATCAACGATCCGGCGACCACCCACAGCGAGGCGAGCGGCCCCTCGATCAGCGGCTTCGCCGCCAGCCCGACGATCACGATGGGGATGGTGGCGTAGATGACCCACCAGGCGAACTTGTAGTCGTGGTGGTGACGCTCGTCCCGGTTGCGCAGACCGCGCCCCCAGGCGGACACGATCCGCACGATGTCCTTGAAGAAGTACACCAGTACCGCGGCAATGGCCCCGACCTGGATCACGGCGGTGAAGGCGACCACGGACTTGTCGTCCACCGGGATGTCCATCAGTCCCTCGGTGATCTTCAGGTGGCCTGTCGAGGAGACCGGCAGGAACTCCGTCACCCCCTCCACCACGCCCAGAATCACTGCCTGTCCGATACTGATCGCGCTCACGGGCGCTGCCTTTCCTTCGAAGTGACGGCACCGGTCTTCCGGCACCGGAGCCCATGAACAACGAGCGCGGCCGAACCGGCCCAGCAGGCCGCCAGCAGCCACCCGGCCAGCACGTCGGTCGGCCAGTGCACGCCGAGAACCACCCGGCTGACACCCACCGCCACCGCCCACACCACGGGCAGAGCGAGCAGGACGGGCCGAAGGCGACTGCGGGCCCTGCGGTGTGCGGCGACGGTGAGCAGGACCGCGACGGCCATCGACGTGGTGGTGTGCCCGGACGGCATGGCCCAGCCGCTCGCCGAGAAGGCCCAGTCCGCGGCCGGCGGCCGGGGCCGAGCCAGCACGGAAGCCAGCACGATGCGCGGCAGCTGTGCCGAAGCCAACGCCACAATCCCCAACAGAGCCCCGTACCAGCGGACGGTTCGCGCGGCGAGCGCTCCGGCCAGCGCCGCCAGCACATAGGCGGGCACCCCGCTGCCTGTCACCGTGATCCCCACCGCCCCATCCCGCACCCACGACGGGCGGTGAGCCAGCACCCATCCGTGCACAGGGGAGTCCACCCCGAACGGCGCACCATGCGCCTCGTCGGTGGCGATCACGAGCGCCGCAAGGAGGCTCCCGCACACCACTACCAGCCCGGCAGGAAGCCACCACGCACCCCTGGCGCGGGGGCCGTCCGCATCGGGAGGGGGCATCAGGCATCCTGTCGGCACGGGCCGCATCGGCGGTGCAGCCGGACGGCATGGGAGACTGGTCGGACACAGTAACTTCTATTCGCGAATAGAAGTTATGGGTGACTGTAGACGACGCGCGAGGGAGACAGGACCGTGGGTGCTGACGAGCGACTGCCCGGCCTCGGCGGCAGACGCCGGGCGAACGGCGCCCTGGAGGGCGAAATCCTGTCGCTGCTGCAGAGCGCCGAGACCGCTCTTACGCCCGGTGATGTGGCGGCGGGGCTGACCACACCGCTCGCCCACACGACGGTGGCCACCACCCTGGCGCGCCTGCACGCCCGCGGCGTACTGGAACGCACCCCGCAGGGACGCAGCTACGCCTACTCTCCCGTCACCGACGAGCCGGGCCTGACCGCCAGGCACATGCACCAGGTCATGAACGGGGGAACCGACCGCGAAACGGTCCTGACCCGATTCGTGGACGAGCTGTCCGACCACGACGAAGACCTGCTGCGCCGCCTGCTGGGCACCGACGAGTAGAAGGGCAGTCGCCGCGATGCATCTGGCCGTCTACCTGCCGCTGCTCTTCCCTCTGCTGGCCGGCCCGGCCGCCGGCCCGCTGTCCCGCCGTCTGGAACCACGGCAGGCGACCTGGCTGCTGACCGCCGCCGCCCTGATCCTGGCCGCCTCCAGCACCGTGGTCCTGGGCCTGCTGGCCCTGGCCGGCCTGGTCCGCATCCCGCTCGTGGCCGCCCTCAAGGACTACTCACCCGACGTGATCGCCCACGAGGACCCGGCCGCATGGCCCGCCGCCCTGGCCGGCGCCATCCTGCTCACCCTGGCCGCCATCGCTACGGTCCGCCTCACCGCACGCAGAGCCGGAGCCCTGTGGTCCGCGGCCCTGGACGCCGCCTGCCTGCCCGGCCCCAACCCCGTCGTCGTCACCGATGACGACAGCGCCGACGCCTACACCATGCCCGGCCTGCCGGGCCGCATCGTCATCTCCCACGGCATGCTCGACGCCCTCGACCCCGCCGGACAAGAGATCCTCCTCGCCCACGAACAGGCCCATCTCAACCACCACCACTACGCGTTCGTCTCCCTCGCGCAGCTCTCCGCCGCCGCCAATCCACTGCTGCGGCCGCTGGCCACCGCCGTCGCCTACACCGTCGAACGCTGGGCCGACGAACACGCCGCCCACCACACAGGAAACCGCCGCGCCGTCGCCGAAACCGTCGCCAAGGCAGCCGTCGCCACCAAACGCACCCGCACCCCACGCCGCATCCCGGCCGCCGCCCTCGGCATGCTCGGCCGCCACCCCGCCCCGGGCACCGTGCCCCGCCGCGTCACCGCCCTCCTCGCACCCCCACCCCACAGCCCGCCCCTGCTGCTCCTGGCCGCCGGAGCACTCCTGGCCGCCAGCGGCCTGTCCGCCGTGGAAGCCGCCCACGACCTCCACCAGTTCCTGGAACTCGCCCACGCCCACTGAACCCTCCGATGTGTTCGGGAACGAGTAGTAACCGAAGCAACGTCATCACTGTCGTCTACCTGCCGTGCACCGTCCGTCGTTCTCCCACGGACCTGTCAGTGGGGATGGACTTCGGTGAGCAGAACGTGGATGCGCTCCGATCTCGTCGCGGATCCCGCGGACCGAATCAACGCGCTGCCCGGCGAAGTCGTTGCAGGCCGTAGACGGCAGCCCCGAGGAGGAGAACTGCGGCGCCGGAGATGACGGTGCCCAGGGGCAGCGAGAAGGCGAGGACTGCGCAGCCGGCCAGGCCGATGACCGGGACGAGGCGGATGGGTCGGCCCTCTTGGGGGGTGAGGGTCCAAGCGGAGGCGTTAGCGATGGCGTAGTAGGCCAGGACGCCGAAGGAGGAGAAGCCGATTGCCCCTCGTACGTCGGTGGTGGCAGCGAGCAGGGCGACGACGGCGCCGACGGCGAGTTCGGCACGGTGCGGGACGCCGTAGCGGGGGTGGACGGCGGACAGGGCGTGCGGGAGGTGGCGATCGCGGGCCATGGCCAGGGTGGTGCGGGAGACTCCGAGGATCAAGGCGAGCAGTGAGCCGAGCGCGGCTACGGCGCCGCCGACGCGGACGACGGGCACCAGCCAGTCGGCACCCGAGGCCCGTACGGCGTCCGACAGCGGGGCGGAGGCGTCCGCAAGTCCGCCTGGGCCCAGCACGCTCAGGACGGCAACGGCGACGAGGGCGTAGACGGCGAGGGTGATGCCGAGCGCGATCGGGATGGCGCGTGGGATGGTGCGGGCGGGGTCACGGACTTCCTCGCCGAGGGTGGCGATGCGGGCGTATCCGGCGAAGGCGAAGAACAGCAGGCCCGCCGCGCGGAGTACGCCGCCGACGGTGGCGTCCGCGTCGAAGTCCAGCCGCGCGGTGTCCACGCCCTCTGAGGTCAGGGCCGTGACGGCCACGGCGGCGAGCACGGCCAGGACGACCGCGACGATCGCCCGGGTCAGGAGCGCGGACTTCTGGACCCCGGCGTAGTTGACCGCGGTCAGTGCCACCACGGCGGCCACCGCCACCGCGTGCGCCTGGCCGGGCCACAGGTATACGCCGACCGTGAGAGCCATGGCCGCACAGGAGGCGGTCTTGCCGACGACGAATGCCCATCCGGCCAGGTAGCCCCATACGGTGCCCAGTCGTTGTCGGCCGTAGACGTAGGTGCCGCCGGACTGCGGGTAGAGGGCGGCCAGCCGCGCCGAGGACGTGGCGTTGCAGTAGGCCACGACCGCGGCTAGGACCAGAGCCAGCAGCAGCCCGGAACCGCCCGCGCCGGCCGCCGGGCCGAGCGCGGCGAAGATCCCGGCTCCGACCATGGAACCCAGTCCGATCACCACCGCGTCGGACACCCCCAGACGGCGCTCTATCACGCCTTCCCCGCTCGGGTCTCGCACCGTTTTCATCCCTGACTCCTTCTCGCGCGGGCCTTCGCTCGGCGCACCGTAGCGGAGGAAGGTGTCCGACTGGGGTGCCGCCGCAGGCGTGGTCTGTCGTCCTGGCGTGGTCAGTTGTGGCAGGCGAGCCGTGTGCGCAGACGAGCAAGATGACAGCCAACGCGGGGATGAGCACCAAGACCTGTTCGGCGTACTCGGGCCGCATCGCCGTGATGTGTCCACTGGTCGCCGGTGCGGCGGTCATGCCGCGCCGATTCCGAGTTCGGCGAGCAGTCCGCGGATGCGTTGCTCGATGTCGTCCCTGATAGGTGGGACTGCTCCGACGCCTTGTCCGGCGGGGTCGTCGAGCTTCCAGTCGAGGTACCGCTTTCCGGGGAAGACGGGGCAGTGTCGCCGCAGCCCATGGTGATCACCACGTCGGATGCCTGCACCGCTTCCATGGCCAGCACCATTGCGGAACCTACATGCGTATAGGTTCCGCGACTTCATAAGCACTCAATCCTGCGGGAACGCCGGAATCCGCGTCTCATGAGCAGCGCTCGTTCGCGGTGATCATGAGCAGAATCGCCCGCCAGATCCTGGGCGGCAGCCACTGCCGGTAGCGGGACCTCGTGCCGTTGCCGCACCAAGGTCGCGTTCCGCCCGCGATTGGCTTGGAGCACACCAGGGGGAGTCGTAAGCGGCGAGCGGGACGCTTGGTGCGATCAGGAGCGTGCTGTCGCTGGGGGTTGGGCGGTGGCCGTGTCCGGAGGGGGGGTGTGTGCGACGAGGGCGTGGGCGGCGGTGGGGTGGGCGGGCAGCAGGGTGCTGAGCCCGGTGAGGTCCAGCAGCCGCTGAAGGCGGTCGGGGACGGCGGCAAGGACCAGGGTGCCGTCGGCGGTCTTGGCGCAGCGGTAGATGCCGACCAGGGCGTTGAAGCCGGAGGAGTCGCAGAAGGTGACGGCTGCGAGGTCCAGGATCAGGTGGCGGTGGCCTTGTTCGATCAGGGCCAGCGCCTGGGCGCGCAGTTCGGGGGCGGTGGCTACGTCGAGTTCGCCTGCGATGTGGGCCAGGGCGAGGTCGCCGTCGGTGTGCTGCGCGGTGAGACGGAAGTCGGTCACGGGCGGCTCTCCGGCATCTCGCCGGCGGGGGCGATGGTGTGGGCGGTGGCGCTGGCGGTGAGGCCGTCCGCAGCGTCGCCGACTGGGACGGACAGGGCCAGCAGGGCGACGTCGTCACCGGCCCCGTGAGGCGTGGCGTCGAGGAGGGCGACGGCGTCCTCGACGACTGCCGCCGCGCTCACCGGTGCGGTGCGGGCGGTAAGGAATGCGGCCAGGCCCTCTTCGCCGAGCATGCCCCCACCGAGGGTGCGGGCCTCGGTCAGCCCGTCGGTGTACAGCAGCAGTCCCTCGCCCGGGGCGAGGTGAATGCTGCGGGAGGCGAATCGCGCCTCGGCGATGGCGCCGATGAGCATGCCTCCATGGGCCTGCACCACCTCCACCGCCCCTGGCCCACGCAGGTGGTAGGCCGGGGGGTGACCGCCGGTGGCCACCGTGACGGTGAATCCTTGCTTCTCGTGCGGTTCGAGGAGGCCGAAGATGGCGGTGCAGAACCGGGTGCCGACGGCCGGGTCGAGGAGCAGCGCCTTGTTCAGCGCGGTGAGGACCCTTTCGGGGTCGGGGTTGATCTGCGCGGCGGCGCGCAGGGTGTAGCGGGTCAGGGAGGTGACGACGGCTGCTTCCGGTCCCTTTCCGCACACGTCTCCGAGGAAGAACGCCCACCTCTTGTCGTCGAGGGGAAAGACGTCGTAGAAGTCGCCGCCCACCTCCTGCGGGGAGGCGGTGGCGTAGTGGCAGGCCAGCTCCAGCCCGGCCACCACGGGCAGCGCCGGTGGTAGCAGGGTGCGCTGGAGGGTGGAGGCGAACCCATGGATAGCGGCCTTGTCACGCTCCGCGCGCTCGCGGGCCTCCTCCTGCTCGACGCGCCGCTCCTGTTCGGTGCGCAGAGCCTTCAAGGCCGCCAGGCGCATCTCCAGCTCGTCCAGCACGATCGCGGCCAGGTCCGCGAGGGTGGTCGTGTCGTCCTGGGTGATCAGACGAGGCTGGGTATCGAGGATGTTGACGGTTCCCAGCCGGTGGCCGTCGTGCGTGATGATCGGGGCGGCTGCGTAGAAGCGGACCGCCATCGGTCCGGTGACCAGGCCGTTGTCGCAGGCGACGGGGTCGGTGAGAGTGTCCGGAATCACCAGCGTCTCGTCGGAGAGGATGGCCGAGCCGCACAGGCCCGGCTCCCGGCCGATCTCGCTCACGCCCTCCAGGCCGTGGGCCGCCTTGAACCAGATCCGGTCCTCGTCCACGATCGTCACGCTCGCCACCGGCACCTTGAACAACCGGGCCGCCATCGCCGCGACGCGGTCGAACGCGCCGTCCGGAGGGGTGTCGAGGATGTCGTATCGGCGCACCGCCTCGATGCGGTCGGCCTCTTGCACCGCGCTGAGCGACCGGGGCCGCGGCGTGTCCGCTGGGCCGGTCGTATATCCCGCTTGCGGCATCGGCTGTCCCTCCTTGACGTGCCGGCCTCCCGGCCGAGGACGCAGGCAGCCTAGACCAGCCTCCCAGCCTCAAGAAATCCAGGGCGCCCAGATGGCTAACCGGAGGATCACAACCAACCTACTGAACGTTACCGCTGCCCATGATCACGCGGAAATGTCCAAACGGTGCCCATGATCACGCGGAAATGCTCACGGAATCGCGGAACCTACAATGCGGGCCTCCTTTCGCAGCGCCTCCAGGTGCTTTCCGTGCTCCCAAGCGAAGCGGCGGGCCTGCAGCTCCATGGCTGGATATTCGGGCTGGGAGGTCATCTGTTCCGCGTGCTTGCGGTAGTGGTAGACCACGGTCGGCAGCAGAGCACCGTGGGCGACCCCGGTGACGCCGACGAGGTACGCGTAGTCCTCTCCTTGAGGGAGGGCGGCGTAGCCACCGCTCGCGCGGACAATCTCGGTGCGCGCCATGAGCGTCGTCGGTCCGATAGGGATAGTCGAGTCAGGAGACGCCCAGTGGCGCCAGACATCGCCAGGCGCATGGAAACCAGGCGGAGTTGAACATTGCCACGTGTTGATCGAGCGGTCGGGGTAGAGGTCTGCAGACCAGCCTGCGCACCAGCCCAAGTCGTGCTTCTGTGCGTAGCGGAGGCGCGCGGACAACGACTGGGCGGGGAGTACGTCGTCATCGTCCGAGGTGGTGAGCCAGTCGGCGGTCACCTCGTTCACGGCGAAGTTGCGGGCAGCGCCGGCTCCCACCGGCCGCGGAAGCGCAACGACCCTCACACGGGCATCCGTGCGCAGGACTTCAGGCATGACCTCCTCGGACACGCCGTCGAGAGCCAGTACCCATTCCCAGGTCACGTCCTGCTCGCGCAGGCTCGCATAGAGCTCCATCAGGTACGCAATCCGGTCCGGGCGCAGTCGCGTAGGCGTGACAACGGCAACCTCGACATCGGGTGCGGATTGCACGGGGGATCTACCTTTCAGCGCCGCGACGGTACGCGCGGCGTTCGGCAACGGGTCTTCCGCAGTACCCGATGGAGTGGAGGCGGGCCTGATTGAGAGCGCCGTCGCGTACATGTCCGCTACGTTCAATCCCAGGTCACTGGCCACAGAGCGCCTCCGTCGGTCGGAAAACGTCCGGATGCAGATCGGCGCTCCAGCCCGCGACCCAGCCCAGACCGGTCTCGGTGATCCGCTGGTGCCGCACGGCGAGGCTGTCGTCCGGCACCAGATCGTCGTCGTCCATGTAACACACCAGCGGAGTGCGGACGGTGCGCAGGCCCAGATTGCGGGCGGCGGCAGCGCCGACCGGGCGGGGCAGTTCGACCACGCGGATACGGGAATCGACGGCCAGCGGCTCGGGCAGGAGCGCGCGATCGGCTCCGTCAAGGACGAGGACGGCCTCCCACGGAACGGTCTGCCGCATCAGGCTGGCGTGCAGTTCGGTGAGGTAGCCCAGGCGTTCGGGCCGCAGACGGGTGGCGATGACGACCGTAATGTCGGGGCGGGAGTGCGAGGACAGGACGTTCTCCAGGGACGAGGGTGCGAAGTCAGCGGGGGGTGGCGGGCCGTGCGGCCGGGAGGCTGGGGACGGCGCGGCAGGGGGGCGGGTCAGCGATGTGTGCGGGGGCGGGCGGGCGCTGCGCCGCATGCTGTCGCGGGTGGGGTCGCGCGGTGCGAGGTGAACGTGTGGCAGGCACGGGCCGGTCGAATCTCCACAGGATCTGCTGGTCGCTGAAGCGGCTGCGCGGATCGGTGTCCCAGGTGACGAAAGGGCCCACGTCTGCATGACGCAGCGGGACGACCTCGATGGCGTGCGGGTGCAGAATGTAGCCCCAGTCCAGGCCGTCGGTGTCGTCGGCATCGGTGATGCGTACCGGCGGATCCCCTGCGGGGCGGTCGGCGTATTGGGTGCCCGGAGACGTCCAGTTGACGGAGAGATCGGCCCGCAGGTGCGCGGGCATTCCGGTGAGCAGGTCGTTGCCGAGCGAGGACCAGCCGACGGGCACCCGGTCGATCAGGTACGCGGCGAGGTCGTCGACGTCACCGCCGAATCGGTGCTGGTAGGCGGCGAGGAGCAGGGGGAGGCGGGCGCTGGGGTAGCCGTCGTGGTGGACGTACACGCCGGTGAAGCCGACGCCGTGGGGGCGGGCTATGTAGGAGCGTGTGGACAGGTGGGGCCTCCGTCGGGCAGGGGGCGAGTGGGGGCCGGGCGTCGGCTGTGGGGACGCGGCCGGGGTGAGTCCGATCCAGGGAGTGCGGGGGTGAGGCGGGCGGCGCCTGCGGGTCAGCGCTCTGGGAGGCCGGAGGCTGCGAGCCCGTGTGTGGTCAGCTCGCCGAAGCCCGCGACGGCGAGGACAGCGGTGATACCGACGACGCCGGACAGGGCCATGTGCGGGGTGCCGAGGAGCGATGCCATGAGGTGAATCCCGGCCAGGGCAAGGCAGGTGGCCCACATCGCGAACCGGGGCGACGGGGATGTACGGCCGGTGGCAGGGATGAGCCGGCTGATGAGATAGGGCCCTGCTGAGAGCAGAGCGATGAGGGCGAAAATGAACGCGGTCTCGAAGGCGCCGGATTCTTCCCACGGTCGCGCGGTGCTGAGCGCTACGGTCATCGAAGTCGTGTAGAGGGCTGCGGACAGGAGTGCGCAGCCGCCGCTGAGCCAGAGGGCCAATTCGTTCAGGGGCACCAAGGGACTGGTGGCTGGTTCGTCCGCCGGGGGGTTCGCATTGTCGCTGTCGGGGTGTGAGGTCGTCACTGCGTACGGTGGTCCTTCGGCTGGGGTATAGGAGCGTGCGCGCTACACGCTGGGCAGGGAGACGGAGTTCACCGGTGGGCCGGAGGCGTCGGTGCGGGCGCAGGTGTAGCCCACGAGTGTGGAGGGGCCGGCCTTCGCGGGGACGGTGGCGGCGTCGTTGCAGACGAACTCGTAGCGGATGCTCGTGCGCGGGGTGTCGTGCAGCCAGGCCCGGTCGTCCTTGCCGGGGTTGAGCTGCAACCCGCGGTGGGTGACCGCGTCGGTCTGGGTGTGGGTGTGGGAGAAAAGGACCAGCGCACCGCCGTCGGCGGTCTTGAGCGCGTAGGCGTCACCGTAGCGGCTGGCGGCGCCGGCGAACGTGCTGGTGCCCTTGTTGCCGTACTGGGTGATGGTCTCGTCATGGACCTTGATCTGCTGGCTGCTCGCCTTGCTCTCGGTGAAGATCTTCTTCCCGGAGTTCTGGCCCCCGGTGGCGAAGTTGTCCAGGACGCCATTGCGGAGCAGGTCGGTCCCCGCGGCCAAGTCCTTGTTGCCGTTGGCCGCCACCGCGGTGGCATACCCGTCGGCGTCCAGGGCTACCTTGGGCAGGTCCGTGCCGTACAGATCAGCGGCGGAGACCAGCTCCCACCGATGGTGCTGCGGCTGCTCGGCGAAGACGGCGAGTCGGCTCGGGGCCTTGCCCTTGGTGCCCGAGAGCGCGGCGGCGAACCAGCGCGGCTGACCGTCCGCGATCCGCGGGATGTAGAGCTGGGCGCTCTGCGTGTCGTACGCCCACGGCTCGTACGCCGTGCGCTCGGAGGCGGTCAGGCCCTCGGATTCCTTGAACTCGGAGATCGACATGGCATACATCGGGCCGTCCTCGACCGTGTCGAGCAGACTGCGGTCGTTGTCGGCGTTGGCCTTGTTGTTGACTGCCGAGTACCGGTCGATCTCGGCGAGGGCCTGCTGCTTGGTCAGGGCCGGCGGTGGCAGCTCCTGCTGTTTGCGGGCACTGGCGGACGGGGCGGGGCTCTTGGCTGTGGGGCTGTCGCTGCCGCTGGTGCAGGCGCTCGCGGCCAGGGCCACGCATGCAGTGGCGATGGCCAAGGGAAGGCGGCGGGTGGGGCGGCGAATGGGGTGCTCCTCAAGAAGGGGATGGTTGGTGATCCGCCTCTAGAGTCCGGAGAATCCCCGGTTTCGCTAACCGGGGATTGTCCGCTATGTTGCCGCCTTCGCCCGCGCGGTCACACGGGTGCGACGCTGCCCTCCAGCGGGGGCGCGGCGTAGCGTCTGTGCAGGTCAGCGCAGGTTTCTGGAGACGGTCGGTGATGCTGGAGCGGGCACGGGCAGGGTGGCAGGCAGCTGGTTCGTGTGCGGGGGCGGTGGTGCAGGCCGTGAGCCGGATGGAGCCGCGACGAGCAGGTCGGCACCCCGGTGCAGGTTGCTGGCCGCGTCCATCAGGTGCCGGCGGGCACTGAACAGCCGGTCATCGATGGCCTGTGCTCGTTGGCACGTCTGTGGGCCGCCGCTGTTGTCATGGAGGCGGCTGACCTCGACGATGGCTTCGCCCATCTTGGCCAGCGCCCAGCCCAGAAAGCCGGTCGCCCGCGTCATCAGCGCGACTTTGCGGTGGTCAAGGGAATCGGCGGTGTCGAGATGCGGCTTCGCCCCCCGGTTGTGGACGGCGGCTTCATGTGCGAGGGAGACGAAGAGACCCGCAACGAGGCGGACTTGGTCTTCTACTTCCTCACCGATGCTGGCGAGCGAATGGGTGGATTGTGGGGTCGGCAGGTCATCGGCGGCGTGGCGGATGCGCTCGGCCAGCGCGTGCAGATGCGCCGCCTGATCCAGACCGGCGAGCGGGCCGGGCGACTCTGGCGCTGTCACCGGATGCGACCGGACGCGGGCGGCACCACCGTCGGCAGCACGATGCTGGAGCCCGCGACGCTCGCCCCAGCGGCCTGCCGCGCAGAGGGGCGGGGGGCCAGGGCGCGCATGCGGTCGACCGCGACGTGCAGGTCTTCACCGAGCCCGCGCAAGGTGGACGCGGCGTCCTCTAGGTCGTAGTGGAGGTCGAACCCGTCTTCCTGGTCGGACTCCTTGGCCTTCTCGGCCGCCGCTTCGAAGAACTCGGCGAGCCGCTCCAGGAGGCCGTCGGTCGGTTCCAGGATTTGGTCGGTCAGGGCAGCCACGTCCTCGAAGGACGTGGCTGCGTTGAGCAGGTCGGTGAGCGCAAGTACCTGACGGCCGTAGACATAACGGCCGCCTGGATCGGTGGGGGTGGTGACGCTGGCGGTGGGGACTGCGGGTATGGCGGAAGGTGTGGACAGGTGGGATCTCCTGACGGCGGGGCGGGCAGCAAGGCCCGCTGTGGAACTAGCGGCGGTGGGCGACGGGCGCCGTAGCCGGCAGGGCGGAGTGGGCGTTCGGCCGAGGCTGTGCGACGGGCGGCGTGCTGTGCCGGAGGTTGACGCCGATGCCGTCGGCGGCGAGCTGCTGGGCCGCGGTTTGGATGCGCAGGGCCTGTGCTCTGCGTGCGGCAAGGGCGGTGGCCCCTACCGGCGGGGTTTGCTTGGCCCGGACTGCGGCGGCGCCGGGGTCTGTGGCGGGGCCGCTGCCAGGAAGAATCGGTGGAATTCGAGGTGGGTGTTGAGTTCCTTGGCCGCGTCGCGGAGCGATTCCGAGGCGCGTCGCAGATAGGCCCGGGCCGTGGCGTGGTTGATGACCATGCGGTTCTCCCGGTACTGCTGGTCGGTGGGGCTGGAGGACCGGGGAAGGGAAAGGGCGCTCTCCGCGGTTTCGGCGAAGTGCGGCGCGGCCTGGCTCGACATGGTGACCGCCGTAGCGAGATGGGCGAGGACCACGCTGCCGGCACGGTTCGTACTGTGGGTGCTCCGGGCGAAGTCGGCAGTCAGTTGGACGACGTCGCGGGAGAGACCCTGGGCGGTGACGGTGTGCTGGAGCATACGAGGGCTCGGCCGGCACACGGCCGAATTCATCCAGCAGCTCGAACTGCGCGGCAGCGGCCAGGAGTTTGGCCTTCAAGCCGTCGAGCGCGTCGATGAGGTGGAGGGTGGTATTGCGGGGTATCAGCTCGCGCTGAACATCGAAGTTGATGGAACTGCCGGACCTTTGTCTCTATCCCCGTGAGTTGGTTGAGGCCAGCGAGGTATCGCTGACCAGGAGCCCCAGGTGGGCGGGGGTTCACCCCTGGGGCTGAAGAATCTGCCGTTCCGTCGAGATTCCTGACGGTCAGGCTGTATCTCTGACGGATGCGACAGATCTGCGAACCGAGCGGCCGATGAGCCTTGCGGTCGTGCGCAGCCTTTCGTCCGTCGGTGGCCTGCGGACACAGCAGGACATTGAGGACTTCGAGCAGGAGATCGTCGACCAGTACGCGCTCGCTATGGCGGCGGCAGGGCTGACAGATGGGCACGTCAGCAATGCCCGTACGGCTGTTATCGACTTCGCCCGGTCGCTGCCCGGACCGATCTGGACCGCGTCGTGTGACGATGCGGACCGGTTCCTGACCGACCTGCGACGAGAAGGCCGCGCCGCCAACACAAGAGCTGGCAAGGCCGGCATGGTGGCTCAGTTCTACGACTTCATGGTCAGCCGGTACCAGGGAGATATCCATGCCCTGACCGGCTGTGTTGTCGAGCAGCCGATCGACGAGTTCAACCGGCCCCCAGGGCGAACCCAGGGCGAGATTCGGGTGCCGCCCTCGAATACCGAAGTCGACCTGCTGTTCAGCCAGTGGCGGTCGTCGATCCCAGACGCTCGCAAGTACCTCCCCGCCGCCCGGAATTACTTCGCCGCGTCGCTGTGGCGGCGACTGGGGCTGCGGATTGGCGAGAGCGTCGGGCTCGACATCCGCGACTGGCGGCCAGACCTGGGTGAGTTCGGCAAGCTCCATGTCCGCTTCGGTAAGGGCTCCCGGGGACGCGGCCACAAGGCCCGACTGGTGCCCGCGATCAACGGGGCGGACCGACTGATCGACTGGTGGCTGGCCGAGGTCCGCCACCAGTACGGACCCGACTGGTCGGACCCCGATGCGCCGATGCTGCCCAGCGAGCGCTTCGACCGGGATCTCAACCGGTGTCGGCGGGTCGGCGACGACGCCCTGCGACGGGGCCTCGGCATCCAGACTCAGCTGTGGCTGCCGGCGTGGGCGGGCCGGCTCACTCCACACGTGCTTCGTCACTTCTGTGCCTCCTCGCTCTACATCGACGGCATGGACATCAAGGCTCTTCAGGAACTGCTGGGACACGAATGGCTGGCCACGACCAGCCGCTATATCCACGTCCACAGCGACCACATCGAGCAGGCGTGGACTCAGGCCAACCAGCGGCTGACGTCCCGATTCGGAATGGAGGTGTGAGGCCGTGCGCTGGAACCTTCGGATGAAGGCCGCGGAGCGAGGCATCTGGAAGTCCGCTGAGATGCGCAGGCAACTCTGCGCGGCGGGCCTGGAGATCAGCGCGGGGAAGATGTCGGCGCTGTGGACGGGGACGCCGACCACGATCCGGCTGGACGACCTGGATGTGATCTGCGAGGTCCTGAACTGCGACCCGACCGCGTTGCTGATCCGGGAGCCCGAGAAGGTGGCGGCACGCCGTCCGCGCCAGGAGAAGGCAGCGTCAGCCACCTCCGACGATGCCCCCGTCATCGTCACTCCCCGGTTCGGCAAGCCCAGGTCGGAGCCACCGCTGTGACCACGCCCCCACCCCGTTGCTTCAACTGCCGTACCAACTACGCCGCGTGGACCAAACCGCGGGTCGACTACTGCTATGCCTGCCTTCCCGGCGGACCCTTCGGCCCGCCGGCCTGCCGCCGCTGTGGCTCGACCGACTACTTCAGCCAGGGGCTGTGCGAGGTCTGCCACCCCGGCGGGCCCCGCTACCCAGGGTCGTGCCGAGGCTGTCTGGCCTGGGGCGTCCAACGGGCCTCGACCTGGAATTGCTGGGCCTGCCGCTGGTGGCGAGCCCACTTTCCGGTTGGCAACTGCATGTACTGCGGACGAGAAGCGCCGATCGGTCCCGCTGGTGCCTGCCGCCTGTGCCTTGAGGAAGGCCGCCGGAACAAGGAAGACGGACGGGCCATCAACTATGCCGCTATCGCCCGCACCGGCCAGCAGCTCTACCTGGCCAACCTGCACTCCACCTACTCCGAAGGAGCCGCCCGTAAGAACCACCGGCACAGACGCCCACGCATCACGCAGGTCCTGCGGCCTTCGACCGCCCCGCAGTTCACACCGGTGCTCTGGAAGCAGCTGATTCTGTTCCGCATGCCGCCTGACCGTGCTGCCCTCAAGCGCCGGGCCGAGGAGCCGGATACGGACATGCTGGCGTACTGCGACGCCATCCTGCGTGAGCACGCCGCCCGGCACGGCTGGAGCAAGAAGCTCACCAACGAAGTGAAACGCTCGATCAAACTGCTGCACGCGCTGCAGCCCACGCCGGGAGCGAAGATCCACGCTAGTGACGTCCTGGAACTTCCGCGGCTTGGTGGCACCGCCATGGCCACGATGGAGATCCTTGCGGCAGCCGACCTGTTGATCGACGACCGTACTCTCGCCGTGCGCCACTACTTCGCCAAGCACACCGCCGGCCTGCCACCCGCGATGACCCAGCAGCTGCAGACCTGGCTCGACGTCATGCTCGACGGCAGTCAGAAGGCCCCACGTCGACATGCCCGGCATCCGCAGACAGTCCACCTGCACATCCTCGGGATGGCGCCCATCCTGCGAGCTTGGGCCGAGGAAGGTCACGAGTCGCTCGCCGAGATCACCCGGGACGACTACACGAATGCCCTTCCGAAGCGAGGAGCCCACCGCAACTTCGCGGAGCAGGGCCTTCGCTCCCTGTTCACCATCCTCAAGGGCCGCAAGCAGATCTTCACTAACCCGACCCGAGGAATCCCTTTGACCCCCGTTGCCGGCACCATCCCGGTGCCGCTGGACACCGAGGCCATCAGAAGCGCGCTCAATTCGCCCGACCCTGCATGTGCACTGGCCGTGGCCATGGTCGCCTTCCACGCGCTCACCAGCCCGCAACTGGCATCGATGCAATTGACGGACATCCAGGACGGACGATTGCGCCTGGGAGACCGGAACTTCCCGCTGGCCGGACCTGTCCTCACCCGGCTCTCCGCCTACCTCGACTACCGAGCCAGGACCTGGCCGACGAGCATCAACCCGCACCTGTTCATCAACCGAAAGAACGCACCCCGGGCTGTGCCGGTCAGTCGCAACTTTCCGTGGGTGAAAGCCAAGTTGAAGCCGCAGGCGCTGCGGGAGGACCGCATCCTCCAGGAGATCCACGCGACCGGAGGCGACGTACGACGGATCTGTGACCTCTTCGGTCTCTCGATCGAAGCCGCCCAGCGATACAGGAACACAGTCGAGCATCCAGATCTTGCGGGAGGCAGTGTTTCGGGTTCGCGGAACCCACGGGTCCGATAGCCTCATTTATGCGACCCCACCCGTGGGTTCATCGGGATCAAGGGCCCAATATCCGGGAACTCGCGGGGGACTCAATGCATTCGGGCATCCGTATCGAATAGCGCCAATTCGCGTGGATGTAGTTGGTGTTGGACGATAAAGGATCTGCCTGCGACCTTCCAGAGACCGCGTCCTCGGTTGAGATGGGCGATGGCATCGCTCTCTACGGAGGTGAGGCCCAGCAGAGTTGCCGCGGCGTGGAGTTGGTCGGTCTCCTGGCGGTAGATGATCCGGGTGGAGCAGTCAGCGAGCAGGCCCTCGGCCAGGGCCCGCCCGCGGGATCCGGCGTCTCCGGCGGTGAGGAGGTCGCTCAGCCGGTGGATGACCATGAGGTTGGCGATGCCCAGGCCGCGGGAGAGCTTCCACTGGGACTGCATGCGCTGAAGCAGACCGGGATGGCGCATGAGACGCCAGGCTTCGTCGTAGACGATCCAGCGCCGCCCGCCGTTCGGGTCGGAGAGCGCGGACTCCATCCAGGCGGCGGCGCAGGTCATGGCGAGGACGAGGGCGGTGTCGTCGCCGGAGCCGCCCAGGCGCGACAGGTCGATGGTGAGCATGGGTGAGCTGGGGTCGAAGGCGACGGTGGAGGGGGCGTCGAACATGCCGGCCAGGTCGCCGTGGACGAGGCGGCGCATGGCGTGGGCCAGGTCGCGGGAGGCATCGCCGAGGCGGCCGGACATCAGTCCGCCGGCGGTGTCGAGGTCGTCGGGGTTGTTGAGCATGGTGGCGATGTCGCCGAGCAGCGGGGTGCGGCCGGTGGCTGTGGCGCGGGTGACGACGGCGTCCAGGGCGACGTCGAGTCCGGTGTGTTCCATGGGCAGCAGGTCCCGTCCGAGGACGGTGCGGGCCAGGGAGCCGAGGAGCAGCAGGCGCCGTTTGCGGATCTCGTTTGCCCAGTCCGTTGCGGAGACCGACGGCGGGCGTGGGGCTGCGTCCAGGGGGTTGAGCTTGCCGGGCAGGCCGGGGCCGAGCGCGATGGAGGTGCCGCCGAGGGCTGCGGCAACCGGGGTCCATTCACCCTTGGGATCGCACGGGACGTAGACCCGGTAGCCGAAGGCCACGGACCGCAGCGCGAAGGACTTCGCCAGGGCGCTCTTGCCCTGGCCGATGACTCCGGCCAACAACACGTTGGGGTTGGTGAACCCCTCGATCTTCCCGTACAGCGCGAACGGATCGAAACAGAAACTGGCCTCAGCATGCATGTCACGGCCGATGTAGATGCCCTCGGCGCCGAGCCCGCCTTCGGCGAGGAAGGGATAGGCGCCCGCGACGGTGGCGGTGGTCATGCGGTGCGCGGGCAGCTTGAGCTTGCTGCCGCGTGCGGAGGCGGGGCCGGGACGGCCGCCGGGTGGGAACAGGGCGGGCGGCGTCTGCTGCTCGCCCTGTTCGGGGCCGGCGCGGTGCAGTGCGGCTTCGGCGCGGGCCTTGGCGGCGGCCTCGGCGAGCTGTTTGCGGGCGGCTTTGCGGCTGGCGCGGTCGGTGCCGTTCGGGGTGAAGAGGGGGCTGGCAGAGGCGCGGCGGGCGCGGCGGG
Source organism: Streptomyces sp. NPDC005878 (assembly GCF_040629815.1). NCBI lineage: Bacteria > Bacillati > Actinomycetota > Actinomycetes > Kitasatosporales > Streptomycetaceae > Streptomyces > Streptomyces sp. NPDC005878. The sequence goes on from NZ_JBEXWK010000006.1 coordinate 201,593, forward strand.
CGGGCCGGTGGGTCACAGGTGGTGCTCGATTCGGCGGGGTCGGCTCATATGGCGCAGCCGGTGGTGCGGGTGTGGCCGTGCAGCGGGGCATTGAGGTCGGTGGGGGTGGTCTTGCGGCGGATCGCGTGGCCGGAGATGAGGTGACGCTGGCAGATGGTCAGCACCGGCGGGCCTTCCGGTAGCCGCTCGGGCTCACACGGGGTGCCGCCGGCGTCGTCGGGCGAGGCGGGCAGTACGTGGAAGGCGTCGTGGACGGCGGCGGTGGCCTGCCAGAGCCGCAGGTGTGCGGTGCCCAGGTGCCGGCCCGCAGTGGGATGCGCGGGGCGGCTCGCCTCAGCGAGGTGGTCAAGGAGGCGGTGCAGGGCGGTGAGATGGGCGTGCAGCGCATCCAGGTGGACACGGTCGGCCGCGACGGCCGGGGCGGTGTGGGTGAGGGCGCGAGTGTGGTGGCGCAGTCCTGCGGAGGCGGCGCGCAGGTAGGGGTGTGCGTCAGCGACGTACGGAGTCGAGGTCAACGAGGAAGTCCTTCCTGCCTGCGGGCAGGGGTGAGAAGAGGTCACCGGGTGCGCCCGGGGCCCGTGGCCGGTGGGCCGGGCGGTAGCGACGTGTGGTTTGGGGTGCGGGCGGAGCGGACCGTCTTCTGCTCGGCGCGCAGGTCGATGTACGAGCCGGGAGCCCGCATGCCGGGATGGCTCTCGGCGGGGAGGTAGGCGCCGGAGCCGTCGGTGGCGCCGACGACGTCGTACTCCTCCAGCCAACGACGGAGACCGGGCAGTTCGAGCAGAGGGCGATGGGCGTCGTCGAGGTCGGTGTCGTTGGCGACGAACAGCGTGGACCGCGCGCCTTCCAGGTGGCCGGGACTGCGCAGTGCGATGGTGAAGGCGCGGGAGGGCCGCGGGGTCAGCACGAGCTCCAACTGCGCCGCCAGAGAGTCCAGGGCATCGGCGGCTTCGACCGCAGTCTCGTAGCGCACGTCCTCGTAAGCGGCGTACTCGCCTTCGAGCACCGCACCGTCCGCATCGCGGTGGACGTCGAGGCGCTGCCGGTGGCGCCGTTGCATCTCCTTGACGGACGCGAGCAGCGCGACCAGATCGTCGTACCCCGCCGATGTGAGCGCGCCCGGGGAGGGCCGGGGCGTCACAGGGCGGTCCTGGCGAGAGGAAGAGCAGCGAGCGTGAAGGCGTCCGGCTGCTGGTAGTAGAGGCGGCGCAGGTCGACCTGGGCGGTGACGGCGGCGGTCTCGATCTGCGCGCACGCAGCATCCAAAGCGGCGTCGGTTTCGGCGGAGACAGTGAGCAGTCCGGTCAGGGCGACATCGGCATGGCCGGCGATCAGCTGACGCTCGCGGGCCTTGACGTCGGCGTACTCGACGCTGTCGGCCTCGGAGTCGACCTGCCCGCGGCGGGAGCGCTCGGCGGCATCCGAGATGATCGCCGCCTTCTTGCGCTGGACATCGCGCATCGCCGATTCCAGTCCCTGGGGCACGTAGATCAGGGACAGGCTGCGCCGCACACCGGCGGTGAACATCAGCCCGTGAAGGAACCCGGCGCCGGTCTCCGTCCTTGGCCAGTCCTCGACCCAGAACGTCGCGTGGCGGGCGGAGTCGGTGGCCAGACGGTCGTACTCCTCGACCTGCACGACGGGCCCGGCGGCGGCGGGGTCTGCTTCGGCGCGCCCGCTGGGGGACCACTGTTGCAGGCTGGAGAGCGCCCCCGGGTCGTAGGCCGTGCGGATCACAGCGGCGATCTCCCGCGCGCTCAGCCAGCCGGTGACCATCAGGCCCGCGCTGCGAGCGGCCTGGGCGATGGCGCTGGTGGTCTGCTCCATCACCGTGAACGCTCCGGGCAGGCCGCTGCCAGCCTGACTGATCAACCGCTTGGCGGCTTTGAGGTCGAGGGAGATGGCCAGGTACGTCTCGTGCGGTGCGGCGGCAGGCCCGGCGGAGGCGACGAGGTCGGAGTACACCTGCCCAGCGACCGGGGTTTGGGGGTAGCCCTGCTGGGTCCAGTGGCGGGCGAGGGTGTCGCCGCTGTCGGGCACGGTCCGCTCCAGGACCTGCACCGAGGCGATATGGCCGGTCCGCGCGATGCCTGCCAGCGCTCGTCCCCACCCGCTGACGTTGTGGTTCTGGGTGGCGGGGTCGAGCAGGGCGAAGGCTCGGCTGGAGACGCGGGCGACGGCGGTCAGGGTCTGGTGGTGCGGGTCGTGGACGGCGGCGGCGCCGTTGGCCGAGTCCGAGGGGGTGACGACGCGCAGGGAGGCGGCGGTGCCCGGCAGGTGGAGGGTGCCGTCGTGGCGCGGGCGGGTGACGGGACGGGCCAGCCACAGGGTCTGCCCGCTGCGGCGGCGCCGGGTGAAGCGGACGACGATCGGCGCCCAGTCGATCAGTGACTTTCCGTCTCGGCGGATGGCGACCAGGGCAGCGACCGCGGCCCACAGCGGGGTGAGCACGATCGCGCCGAGCAGCCCGGTGCTGACGACCGTGACCAGGAGCAGCGCCAATGCCGAGGACACCAGGGTGAGTTGGGGGAGGGTGAGGCCGAGCAGGATGCCGCGCTTGGACCTGTGGGGGAATTTGACCGTGAGGGGAGTGATCGAGAGTTCAGACAAGGGCCGTTCCGGTGGTGCGCGGGCGGGGCCGGAGCGGCACACGCGAAGGGCATCGTGTGTGCCGCTCCGGTATGAGCGGGTCGGGTCAGATGCCGGTGGGCGGGGGCGGGGGCGCTCCGGCGCCGCTGGCACCCGGCGAGGATGCAGAGTGCGGGGCCGGGGGCGCGCCTTGGGGCGGGGGCGTGGTGGAGCCTGCCGGGTTCGACATGAAGCCGCCGCCGGACGGGGAGCCTGAGCCTGAGCCGGGACCGCCCTGGCCGGGACCGCCGCCGAACTGGCCGCTGGTGTCATCGGTGGCGCGCGTGGGCGGAGGCTGGACGGCCTTCTCCAGACCGCCCTTCATGCCCTGGCCACCCGAGCCGCCGCTCTCCTGACCGCTGCCACCGGTCGGGTTGGAGGCGATGTCGCCGGGGAATCCGCCGCCGGGCACCGCGTCGGGTCCCTGCGGGGCGGCACCCGCTCCGGCTGCCGCACCGCCGGTTCCGGCGGTGGCCGCCATCGCGGCGGCCTTCCGGCCCGCGCGTTCGGTGTGCTGCCGCGCGAGCTGGGCGCCAGCACCACCCGCACGGTGGATCGTTTCGCCGTCCGAACCCTCTGCGGCCCAGTGCACGAACTTGAACGTGGCGTACGGGCACAACAGGACCAGCACCATGATGACGATGCCGGACATGACGTCGGCGAGTGCGTCCAGGCCGTCCGCGGCCTGGGTCTTACCCATGGCGGAGATGCCGAGCACGAAGATCACAGTCATCAGAAGCTTCGAGACGACCAGGGTCGCCGTGGCTTCGATCCACCCGCGCCGCCACCGGCGGGCGGCCTCCCAGCCGCCGCCGGCACCGGCGAACACGGCCAGGGTGACCATGACGAGGATGCCGACCTTGCGGACCATCATCACGCACCAGTACAGGAACGCTCCGACGGCGGCTCCGACAGCGGCGAAGACGGCGACGAGCCAACCCATCCCGGCCAGCGCGGGAATCGCGCTCACCTTCACGATGCGCCTCACCGCCGATTCAATCGACAAGTCGGACGCCTTGAACAATCCGTCCGACAGTGCGTCGACGACTTCGATGGCGACCGTGGTCAGGGCGATGGCGCTGAAGGCGAAGATCACACCGGATGCCGTGCCGGTGAATGCCTGCATCAGGGCCTGGCCGTCGCGTTTCATCGCGGCGCGGACCAGCTGGGCGCAGAAGGTGGCGACGAGGATGATCAGGCCGATCGGCAGCAGCAGCTCGTAGTTGGACCGGAACCAACCCGCGTTCAGATCGACGCGGGTGGTGGCGTTGACGGCTTTGGCGGCGAGATCGGCTGCGGCGGCGGCGAGTTCGCCGGCGGACTTGGCCATCCAGTCGCCGATGACCTTGCCTGGATCACTGGCGAAGTCGATGGCGCCCTTGGTGGCGCCGGCGATGCCGCACACCTTGTCGGCGAGGGGGAGATCACAGAAACCCACAGGGAGTTGTCCTCCTTTCGTGTGTCAGGCGTGGGTCACTGCGTGACGCCCGGTGCGATGGCGGCCAGGGTGCAGTCGTGGCCGGGACGGCACTGGACGGCCAGGGTCACGTCGCGGTCCTCGGCTCCTGCGCCGCCCTTGTCCCAGGCGATCTGCTGCTTGCCGTTGACGGTGACGACGTAGATGTACGCCTTGGTGATCGCGGACGGGTCCTCGACGAGGGCCGCCTTGAACGCGGAGGGGAAGTGGCCTTCGGTGACCGTCGCGCTGGCGTGCTGGGCGTTGTCGGTCATGCGCGACCACAGCGTCGGATCTGGAACCTGAGCGGTGACCGAGGTCCAGTCGGCGTAGGTGGACTCCTTTGTCATCCACGCGTTCATGCCGGCGAGCTGCTGGTCGCGGGTCGTGTTGCGGGTGTCGTAGGTCCAGAGCATCTGGGCCGCGGCCTTGGCGTAGGCGACCGGCTCGGCGACCTGCGGAGGCTTGGGCACCGACCCCGTCCCGTTGCCCGGCTTCGGCGCCTGCTCGGAGGGCGAGGCGTTGCTCGCCGAGGACGGCGTACCGGCACCGGCTTCTGGGCCACTGTTGTCGTGGCCGGTGAAGAGCGCGACGGCTGCGGCGAGCGCCAGCAGGACGGTGAGGGTGATCGCGATGATCGCGATGCGGCGGTTGGCCGACCAGCCGACGCCGTAGGACGATAGGGAGAAAGAGGGGAAACGTTTCATCAGTGGACCTGCGATCCCAGGGCGCTGAAGAACACGACAATGCCATTGGCCGCGCCCAAGCCGAGGGCTGCGCCCGCGGCGACGATGGCGCCCTTCTTGCCGTTGGCTTCGGCCTGGTGGCCGCCGGTGTGGTGGCCCCAGGCCCACACACCGAGCGAGACGGCCAGGGCCCCGACCACGGCGATGATCCCGAACATGTTGATGCTGTTGACCACGTTCTTCAGGACGGAGAGGCCGGGAAGGCCGCCGCCCTGGGGGGAGATGCCGGGGTCGTAGGCGAGCCGGATGAAATGGTCTGACAGAGGCAGGGGCATGGGTGTGGCGGGACTCCTTGCGTGCGCAGGCCGCGTGCGGCCCGGCGAAGAGGGGAAGAGGCGAGAGGGGAGTGGCGCGGGCGGCGTCGAGAAGCGGCCGGCCAGGCCCGTGCGGTGCGGGGCCCTGGCCGGCGGGCGGCGTCAGATGACGCGGCGGGCGGCGAGAATCGCCCAGTCCTTCAGCGGGGTGATGCGCACCGGTTTGCCGGTCCGTGGAGCCTCGATGACGAGGCCCGTTCCCATGAACATCCCGACGTGTTCGGGCACGGCAGCGGTGCCCCGGCTGAAGATCAGGTCGCCGGGCCGCAGCTTGTCGGGCGAGACGGCTTTGCCCTCGTTGACCTGCGTGTACGTGGTGCGGGACAGGTTGATACCGGCCTTGGCGTACGCCTGCTGCATAAGGCTGCTGCAGTCGCAGCGGCCCATCGGGTCGGGGCCGTGCGCGGCGGTGCAGCTGCCGCCCCACTGGTACAGCGTGCCGAGCTGGTGCATCGCCCAGTCGATCGCCGTACGCGCCTTGGGATCGGCGTCCTTCGGGATCGTGTAGCCCTTGGGCACGCTGCCCTCGGGGATACGCCCGTAGGAGGAGCCGTCCTCGGACGGACCGCAGCCGGAAGTTGGGGCCTTGGTGTCCTTCGACGTGTCGCCGTCCTTGGCGGGCTGGTCCTTCTCCCCGCCGGGGAATGTGGCGGCGATGGCCTTCTGCAAAGCGGTGGCGAGCGGTTCCCACTGCGCGTACGCGTCCGGGAAGCCGGATGCCTGCACGGCCTGGGCGGCCTGGGTGACGGTCATCTGCTGCCAGCCCTTGACCTTGAGCAACGCCTTGTAGAAGCGCTCGCTGGCGTACACCGGGTCGCGGATCTGCTGGGCGGTGCCCCAGCCCATGCTGGGACGCTGCTGGAACAGCCCGAGGCTGTCGCGGTCGCCGGAGTCGAGGTTGCGCAGGCGTGATTCCTGCATCGCGGTGGCGAGCGCGACGATCTGCCCGCGCTGGGGCACGTCGAGTGAGCGGCCGGTGGCGACGATGGTCTGGGCGTTGGGGACCTGCTCGGCGGGCAGGGTCAGGCCCTCGACCTTCACGTCCTTGCCGGACGCACCGTCGAGGATCTTCGTCACCTGCTGGGTGACGGCGTCCGTGTCGATGTCACCCAGGCATCTGCTGAAGGAGCTGGTGCTTTCGGCGGCTTCGCTGGAGGCGGCGGCCACCATCATGGCCGTGCCGGCGAGCAGCATGGGGGAGAGGAAGACGACGCCGATGCCAGCGGCTATCGCCTTCAATCCGGCACGCCTCCCGGCGGCGGAGTTTCAGGCGGGGGAGGGGAGAGAGGTGTCACGGGGCGTCCTTGAAGGGTGAAGTCCCGTCCGCGCGGGCGTGCTTGGGGAGGGCCGCAGCGGGCGGAGGCGGGTAGATCCACGGTCCGGGCGCACGCGGCGAGTTGCACCTCGCGATGCGTGCGGCGGCCAGGTTCAGGCGGAGCTGGGCATGGTGGACCTCGGTTCGGGGCGGGGAAAGAGCCGTCGACAATGGCTGCCGGGCTCCAAAACCGTAGCCACGGATTACCGGTGAGCGGCATAACGCTCCGTCAGGAAACAATTTCCCGGGAATTTTGCCCGACGGCACGGCTCCACCGGGAATCGTGCCCTACGGTTTGGGCTCCTCCCTCGCACACTCCGCATCGCGGACCGTGGGCACCGTCGTGCCCGCGTCCCTGCGGCGGGATTTTGTGTGCGGGCCGGAGCAATTCAGCCCACTCTCACCCGAGCCGATTTGGGGTATCTCTTTGTCTTTTTCCCTGCACCAGGGCGACGCGCTGAGCGTCCTTGCGACACTGCCGGACCAGTGTGTGGACTCCGTCATCACCGACCCGCCGTACAACTCCGGCGGGCGGACGGCCAAGGAGCGCACCAGCCGCAGCGCGAAGCAGAAGTACACCTCGGCTGACGCGCAGCACGCACTGCCGGACTTCACCGGCGAGAACATGGACCAGCGCTCCTACGGCTTCTGGCTCACCCAGATCATGACCGAGGCACACCGGCTGACGAAGCCGGGCGGCACCGCTCTGCTGTTCACCGACTGGCGCCAGATGCCGACGACGACGGACGCGTTGCAGGCGGCCGGCTGGCTGTGGCGCGGCGTACTGGCGTGGCACAAGCCGCAGGCCAGGCCGCAGAAGGGCCGTTTCACCCAGAACTGCGAGTTCATCATCTGGGGCTCGAAGGGTGCCATCGACGGGTCCCGCAACCCGGTCTACCTGCCCGGCCTCTACTCCGCCTCCCAGCCCAGCGGCAAGAACCGCCAGCACATCACGCAGAAGCCGGTGGAGGTGATGAGGGAGCTGGTCAAGATCTGTCCCGAGGCCGGCACAGTCCTGGACTTCACCGCCGGATCCGGGTCCACCGGGGTCGCAGCCCTGCTGGAAGGCCGCTCGTTCATCGGGGTGGAGAAGACCCGCGAATACGCCGAGATCGCCGCCGACCGGCTGACCCAGACCGTGCAACAGAACCTGGCCCAGGACGACTTCGACCTGTCCGCCTAGGGCTTTACCGCCGCCCGGCACGGGTGACAGCGGACTGATGACCCCGTCAGGCCCCGTGCCCCGCGATGCGTTGTAGCACCGGATCCCCGGTTAGCGAAACCGGGGATTCTCCGGATCGTGGAGCCGTCATTCACACACCAACGGCCGCGCTTCAAGGAGACCCCTTTCGTGCCCGAATCCATAAACATCCCCGACGACGGGGAAATGGAACCCGTCCGGCTGCCGGACTCGAATCTGGAGAGCGTCGAGGCCACCGTCCGCAAGCTCATGGAGCAGCAGGCCGAGCAGGCCCGCCAGCTCGACAGCCTCTCCGCCCCTCCGGACCCCGCGCCCTTCGCCGCGTTCGGCCTGCCCAGCCTGCCCGGGATGCCCGGAGCACCGCTCCAGGCGCCGCCCGAGCCGCGCCCGATCCTGGAACTGGAGGGCGAGGAGTACGAGGACGAACTGGACGCGCTGACGGACTGGGTCGACGGCTTCCTCATCGAAACCTACGGCGCGGAGGTCACCACCGCCGCCCCGTGGTGCAAGCAGTGGCAGGAACACGACGACGTCGTCGCCTGGCTGCACGCCCTGTGGATGGCCTACCTACAGCACAAAGACCCCGAGGCCGGGCCGTCCGGGTTGTTCGTGTGGCACCGCGACTTCCTCACCCACTGCCTGGCCCACGTACGGGCGGCGGGCGGACCGCTCTCGGCCTGCCAGACGGACCCCGACCGCGACGCACACCGCTTGCTGCCCGGCCCCGCCTCCTCCCACCGCACCGCCCGCGCCGCCGCCGGCGACCGGCCAGAACCCGGCGAGCCGGACCAGGCCGCCGGATGAGCGGGCCCGAGCACCAGCCCGCCTTCGGGCTCTCCTTCGACCCGCGCGCCCTGACCGACCTCCTGGCCGCCCCCGGCGACATCCGCGACCTGGCTCTCGCTCAGATCCAGGACGTGGTCAACGCCCGTCGGTTCGGCCCCAAACTGCTCGGCGAACTCGCTGACTACCGCAAGCTGTACGTCGACAGCCGCAAAGCCTGGCGCATCGTCTACGCCCAGCGCCCGGCCCCGCCCACCTCCGCGCACCGCACCGAGATCCACGTGGTGGCCGTACGCCCGCGTGACCGCCACGAGGTGTACACCGTCGCCCGCAAACGCCTGGGCATCACCCGGCGCCCCACCAGTGCGCTCGCTCACGCCGCCCGAACGAGCTCTCCGCAACTGGAGGCCCGCCGCGCACGGCCCAAGCCGGGTCCGCCGCCCTCCGCAGTGCCTGGTCCGCCCCGCCCCGCCCTGCTCCCGACCCCGAAAGACCGCACTCTTTGACGACCCCCTTCCCCTCCGCCCCCAACGACCTCACGGCCGCACCCACCGGATTCGGCATCCCCCAGGAGAACCCGCACCACCGGACCATCACGGACAGCCGACGCCACGGCAGACAACTGGACGTGCAGCTGCTCGCCGTGGCCTTTGAGCCGAGCCGCTACCGGGCGGGCACGCGTGAACAGTTCACCGACGTCTTCCTCCTGCGGGCTCCCGCCGGCGACGAGCTTTAGGAGGTCTGCAAGTGCCCCGCAACACATCCGTGCCAAAGGCTCTGACCCAGCTGGACCTCCGGATCGAGGCGGCTGTCGGCCACAGCATCGACCGTCTGTGGCAGCACCGCGACCGCGACCTCCTCGATGAACCGCACACGCGCCTCGTTGACGCCCACCGCGCCCTCGTCCAGGGCGAGCTGAGCGTGACCGTCTACCGGTCCCAGCTCAACAGCCTCTCCTCCGGTGAGTACCCGGTGGACAGTAAATGGTTCGAGCGCATCGACCGAACGATTGACCTGCTGGAAGAGGCGGCCCGCACCCGGGACGAGCGGCAGGCGCATGCTGTTGCCGCGCTTGAACTCGTCGAAGCCGCCGCCCGCGACAAGGCTCCCCGCAAGGTGCCCGATCTGCCCGCACCCGACGTTGCCGCACTGCTGGCCATTACCCAGGGCGCCAAACTCCACCGGAACCTCCTGACACAGCAGATGTACGTCGTCACCGCATCCGGCACCCGCATCCCCTACAGCCAGATGCAGCGCCTCGAAGAACACGGCCTGGTGGACCGCGACACCTCCCACCACGTCACGGCAGGCCAGCCCGTCACGCTGACCGACACCGGCCGCGCGGCCCTCACCGCCCCGCGCTCGGCTACAGCACCGGGAACCGCTCCCGTGCCCAGGCCCGGCACCTGGCCCGCGGCTGCTCCCGCCCGCCGCTGAACACGCACACCCCGCCGGCCCCTCCCCCCGAAAGCCCTATGCCCTCATCTCCTGACTTTCGCCTCGACGGCTACGAAGCCGTCAACGACCGGGTCGCGGAGCGATTCTGGCAGCACATCGAGATCGAAGAAATGGACCTCGTCGTGCTCGCCGAGCACCACACCGACGACCAGCGTCACAGCTACTACGTCATGCACAACAGTGCGGTGACCTGGGGCATCCCCGGCGAACCGCAGCTGGTGGCCCTTCACCTTCAGCGCGACGTTGAGGCCGCCACCTTCCGCTTCCAGCACGAGCAGCTGCCCTTGGTGGCCATGGCGCAGAGCTGGCTGATCGCCCGCGGCTGCCCGAAGGGGGCCATCGCCCTGCGCCCGGGAATCGGTGCCGACCCGGCTGACGAGGCCACCAAGGCGCTGGAGGACCGTCTTACCTCGGACGGCGACCATTTCGCCCTGGTCACCAGCTACACCTCGGACGATCCAGACCGTACGCAGATCACGGTGCTCCTGGCCGCTATCGACGAGAACGCGCCGCAGCGCTTTCGGGTGCTGCTGGAAGACGTCGACATGGAGAACTGGTCGCGCACCCTGCGCGAAGGCGGCTTTTCGACGTACGAGGAGGCCACCGCCTGGTGGCAGGCCCACTGGTCCGGCGACGGCGTCCCCCTGCCGACCCCCCAGATAGCGGCCCGGCGCAGCGCACCGTCCGCGATGCCCGGTCTTCCTGCGGCTCCCGCGCCGCGCACAGGCCCAACTCGCTGACCGTAAAGCCGACTTTGCCCCTGCACCGCTTCCCTGTGGGAGGGCTCCGAGAGGTAGCTGCGGGCGGCGAAGCGCGAAACATAGCAGCACATCCCCGGTTAGCAAAACCGGGGATTCTCCGGACTCTTGAACCACTGCCCGCACGGCGCGAGCCGCGGGCGTGCTTCCGCGTCCCTTCTCTCTTTCCTGGAGGTCAATTCCTCATGCGCTCATCCCGCATAGCCGTTTCTGCTGCCGTTCTCGGCGCACTCGTCCTACCGCTCGTTGGTGCCACGTCCGCGAGCGCCGCACCCGTCCAAGCGCCGGCTTCCGCACCGACCAGCCGCGCGTGTGACCGGCCCGGACCGTGGGCCGTGCACACGCAGGCGGTGACGATCCGCTCGCAGGCGAGCGCGAAGTCCACCGCCGTCGGCGTGCTCTACCGCACCCACACGTTCACGGTCCTCAAGACCAGCGGTAACTGGCACTACATCACCGACAAGAGCACGGGCGTAAAGGGCTGGGTCTCGGGCTCGTATGTCTACCGCGACGCCTACATGTGTCTCGACTAGTCGTCCGGACAAGCGAGTTCACCGAACTGCCAGCACCACTCTTCCCCCTTGTCGCTGAACGCGAATGCAGCGCCGTTGATTTGCCCCACATATTTCCAAGGAAAGGATCAGTGCCGTGCCCGACGACGCCGACGATGTGATGGGCGTCATCACCCAGCAGATCGAGGCCCGCTTCCAGATGCCGCTGGCCGACCTGCGACGGGCGGTGGCCGCCGCCCCGGGCGCCAACGACGACGCCACGGTCGTCGTGAAGTGGTACGGAATGCTCGCCGAGGCCCAGGAAGCACTGAGCAAAGCCGAGGACGCCCTCGTCGCGGCCCTCGACACCGCCCCGGGTGACGTGCTGGATGATCCGGTCATGGCGCTGGCCCACCAGGTCAACGCCGCCGTGGCGGTACGTGACGGGCGAGCCATGGTGGTGCGCCACTACACCGACCCGAACTCCCCGGGCCGCCGGGGGCCCGGAGCATGGCGGGGGGCCGAAACTGCCCCCCGGCGTGGTCCGGCCCTGACGACGGCCCCGGCGCCGAGCGTGCCTGTGCCGGCTGTCCCGGTGCGAGGAGCGCTGCGGTGAGCGTCGTACACAAAATCACCAGCCAGGACGAGGTCCTGGTCCGCGCCTTCGGTGCCTCGTTGAGCGAGTTGTACACACAGGCCGCCGGACCCGAGGCATCTGCCGCCCTCACGCGCGCCGTGGAGCTGCGCTCCTGGCTGGCGGTGGCCGAGGAACAGGTCGCCCGGGTCCGCGACTGCATCCACGACGCCACGGCCGCCGACCGCGACATGGGCGAACTGTCCGCCGAAGACCTTCGCTTCGACGCGCAGTGGCTCGAGGCGGCCCTGTCCGCCCGCGACGGATACGCCACCGCCCTGACCGGTCTGCTGAACACCATGCCGCCACCCGGAGACCGCCCCGTACGACCGGTGCAGCTCGCCCAGCCCAGGCTCACCACCACGCTCCCGCCCGCCCCGGCACCTATGCGTGCCGGGGCGGTGCGGGCCCGCCGCCCCCGAAAGCCCCGCCGATTGCCCCACACCCTCTCCCAGACCATCGCCGACCGCATCGAGGACCTGTACGGCCAGCCGATCGCCGCCCTCGAAGCTCAGGCCGACACCCATCCACGCGGCAGCATGCTCGCCGCCCTGACGAACAGCTACAGCGATGTGCAGCTCGCCGAGCGGAACGCGCCTTTCAGCTCCAGCGCCTGCGTGAATTCGCCCAACCAGAGCGCGAAATAGGCAAGTTCGAAGCGGGCCACCTGCTGGACTGCGCGCGCCGGATCGCAGAATCCGTCGCCACCCGGGACGCCCACGCCAAGACAGTCAGCGCCGTCCTCGCCGGCCTGCACCGCGTCCCCGCCACACCCCCCCGCCGTCCGCGGCACCCGCGTCCGCTCCAGCGACCGCTGCCACCCGCACCCGCTGATCCGCCCGTCCCGCCCTAGGAGTTACCCCCTTGGCCACCACCGGTCTGCCCCGCTCCACCCAGGTTGACGTCGCCCGCGTCACCGAGTCGCTGGAGATGATCGCCCCGCTGTGGAGCGTGTGGATCCTGATGACTCTGTCCGCTCAGCCCCTGCGCTACGCGGAGATCAAGCCGCGCCTGCCCTGGCTGAATGACGGCACCCTCCACCCCAAGCTGCGCAAGCTGTCCGACGCAGGGCTGGTCGAGCGCACCGAAGTCTCCCAGGGCCACGTCACCTACGGTCTGACCGCACGCGGCACCGACCTGATGCCTGTCCTGACCGTGATCGCGGCCTGGGGCGAGACGTACCTGGAAAAGCCGGTGGTGAAGAACAAGGACACCGGGAAGCTGGAGCCGCTCGTCACGGTCGCGCCGGCGCAGAACATCGAGGATGCCCTCGCGCTGATCGGTCCCCGGCACGCCACGCCGATCCTGTGGGTGCTCAAGGACCGCGGCGCCTCCAGCGCCAAGGCCCTGTCCGCCGCGGCGATGCCGGGCTACCGGCTCAGCAACGTCTATCCCCAGGTGGACCGCCTGGTCGGGGACGGCCTGGTCCGCAAGAACGGCCGGGCCTACGAGCTCACCGCCACCGGCCACGCGCTCGCCCCGGTCTACCGGGCTCTGAGTGCCTGGGCCGCGGGACGCCCGCTCGACGACGCCGACACCCACCCCCTGTGGGGCGCGGCCCCCGTACCGGTGGTGACGCAAGCGGCGTCCGGTCCCTGGCTGACGACCCAACCCCGCGTATCGGCACCTGCCACTGCCGTGACCTCAGCCGCGTACCCCGCCGCGCTCGCCATTCAGCCTGCGGTCTCATCGGCCACAGCCTGGAAGGGCGGCGACCTGTTCTCGCACCAAATACCGGCGCGCCCCATCGCCCTCCCGCAGGCTCAGGGGCCGCGCCGATGACCCACAGCATCCTCGCCAACCAGCCGCAGGCACGCCGCGCGATCCGGGCATTGTCGCTGCCCGCACTGGTCCGCCTGATCACCGAGATAGACGACAACGGCCCCATCAGCCGTCGCCGCGGCAGCCTACAGAGCGCCTTTGACGACCTCAGTGCCCACCAACTGCGCCACGCCATCGACCGGGCTCGCGAGTTCGGCCTCGTCTACGGCGACGAGGACGAACGAGTCCGCTACCGCCTCACCGACCGCGGCGAGGAACTGGCCGAGGTGTACGACACGGCCGCCCGCTGGGCCCGCGCCCATCAATTCCCCACGCTGGCCACGGACTTCGTCACCCGGGTCCAGCACACCCTCGACCTGCTCAGCCACACTCCGGCACTCGCACATGCCACTGCCCGGATCGGCGACGCGAGCGGCATGCTCACCCCTGGGGGAGCGGTCCTTGGCCGTGACGCCATCGTCGCCCTCGATGGCCCGCAGAGCGCCTTGGACGCTTGGCTCAAGGCTCATGCGTACGCCCTGCACCACACGGCCCTCCACTCCTCCCATGCGGCGGATGAGTGGGAGATCGCTGCGTGAGACCCAGTGCCGGGCCACGGCATGCCCGCCGACAGGCCCCCACCCTGCTGCGGGGCATCTACCTGCCCCGCAGCATGGATGCCGGCGCCTTCGCGATGACGACGTACGGGATCCCGCTGCTGGTGCTCGCCACCACCAACTCCGCGCCCCTGACCGGACTGGCGTTCGCGCTTGAGTGGGTGCCGCGACTGGGCGCGTTCGCCGTAGCCGGAGCGATGGTCGACCGCCACGGCACCACCCGCGTGCTGTGCACGGCTTCCTTCCTACGGGCCTTGGCGGTCGTGGCCGCCGCCTTCGCCCTGCCACAGATGAGGACCGGGGTAGCCACCACCGCCGCTGTCATGCTGCTCGCCGCCACGAGCGGCGTGCTCACGGAGTTCTCCTACATCGCCGCCGAGACGGCGGGAGGCATCGCCAGCCGCCAGGCCGGCGAGCGCGCCCACCGGGTGCAGTCGGTGCTCCTGGGCATTGATCAGGTCGGCACTCTGGCCGGACCGGCTGTCGCCGGCCTGCTGCTGGAGCGGGCGGGAGCCGACGGAATGCTCGTCACGATCGCCGTCTTCTCGCTCCTGGCGTGCATCTTCGCCCCCCGGCAGTACACCACCCGCGCCGAGAAGCCGCAGCCGGTCCTCGCCGGGCTGCGCACCGGATGGACGACCTTGCGCGCGCTGCCCGCGCTGGGCTGGCTGGTGTGCGGACTGACCCTCTCCAACTTGGCGGTCGGCCTGCTCCAGGCCGCTGCCCCCGTGATCGTGATGAAGGAGTTCGGACACTCCAGCGCTGACGTGGGCCTGATCTGGTCGGTGGCCGCCGTCGCTTCCCTGATCACGGTCGCGGTGTGCCGCCGAGCGATCGACCGTTTCGGCCTGTGGCCGGTCGGGGCGCTCTCCGCCACCGTCGCGGCCAGTGCGTGCCTGGCGGTCTCCCTCGCTCAGACCTACACCGCCTATCTCGTGCTCATCGCGGTGCTCATGGCCGGCGAGGGCGGCATGACAGTGGTGCTGCGCACCCTGCGCTCCCACCTCATCCCCGCGTCGGTATTCGGCGCCACCCTCTCGGTGACGATCCTGCTGCTCCTGCTGCCGTTTCCGCTGGCCGGTGTCCTGGTCGCATCGGTGCCGCCCGCCCTGCTCGGCCACGTGATCACCGCCTGCGCGGTGCTACAGGCCCTGGGCCTGCTCACGGCCTTCTCCCGGCTGCGCACCCTCCCTGTTCTGCGCGCCCATCTCGCCTGACCTCACCCCACCCCTGCTGTCCGCTCTCCCGGAGACCAACCCGATGCCCATGCCCGCCGCCCAGGCCCTCATACCCGTCGCCCGCCCCTCCTTTCGCGCGGGATCCAGGCCCACGATCACCGATCAGTTCCTCGCTTTCGACGCCGCTCATCCCTACGTCTACCGGGCGCTGGAAAAGCTGACGGCCGAGCGGATGGCTGCCGGTGCCACCCGCATCGGGCTGAAGGGGTTGTTCGAGGCCCTGCGCTGGCGTCTCCCGCAGGGGCTGCGCGGGCTCAACAACAACTACACCGCGCTGTATGCGCGGCAGCTGGTCGCGGACCACCCCGAGTGGGCCCACGCCTTCGAACTGCGCCGCCGGCGCACCCCCTGAACTGCCACGCCGAAACCGAACTGCCCTCTACATGAACCTATTTGGAGCGTTCTTGCCCACGATCCTCGTCGTTGCCACCACCGGCCCGGAGGCTCAGGACTACCGCGGATACTGCCTCGAAGCCGTCGCCCAGCGGTACGACATCGTCCTGATCACTCCCGCCGAACCCACGTGGGAGCGAGAGTTCATCATCGACTTCGAGATCGCCGATCCCGACAACGCCCAGGCATTGGTTGACGCAGGCCAGGCCCTCGCCGAGCGCCACGACCTGGCGGGGGTGGTGACGTGGACCGAGTGGTACTTGGCCCAAACCGCGCGTCTTGCCCGGCGTCTGGGCCTGCCGTCGAGCGGACCCGAGGTGATGGAAGGCGCCCGCAACAAGGCAGTGGCCCGCTCCCTCTTCGCCCGCCACGGAGTGCCCTCCGCAGCCTCGATGACCGCACGCTCCCTGCTGGAAGCGGCGCTCGCCGCCGAGACGATCGGCTACCCCATCGTGCTCAAGCCCGCCGCCCGTGCGGCCAGCATCGGCGTCATCCGCATCGACCGCGTCGAAGAACTCCCCGACGGCTTCTCGTTCGCCGCCGCCGGCGCACGCGACGGCATCGAGAGCACCAAGGTCCTGGTGGAGGAGTACCTCGACGGTCCCGAGGTCTCCGTCGAGTGCGTCACCCATCGTGGTCACACCACTGCCGTGGCCGTCACCCGCAAGACGCTCGGCGCCCCGCCGTTCTTCGAGGAGATCGCCCACAGCGTGGACGCCGCCGATCCGCTGCTCGACCAGGTGGCGCCCGTCGCCGCCTCGGCCATCAAGGCGCTCGGCATCACCGACGGGGTGAGCCACGTCGAGATGCGGCTCGTGAACGGCCGCCCCCGCCTGATCGAGGTCAATGCGCGCCTCGGCGGCGACATGATCGGCCACCTCGTGCAGCTCGCCACCGGCGTGGACCTGGCCCGCGCCGCCGCCGACACCGCCTGCGGCCAGCCCCCCGAACTCGCCCGCACCCGCCACAGCGCCGCCGCGATACGGCTGCTCTACCCGAACACGTCCGGCACCCTCACCCGCTGCCACCTCGACGACGACTTCGCCGCAGACGCGCCCTGGCTGGACCAGATCACCTTCCAGCGCACGGTCGGCGACACGGTCACCCTGCCGCCCGACGGCGACATGTTCAGCGCCCGCGTCGGATTCCTCATCACCACAGCGGCCACCGCGGCGGAGGCCCAAGAACGCGCCCGGACCGTGCAGGAACGCCTCGACCTCACCACCGAGCCGCACGTTCCCGGCCCGCGGTCCGTCCACACGGGGCATGCGTGAGCGGCGGCCGTGACTACCCCTTCTTGGGACTCCACCCCTTCGTGCCCGCCGACGCCGCGTCCCGACAGCAATACGACGTGCTGATCGCCCTCGGCGACCGCTACCAAGTTCGGGAGACCCTCGGTACCCAGGACGCCCGCCACACGTACGCCCTGCTGCTGGACAAGGCCGGACGCTGGGGCCTGGCGGGCGGCAGCCCGATCGTGGCCGTCCACGTGCTGCGCAACACCATCGCCGGGACCTTCCGTATCGAGCGCGCCGAACTGCCCACCCTCGCTGCGGCACAGGACTGGTTCGAGCAACGTGAGATGGGCAATCACCGGATCCTGAGCGACAGCTACGGCGGGCGGCCCGCCGACGGCCTCACCGAGGCCATTGACCGTGAACGCGGCCGACACCACCCGCAGTACAACCTCACCAAGGACACGCTCACAGGCCCCGACCCAAACGACTCCTATCTCCTGTTCGAGCCCTCGGGAGCCGCCACCACCGAGGTGCACTGGCTCATCCGGCGCAGCCAACTGGGCGACGGTTTCTTCCGGTTGCGCGACGTGCTCCTGCCCAGCGCCCTGGCCACGCACCACTGGCTTACCGACCACGGCATCACCCGCACACCACCGCGGCGTTCCCGAGCCCGGCTCGCCACGGCACCCAGCGCCGCGCAACCAACAGCGCGCCGAACCGCAGCACGCCGCTAAGCCGCCGACGGCAGCACCGGCTCACGCCCCCGACAGACCTCCCCAACCTGGAGTTCCTCCTTGCCTACCCGCTCCGCCCGTTCCCTCTCCGCTGTCGCCCTTACCGTCGCCACTACCGTGACCGGCACGCTGGCCTGGGCCCCAGCGGCCTCGGCCCATGCTCCCGAGCCCACCCCATCCGCCCCGGCCACGGCCGCCCCGAGGAACATGGTCGAGTACGGCGGCATCAAGATCCTCAAGAAGGACCCCGGCGGCGACCTGATGGCCGGCGCCGCCTTCACCCTCCTCAACTCCTCCGGCAAGGAGGTGTCCACGGGCAAGACCGACGCGGATGGCCAGCTCGTCTTCAAGGACCTAGCCGCAGGCGTCTACCGCCTCAAGGAGACCAGCAGCGGCAGCCCCCTGCACAACACCGTCGCCGACCAGGACGTCATCGTCACCCCCGGCAACGGCACACCCCTGACCGTCATCGACCCCTTCAAGCCCGCCGACTTCACCGTCACCAAGACCGACAAGGACAGCGGCAAGCCACTGCCCGGTGCCGTGATCAACATCATTCCGGCGGGCAACGGCGGCGACCCGGTCACCCTGACCACCGGCAAGGACGGCACCGCCAAGGCCCAGCTCCCGGTCGCCTCCCGCAACGGCACCGCCTACACCGCCACCGAGACCACGGCCCCCGACGGGTACCAGCTCGATTCCACGCCGCAGAAGTTCACCGCGAAGCCCGGCTCACCCGTTGCCGTCACCCTCACCGACACCAAGAAGGCGAAGCCCACCCCGCCGCCCACCATCCCGCCGACGGTGCCGCCCACGAAGCCACCGGTCACCCCGACGGACAAGCCGACCCTGCACACGACGCCGTCACCCTCTGCACCGGCCACCCACATGCCGGCCCCAGACGAGACCCCTGCGACCCCCGAGACCTCGACGCCGGAGGGCTCCCTCGCCCACACCGGCGCTGACGCCACCCCGTGGCTGATCGGCGGGGCCGCCGTCCTCCTCGCTGCCGGCGCAGGTGCCGTCCTGGTCGCTCGCCGACGTCGGTCGGACGACTCCGAGCATGACGGCTCCACGGAGAGCTAACACCCGCCCCCCCTTCGAATACAGCCCCCGGAATTCGCTCTCGAATCCGGGGGCTTCGTCGTGCCCAGCTAAGGCACCGTTGGGTCGCGACCTCCGCACCCTCGGCCCCTCCGGGGTGATTAGGCTGCGGCGGTGACCGAACCCTCGCCGCTCCCTGGCGACCCCGCCGAGCTGCACCTGCGTTTCGTCTTCGCCGATTCGCTCAGCGACACCCCGCACGCGGACACTCTCGAAGAGTGGCGCGTCGAGGTCCTCCACCGGCGCCGGAGGCACGACAACAGCCGTTGTCCAACCGCGCCCGGTGCGTGCGAAGCGGACCATTGTCCGGCGTACACCTTGAGCGACAGTGCCGTGGGTTCGATGACCTTCTTCCGCGTGCACCTTGACCGTGGGCGCAACGCGCACGCTGCGCTGGCAGATGAATCGGAGGACCTGAACGAGATTGCGCAGGTCCTCCTCGACCCCGTCACCGGCTACTTCACCAACGAGGTCAGCGAACTGCTGGAATACAGCGGATCAGCCCTGCTCGTCATGGACCGGGTCACCCTGCGCGAGGAGTGGCGGGGGCAGGGCTTGGGCACGATCCTCGCCTCGGAAGCCATCTTCCGGCTGATGCCCGGGTGCCGGGCCGTCGCCTGCTCGCCCGGGGTCACCGACCTCGACAGCCGGAGCTTGAAAAATCGAGCTGAATGGGATCGCGTGAACACCAAGATCGCCTATGGGTGGAAGAGCATTGGATTCCGCCTCTACCGTGACAACATCTATCTCCTCTCAACCGTCTCCGAGGACCTGGAGGAGCAGCGCGGCGCACTTCGCGGACGGCTCGTGGAGCTGGCCGCATCTTGGCGTACGGCCGTCTCCTGACGGGCCCGCTGCTACGGACTAGGACCCTGATTGCCCTCGTCCCGTGAGCTGTGCCCGTTCACCGAATGGAACGGGCACTCGCAGGACTGACGGTGCCCACTGCTTCCTATGGAACACGAGATCCGCCGCGCTCGAGCCAGCGGTCGACCCACGTGGGCACGGAGAGGGCAAGGCGCTGTTGGGCAGCGTAGGTCGCCGGGCCCCAGTCCCGGATTTGCTTCAGGCGTTCGCCGCATCGCTGGATGGCGCGAACCTCCAGCACTCCGCGCCATTCGGCCTGGCCGGCGGTGACGGTGGTGCATTGGTCGCTGTAGCCGGGCGGCAGATGGCAGACGCAGTGTTCGTCCGCAGGGGCAAGGGGCAGGCCCCAGCCGGGCGCCGCGAGCAGTGCCATCAGCCGCCGGTGGCCGGTGGCGCCGGCGCCTTCCGCGAACGTGGGGTCGATGATCCAGCGTTCGCCGCCGTTGCGTTCGTGGTGACCGAGCCAGCCCGTTACGGCCAGCGGCGTGCCCAGGGTACGGATCAGGCCGACCCGGCGCAGCAACCCGCTGGTCAGCCAGGCCGAAGCCGCGGTACCCCGGCGGCCCGGCCGCCGGTAGGGACGCTCGGCAGGGTGCCACCGGGCTGGCTGGTCGCGGTGGCACGGCCTCATGCCATAGGCGCCCAGTTGCCGATCCTGGACGTCGACGGCGCGCAGCCAGTCGTCGGGGTCCAGACCCAGCAGAGTGACGGAGGCGGACGTGTCCAGCACGCGCAAGACCACCTGACCGCCCTCGACGTAGGTACGGGCCCCTGGCACCCCTTTGACGTCACCGTATTCGTCGGCGCGCGGCAATAGCGCCTCGGCCAGGTCCAGGGCCTGGGTCTCGTCTGGGTCGGGCCGCTCGCCTGGGTCAGCCTCGAAGCGGATCAGGAGGCGGTCGGGTCGCGGGTCGACGTATTCGATGCCCCAGGGGTGCAGCGTGGTGATCCGACGCCAGGCCAGTGCGGCCATCACCCGGGCCTCCAGCAGCAACTGGTCTGCGCTCGGTTGCGGGATAAGCAAAGAGCCGGGCGAAGCGGCTTCAACCCGGCGCCGGGCGGATTGCCAGGGCAGACCGGTGTACAGACGCAGCAGTTCGGCGCGACGTTCGACGGCGGTTGTCTTCATAATTCGAAGCCCCTCAACACCGCAGGGCCGTCCCGACACAACCCGCGGCACAGAGCTACGAGGAACAACCGGACCACGCAGCGGTACCGGCCGAGTTGGCTTCTCCACGGCGTGCTCGATGTCGGGTCGAGCACAGGGCACGGACCCCGCCGGGCCCACCGCTTCAATCCGATCACATCGGCCGAGGGCTGGACCCGGTCACAGGCGTGGCGCGCCGTCTCGTCACTCCAATGCCGCCCCACCCGTGTCCAAAGGTCAGTTCGCCGGGGGCAGACAGGAAAGAGCACGCAAGGACTGGTGGAAGAGGCCAGGGGCATGTCAACGTAGACGACCTTCCCCCGAAACCCCAGGTCAGAGAGGTGATGCCTGTGACCGTGGACGCGTCCACCCCCGGATTTTCCACCACCACCGAGGCGCTGCGGCTGCGTTGGTGGCAGCTCGGCGCCGGCCAGCCGACGATGGTCACCAACCTGTTCACGGCAAACTTCTTCCACCTCGTCGTGGACGACCGGGCCGATGTCCATGTCAGCAGCAAGGACGGTCGCTTCTATCTCGGGTGGTTCCCGCTCGGACGCCCCGGCACCGACGGTGACGGCTGGACTCTCGCCGTCACCGGAACCGCCACGGTTCCCGGTTACCGGGTCCGCTTCGGCACCGAGACGCCGGCGGAGATCGTCGCGGCCACGGTCCAGCACGTGCTGGCCACCTCCCGGCCGCTGTGAACCTGTGTCACCGCGCGGCTGGGAGCTGCCGCTCGGCCACGGCACGTACCCTGCCCTCGGCCCCTGGTGGGGCGCCCATTACTGCGAGGAGATGCGTCTTGGCCCCGGAGCTGACCGTCGGCGACCTGCTGGAGAGCCTGTCCGCCGGTGACCGCGACGTGGTGGTCCGCCTGTGGATCAACCCCTTCGCGCGTACCGCCCGCCGTCTGGGAAGCGTGGTCCCCACCCGGGATGACGCCGACCGACCCGTTGTCTTCATCGCTGAGGCCAAAGGTGCCCCGGCGTTCGGCACATTGCCCGAGCCGACCGTTGGCGACCTGCTCGACCAGTTGTCCGCCTGTGACCACAGCGCCGTCGTACAGCTTGCTCTCAACCCCGATTTCCCGATGGCCCACCGCGCAGGCCCCGTCGCCGCCCGCATCGAGGAGGGGCATCCCGTGCTGTTCCTCACCGAGCCGGACGTGGAAGAAGCCGAACAGTTCGGCCCCCTCCTGCCCCACGTCGCGGTCGCGTTGAGCTGGCACGAGCCGACCGAGGCCCCGCCGCGCCGGCGGCGCGGCGCACGCCCCAGCGGCGGGCAGTGAACCACCGACGAGACCACGGAGGCGCCCCTGCACCCGCACCATCCCTCTGACTCCTCCTACCCCGTTTCGCCTCATCCGGTGCGCTGGGTCACCCCGCGCCACTTGGCCGGCGACGACGACGTCCTTGCCGAGCAGATCGGCGACACCCTGACCGGGCTGGGCTGGCGCATGTGGCCGACCTCCCGCGACACCCTGCTGTACGTGAGCCCGGACGGGCTGAGCGCAGCCGAATGGATCCTGGCCAGCAGCCCCTTCACGCTCGGTGGACTCCAGGTCGCCCTGCAAATCTCCGCCCGTCCGACGGCGGGCAGCGTGCTGGTGCAGTGGAACGCCTACTTCACCACCGGCGTGCCGCCTGAGGCGCTGCACGACTTCCTCATCGCCCTCGACGCCAGTGCGCTGCCCGATACCGGCTTTGCGGAGTACGAGGTGGTCGTGGCGGCGTTGAGCAGGCAGGGCTGGATCCGTGACGTGGACCGCCCCGGCACCGCCGCCACGGACCCGGGCTTCGCCTCGCACGTCTCGCTCGAATTGCTGCCGGACCTGATCGCGGACGCCGGCTTGGAGGAAGACCGGATGGGCTGGCAGGCGTGGGCTGAGCCCACGTTCGGCGCTCCCTACCTCTGGTGTGCGAACTTCAGCCCGAGCGTTCCCAACGAGCTGGTCGCCATCTTCGCTGCCTCGCTCGCGTCCCCGGCCCCGGTGGCACGCCACTGTTTGCCACGCAGTGCGGAAGAGCGCCTCACGATCGTCCGTCGGGACTGACCTTGGGCCCGGCCGCCAACACCGGCCGGGCACCGGCGCCTTCCTGCTACACCCCGCCTCAGTCCTTGAAAGAGGTGTTCCCGATGCACCCACGCCCTGCCTACGACGCCCAGCGCTGCGAGCGCTGCCGCTCCATCGGCTTTCTCGCCCGCAACCGCGACCTCGCCCATGCACCCGCCTGGTGCGTCAGCTGCCATGAACGGGCCGCCACCACCCAGGCCCGAGCCGGTCATCCCTGCGAAGACGGTTGCGCCTGGCCACCGACCACGACGGCCTGTGCGCCGTACGCGTCTGACCGTCTGCTTCTTCCCCGCCGTCTACCTCACGGAGGTCTTTTGCCCCGGCCACTGATCCGGTTCGCCATCGGGCGTACGAACGGTACCGCCCACTACGGCGTCCTGCTCGCCGATGCCCAGCCTGTGACGGCATGCGGCACCCACGCCCCCGGCCTCCAGCCCATTGGTGAGCACACGGCCCATACGTTGTGCCAGAGTTGCACGCGCGCCTGGCTCATCCTCACCACGGCACCCCACCCAGGGGGCGAGCCGGAGTTCCGCCCGGCTGCGGGCGCGGGCAAGAGTGCATCTTCACACCGGCCCATCCCTGGGCACCTGCTCGGCTTCTGCGGCAAACCGCTCGACGACCGGCCCTCCGCCGCGCGACGCGTGTGCGCCAACTGCAACACACTCGACGCCGCTCTTGACCGCTTCCACCACACCGCTGGCGAGCTGACGCTGCCCAGCGGCGAACCGTGCCATGTCGACGAGGCTGTGCTTTGGGCCCCGAAAGGCTGCGGCAACCTCGTCACAGGCCATTACCGCGACGCGACCACCAGCACCGGGTACTGCGGGCAGCCGCTTGAGCACCCCCACCACGGTGCCGAGACGTGCGCGCCCTGCCGACGCCGCTGGGAGGAGACGGAGGTGCTGCGGCAGATCCAGACGCTGCCCTGCTCGCGGGAGGCGGCGGCAGGCTGGCAGGACCGGGCACGGGACACGTTCTATGACGTTGCTTCTGCGCTGGAACCCGGCGACGCCTACACCCTGTCCGGATGCGCCCAGCGTCACCATGTCGCCGAAGTCCTCGGCCACGGCACCGCGGGGCCCACCGAACTGCTTGTGTACCTCCCCGGCGAGGACCGCCTCAGCGAGGTCCGCCTGCGCCGCGAGCGCCTCGTCACCGTGGAGCGCCCTAACTCGGCCCGGCCGAGACTTGAACGGTAAGCATCAGAGCATGCGTTGACCGTCCGCAGCCCGGTAGGCGCTTGGCCTGCCGGGCCTTCGCCGTACGTGCGATGAAATTGGCCCTTGGAACACCCGGAGCACGGTGATCTGATGAGCCAATGATCATGTCGCCCCGTCCTCGCCCTCGTGAGCAGACCGTCTGGCCCGGATCGAATCCGTCGTTGTGCGGCCTTCTGAAATGGATGGCTTCCGACACCTACCACTGGCTCCGTGACGGCTACGGACCGCATACTCCGCCGCCTGGTGAGGAGACCTTCACGGACGTTCATATCCGTCATCTGCGCCAGGCCATGGGCAGTCGCGTCAAAGTCATTCAGTTCACCAAGGCACAGGAGAGCTTCAACGGCGCGGACTGGGAACTGTGGATCCACAACAAATCTGAGGGTCTGGGGTTCCGGATCCAGGCCAAGAAAGAGTCCAGGGAAAGGCAGTACGGGTTCGGCTACTGGCTGGATGAGCGTCACGCGTACCAGTGCGATCTGCTCATTCACGACGCCCAGGCCACGGGGTGCATCCCCGTATACCTCCTCTATAACCACGAGTCGTGGTCGATCCGAAAGGACGCGGCGGCTTCGCTGTGCGGGCATACGGCTCCTGACCATTCGCACCACGGCTGCTCGCTACTGTCAGCCCACCACGTCCAGGAGCAACTCTTCCGGAAGGCGCTCGGCGACAGCCGGCGGCTTTCCCATGTGCAGCTCAGGAGGATCTCCGCGCCATGGAACCAGGTGCTGTGCGACCTGAAGGACAAGAGCGATGCGCCACACTCTCGTGGCACGCTCACGCTGAAGGCCATACAGAAGCGGGCCGAGGCCATGGAACGCTCAGGATGGGCGACCGTGCAGCGAGTCAACCGCCGCAAGTTCGCCTCTCCGAGCCATGCCTGTGGAGGGACCCCGGAGGTCAGCGTCGGCTCCTGGCTCGGCGACGAGCCGACCGATGAGGTTCGCGAGCCGGTGCTCCGGCCACTTCCCGACCATGTGCTCCGCCTGCTGGAGGCGAACCCTCTGCGCCCGCCGGAGCCGGAGATCCCCACCCGCGCGATGGTGATGTACGACGTGAGTGACGCCGAGGAGACCGTGAACGACTTCGTGGGGTGCATGCGTTACTAGCGGCCGGCGAGGAGACGCGACGATGCCCCGGCCGCTGCGGGGCACCGGCCGGGACACCATGCTTGGAGGCGGGGGACTAGCGGGCCTGGATCTTGGCGAGTGCCTTGCCTAGGTGGGCATCGACGAGCGCCGGGGATCCGGCAACGATGACCACCACGGTGCCCGAGCGGATCGCTGTCTGTTTGATGACGCTGCGCTGCCCGCCCACGGAGTAGGTGAGTAGCTGGCTCCACTGCTCCTCGCCGAGTTTGGGTGCGGTGGTGGCTTGAGTGGTCATGTCGATGGCTGTGGTGCCTGAGACGACCTGGTACGTCGGGCAGGAGGCCATCGCGTCGTAGATGCGGCCGATGCCGTCGGACAGCTTGCTAGGGGTGTCGCTGTAGAGCTCCTCGCTCATCTCGGAGGTGCCGCCGGCGCCGTACGTAAACGCGGTCTTCGCCCTCCGCGGGAGGTGGAGGCTCCCGCCGGACGCCACGTTGCCACCAAGCCGTTCCAGCGCAGGGCATCCGATCACCGTCACGTCCTGCTGGGCGCGCTCCGCCTTGCGTACGTAGCCCTCACCCAGGTCCTGCTCGCTCAGGAGCAATGCGTCCAGCGCGGCCGAGGGCAGCGGTGTGGGCCCGGCCGTACGGCTCGCATCGGGGGGTGAAGAGGCCGCTGCCGGTGAACCCTCCGAGGATCCAGAGCTGTCGTCGGAGCAGCCGGTAAAGGCGAGGGAGGCGAGTGCGGTCAGGACGAGCGCGGTGGTGGAGTGGCGACGCAAACGGGGCCCTTTCGAGAGGCGGAGCGGACGGTGCAACGCGGGCATGCGATCCGGCGCTGGGGGCGTGGGTGGTCAGTGACCCAGGTGGCGCAGGCCGTCATCCAGTGTGGGGTGAAAGTGGTCCACAGGGCCGGAGTTGCGGTTGTACCAGGCCGGGTCCAGGCGCGGCTCGGCGGTGTTGTGGCCGGCGCGGCAGCGCAGCCAGATCGTGTCGTCGCGCATGCTGAAGACGACCCAGTCCCGGTATGCGCCGCACTGCGGGCACGCGCGGACCTCGCCGTCGATGACGAGCGGCTGCTCCCAGCGCATCATCAGTCCCTCGACCTCGTGGCGCGATGGCGCGCGCAGGTCCGCCGGAGGGAAGTCGGGCACCACCCCGATGCTCCCGGTGTGAGCGGGCGGCGCCGGGTCGGGTGCCGGGCTGGCGAAGTCGGGTGCCGACCAGGTCGCGTGCATCTGCAGCATCGCTTGGCCGGCGCGCTGGGCGTCACGGAACTCGCGGTCCGCGCGGCGTCGAAACATATGTCCCCCTCTTCGTCGTTCATCGGCCACACGGAGAGTGCCCCAGGTCTTTGACCTGCTGCAACTTGCGCATTCGGGAATCATCTCGCCTTCGGGGGACGGGGGTTGCGGCCGGTGGAGGGCCGCTTCGGACGCCCGGTGCGCTGTGGTGTGGTGGTGCCCGGGTCGGGCATGGCGGAGGCGTCGGCGGGCAGGCCGGCCAGGCGCCGCAGCCGCCAGACCAGGACATCGCTGACCGACTCGGCCGTGCCGAGTTCGCGGCGGGCGACGGCCTCGGCGAGCAGCGCACCGGGCTCGTGGCCGGCGGCCTCGACGTCGGCGAGGGTGGCAGCGAGCGCGTGCCAGCCTGGCTCGGCCAGGATCTGCTCGGCCAGATGCGGCACCGCCTGGTGCAGGTGGGCCGCCTGGCGCCGCTGGAGCGGCTGCGAGAGGCGGCGGCCACGGTGGCGCAAAGCGGCCATCGGGTGCTGGGCGGCGGACTGGTAGGCGGCGCGCAGGAGTTCGGCGGCCTGGCGGGCGGCAGCGGCCTGCTGGGCGTGGTTCTTGCGGCCGTGCCAGTGGGCCGCGGCGATGACCAGGAAGGCGACCATGTCGATCACCATGGCGGTGGTGGCGCCGTCCTCGCCGCGCCCCAGGGCGGGGCCGCCGTAGACGAGGTCGCGGGCGGCCTGGCGCAGCGCGCGGTCGTGGCCGCGCTCGGCGCGTACGTGGGAACGCGAGGCCCGCTCGAAAGCCCTCGCTGCCTCTTGGAGTTGTTTGCGGGTGTGGGCGGCAGAGGTCTTTGCGAGGGCGTCGAGGACTTCACCGGATGCCGCGATGAGTGCTGCCGCCTGCTGGTCGGCGCCCTGGTCGATGATCAAGAGCGCCTGCCAGGCGGCGGCTGCCGTGCGGCGCCGTGCCTGTGCCGGACCGCTCGGCGCGCCCGCGCGGTCGTCCGGAGCAGTGGCGGGGCCCTGCTGGGAGGCCGACCAGCGTTCGCGGATGCGGGGCAGGGAGAGGTCGGGGGCGAGCGTGGAGCCCGCGAAGTAGACCGGCTTGTTGTCCTCGTTGCGGTCGTCGACGAGCGCGACCTTGTAGCCGAGCAGGTCACCGGAGGGTGCTTGGCGCTTGCGGATGAGCAGGCCAGAGGCGGCCAGCCGGTCGAAGAACTCCTCCTCGCTCGCGGCACCGGCCACCGCCCGGCGGACGGTCTCACGCAGTTCCTCGCGGGCGGTCTGCCCCCGGCCTTGACGCTCCGCTTTGTGGCGCTCCGCACTGGTGGGCCGCTTGGCAGCGGTGCCGTCGCCCTTGTTGAGGCGGCGCAGTCCCAACTCGGCTTCTAGCTGACGGGCTTCGGCCTGAACGCGGACGGCGTCGAAGTTGAGGTCGGGCTTGTAGCCGTCTTCGCGCACGAGGGTGGCCACGATGTGGATGTGATCGTCAGCGTGGCGAACGGCCGCCCAGCGGCAGCCCGTAGTTTCCTCGGGGTCCTCGATGCCGGCGGCAGCGACCATGCGGCGTGCGATGTCGCCCCATTCCTCATCCGTCAGGATGCGGTCCTCGGTGCCGTTGCGCACGGACAGGTGCCAGACGTGCTTCTTCGGTCGTTCAGCCTCGTCGATGTTCTCGACGGGCTGGTCGAGCAGGCGCTGGAGCTGCTTGAGAGTGGCGCTCGGGTTGCGGCCGGGATCAGGAGCACCGTTGTCCCAGGAGGCGACGAGATGCGGGTCGATGTGCTCCTCACTTTTGCCCGGCCCGTACAGGTAGGACAGGAGGCCCATGGTGCGCTTCCCGCGTTTGTGGATCCTGGCGATCATGCCGGTCTTGATCTCAGTTCTGCTGGAGGAGCTGGTCGGTGGCGTCCTGGACACGTTGGACTGCCCGCTGTGTGGCGGCCAGGACGGCGTCGAGTTCGGGAGGCCAGGCACCGGAGTTGATGGCGCGGGCCACTTGGTTGAGGTTGTTGCCGACCTGGTGAAGGTGGCGACGGGCGGCGAACAGCTCGGAGACTGTCTCCCGGCGTCCGGCTATCGCAGCGGCGGTGTTGTCGAGATCGTGCGCGGCGACGAGACCACTGCGGGCAAGGAAGGCGGGCAGGCTTGTACGAGTGGCGGTCGCGG
This sequence comes from Streptomyces sp. NPDC005878, assembly GCF_040629815.1. Classification (NCBI taxonomy): domain Bacteria; kingdom Bacillati; phylum Actinomycetota; class Actinomycetes; order Kitasatosporales; family Streptomycetaceae; genus Streptomyces; species Streptomyces sp. NPDC005878. The sequence continues at coordinate 230,269 of NZ_JBEXWK010000006.1, forward strand.
CTGAGGTGAGCACGGTCTTCTCGCCGGCGTTAAGGCGGACGTAAATGACGTGAACGCGCTTATCGTCGCCGGACTTCGGCGAGCGCTTGCGTGCGGTCTTCTTTGGAGCGCGGCGCTTGCTGCGTGATGACTGCTTCTCCGGCTGCGATCCGCCCTCGGTCGCTGCCTCCCGGACCTGCGCCCCCCGGTGCTGGTCCGGGCCCGCCACCCCCGGGGCGGGCTTCGCCGAGACCGTCATCCCCGACGGGGAAGACGGTCTTGGCGGATAACTTGCTCCCCGCGAGAGCGAGTTGATGCCCGGCTCAACGGAGGCGTGGGGCTGGGGTTCGTTCGGGTTCGTCATCGGATGCGGTTCCTCGTGGTGCGGGTGCGGTGCTGGATCTGCGCGGCGAGTTCGACCATGGGGGCGGCGCCGTCCAGTACACGGACGCTGCCCTCGGGCGCGTGCTGCACGAGCCACTGCCCGTTCGGGCCCAGGACGGCGGCGTGCAGGAGGCGGTGGCGGACCAGGACCTCAGCCCAGGCGCCGGCTTCGGCTGCGGTCGGGATCGTCGTACGGGGGTGGCGGGAGCGGATGGCGGGGCCTCCAGGGTCGGGGCAGTGGTTTGGCGTCGGGCCGGACCACCGCTTAACGGGGATGGCATGGGCCGTTTGACCTGCGGTTATCGTCTGGTCATCCGCAGATCGGGCAGGTTGCGAAGTGCTGGCCGAGGGCTTTGGCCATGCGGGACTTCACGGCCAGGGCGTTGGTCGCGCTCGTCTTCGCCGCCTTTGTGTCCGCGCTGCGCTGCGAGTGGTTGCGCAGGTAGGTGATGTCCTGCTCGTAGCCGCTCTTGATGCGCGCGAAGCGGTCGCAGGTCCTCATCGCGATCTCCTGGTGTCTCGGGGCAGGTGTGCGAGGGCGGGGTCCGCGTACAGCTGGTCCTGGAGGACACGGAAGTGCCTGTTGCTGACGCTGATATTGGCGTTGCGCAGGTGAGGGCGGATGGCCCGTCGGGTCATCCGGCCTTCTTCGAGGGCGGCTTTGCGCGCGACCGCGACCTTGACTTCCCACGGGACCTCGTCCTGGTCCGCAGGCTTGGTCCGCGAGTCCGACGCCGAGGCTTCCTGGTCCGTGGTCCGGGCACCGTGCGGTCCGCCCCCGGACCCGTCCTCGTCCTGGTCCGCCGAGGGGGCACCGTCCTGGTCCGTTCCGTGGTCCGGCTGGTGCGGGGTGGGGGTGGTCTGCTGGTCCGCGGGGGTGGAGTCGGCCGCTTGGTCCGTGGTCCGCGTGTCGTGGTCCGCGGTCTCCGGGTGCTCGCGGTCCGGCATCTGGTCTGCCGGGGCTGCTTGGTCCGTGCCTGCCGGGCCGGGTCCTTCGGCCGGACCGTGTGCGTGGTCCGCCCGGTCGTGGTCCGTCGGACCATGTGGTCCAGGACCCGCCTGACCTGCGGCGTTGCTGGTCCGGCCCTCGCTACGCGTTGCTTTCCGGCCAGCGGTGGTCCGCTGGTCCGCAGTGGGCTCACCGGGTTCCGTGACCTGGTCCGCGGCCCGTGTGTGCTCGCGGTCCGGCATCTGGACCGCGAGGGCGCCATGGTCCGCCCCCACCGGACCAGGCCCTTCCGGCGGACCAGTGTGGGTGGCTCGTCCGTCACGGTGGTCCACCCCGGCGTGGTCCGCGCGCAGGTGCCCGGCGGACCCCGTCGCCTCCATCCGGACCGCCGGGTGGTCCGCGGGGGCCTCGGCAGGATCCTGGTCGGCCGGGTGGTAGCGCGTGATGAGGATGTACAGATGAACCGCGCCGGCCAGCGCGAGCGGGGCGAGGGTGGAGAGCACAGCGACGACCGTGTCGCCCAGCTGCAAACCGGTGCGGATGGTCTGCTGGTTGAGGCGGACCGCGTGCAGGGCGTTGGCCCAGATGCTTGCTGCGGTGGCGGTACCGAAGAGGACCCAGACGTAGAGCCGGGCACGCAGCGGAGCCTCGGAGAGGACCAGCAGGGCCCGCACCCCGTAGGCGATGAAGCCGTCGATCACGAGCGGAAAGAGGTAGGTGAGAAATCCGCGGATGTGGATGGCGACGGCCATCTGCTGCAAGGCGTCGTAACTGAGGGCGCATCCGGCCAGGCCCAGGACCACGATGGCCAGGCGGTCCCAGAAGCCGACGGGCGCGACGGCGGGGTGCGCTGCGGTGCGGTGGGTCATGCGGCCTTTCCGAGCGAGGAGATCAGGGCGTGGGACTGCACCTCGCGACCGTGCGTCGCCATGTGCTGCTCATCCGGGTCGTCGGGGTGAGGCTCGCGAAGCTCGCCGTCGTGTTCCTCCACCAGGCCCCAGTACAGGTCGCGGGTCTCGATGGCACGGGCGGCTTCGCGCATCAGGTCGCGGGTCCAGTCGAGGTCGGCATTCATCCGGTGGGCTACGCGCTCCGGGCTCCACCCACGCAGGCGAAGATGATGGATGACGGTGCTGCGCTCCGCGGTGCTCAGCGGCACGTCGCGGCCCTGGAGGGTGGCGCGAACGCGGTCGTAGTCCAGGCGCTCACTGCGCTTCTTGAGCCACTGCTGGCGTTCCTTGTCGGTCAGGCCGCCCCAGATGCCGAAGATGACCTGGTGGTCGATCGCGTAGTTGAAGCAGTCCTTCCTCACCGGGCAGGTGGCGCACATCCGCTTGGCCTCGGCGATGGACCGGCGGTCGCGCACCGTGTGGAAGAACAGCTTGTCGGCGCGGGCAGGGTCCATGCCGTGGCAGGCGCCCCGGGCGTGCCAGCTGTGGTCGCCGGTTCCCCGCAGGTCCGGTGCGGGGGAGTCGTTGGTGGTCTTGTAGCGCATGGGAGTCTCCGAGGTCGCCTCGCGGGAAGGCGGGCAGGCAGCACCGTGGTGTGGCGGTGTGCGGCGAGGCGGGACAGGGTGCGGCAGACGGGGCCGCACGTGTGATCGGTGGCGCGGGGGCAGGTCAGGGGCGCTGGAAACGGCGGTCGGGCCCGGTGAACTCGACGGCGGTGCACATGCCGGACAGGCGGGAGAGCACGCGGTCGCCGACCTTGTCGCGCAGCACTGCCTGGCGCGCGGGCATCCGGTCGGTGCGCACGGGCGGCATGTTGCTGGTGAAGATCGTCGGCAGCCGGTTCTGGCAGCGCCAGTTGACCAGCCGGAAGGTGATCTCCTCGGTCCACTCGCTCGGTTTGGCCGCCCCGAGGTCGTCGAGCAGCAGCACCGGGATCCGCATGATCCGCCGCAGCAGGTGCTCGGAGTCCGCTCCGGCGCGCGGGCGCAGATCGGCGTACAGGTCGGCAGCGGTGGTGGCGTGCCAGAGCACGCCACACCCGGCACCGGTCAGCGCGCGGATCGCACCGAACGCCTCGTGTGTCTTGCCGGCGCCGGTGGGGCCCCACAGCAGCAGGCTGGGCCCGTGGGTGATCTCCCTGCGCCCGGCGGTGCCGTAGTGCGGGTTGATCCCCGCGGCGTTCGGCACCCTGGCGTTGCTGGCGATGGTGTTCACCCAGGCGGCGACGTCCGGGTGCTCGGGCAGGGCCGCGCGGTAGTCGACCGGGATGCGGGCCTGGGCGGCTTCCAGGGCCGGGATCGGCTCCGGGGTGCCCGGCAGGGGACGCTCCAGGCCGACGTCCAGGCCGCGCTCGGCGAGCTTGGCCTCCAGGCGCTCACGCAGCCGCTCGGAGATCGCGGGCTGCGGGTCGGCGTAGCGGGCGCGGGTCACAGGCGGCCTCCAAACGTCGTCGGCTCGGCGGTGGGGTTGAGGTACGGCGTGTAGGCGTTGCCGGTGCTGGCCCAGGGCCCCGCGCCGGAGGCGGACGACAGTGCGGCGGCCGACTGCGGCGTGGCGTTGACGATCTCGTTCACCAGGCTCGGCAGGACGCTGGGGTTGAGTCCCTTGGCCCGCAGTTTGTCGAGCGCAGCGCGGATGTCGTCCGCCTTGAACTGCTCGTCGAGCAGGGTGTTGACCTTCCGGCCCAGATGCCCGAGGAAGTCCTCCGGCGGGCGGCGGTTGCAGCCTCGGACGTACTCGGCCACCAGATGCTTGGCCGAGACCTTCACCGAGGGGGCGTCGGCTGCGGGCGCCTCGCGCCCCGTAAGGGAAGATCCAGGATCCAAGATCCTAGATCCAGACGCCGAGGGTTCGTCGAAGCTTCGGCGAGGAGTCGACGAACCTTCGCCGAATTCCTTTTGACCTGCGGAAACGTCAGGTTGCCGAGTGCGGGGACTGGCTGTGCCGTGCACTTCGGAAAGGGCGGGATCCGCCGCAGGCGCCGGGGGCCCGGACAGGGCTGCCGAGGCTGCGGGAGCCATGTCCGCTACCTGAGCGAGGGTTCCACGAGCCTTCGACGAATCTTCGGCGAGGGTTCCACGAGGTGTCGCCGCAGCACCCCGGGGGGCGGGCTGCGTGACGTTGGGGCACTGGCCGGCACCGCATCCACCGCACTTGTGGCCCGCCTGGTGCTGAACACAGCGCGGCACGCGGGAGGCAGACGGACGGTCGATTTTCTGATGCCGCTCCCAGGTGGTGATGTGCAGCCAGCCTCGCCCATCACACCCGGTGTACCGGCAGATCAGCCCGGAGGCGGCCAGTTCTTCCAGGTCTTGCGCGACATGCGTGGCGGTGTGCTCAGGGCGCAAGGCCCACAGGCGCCCGGCGATGATGGCCGGGTGGTCACGGTGTCGGCCGGAGTCATCGGCCTGCGTCAGCAACCCGATGAAGGTCAACATCGCGGTGACCGAGCACTCGGCCAGCGACTCCGACTCGAACATCTCAGGCTTGACCGTACGGATACGAGCCATCAGGCCCCACCTCCTGCGCGAAGCCCGAGCGGACCCCGCTGGACCGGTGTCCGGTCGACGGCGGACGGGGGGCAGACTGCCGCGCCGGTCGGGCTGACCGACCTTTTGCGCAGGGCAGCGCGCATGCAACACTCTCCTCTGAAGTGAGCGCCGCTCCGGGGTGTGTTTGGGAATGGGCCCGGTGCGGTGATGGTGGGTAAATCTCCGGCCCTCGCACGGGCAGGAGTTCCATTGGGCGGTCGGCGCTTGAGAGTTCGCACCTCTCGGGCGCCGTCGCTGTTTTCGGGCTACCCGGCCCGGCTGGTTCGTGTAAGGCCCACGCTGTTCCTCCTCGTCTCTGCCGCCGGGCAGGGTGCCCGGCGGGGGACGACGAACATATGCGGACCCTTCGACAAGATCCAGACTTAGCTAAAGGCTGCGGTACAAGTTGCAGCGGGAGGCGGGACGAGTTGCTTCGCCTGTCCCTGGGGCGTGGTGGACCGGTGGGATGCGGTGGCTAGCTCGTGCACGGTGACTCCGTGGAGGACGGGCCGGATGTTGTGTTTGGCCTGTCCCGCCTCGACGGGGCAGCCGCGTACAGGGACCGGCATGGCGAAATAGCGCAGAGCTGCCGCCCTGGCGCAATCAGTCAAACGAAACTATCCTCGTTTGATCTACGGATCAAGTGGCTAGAGTGACCTAGATACATTCGCCGGACCTGGAAGGACGTGTTGGATGCCGGCCCGTCGGTTCGAGGCCCAGCGGCTGCTGATCGCTCGCCGGGAGGAGGGCCTCAAGCAGAGCGACGTCGCTCAGGCAGTGGGCGTCAGTTCTGCGCGCGTGAGCGCCTGGGAAACCGGGCGGTCGGTGCCTGACCCGGAGAAGCTGCCACGGCTCGCCGAGGCCGTAGGGCGGGACCTGGACGTGCTGTTCCCGCGCGCGGGGCGCCCCGATCTCAAAGATCTGCGCGCTGATGCCGGCTACTCCCAGGCCGCGACTCGCGAACTGACAAAGACGAGCACGGCCGGGCCGGTGGCTGCCGCGGAGAACGCGCAACGCCGGCTGGCGAAGGAATACGAACAGCGCCTGGCCGACGGGTACGGGGTCAGCGTAGAGGCGCTGCGGCGGGCGCAAGAGCGTTCCTTCGGCCATGACGTCCCGGAGCCGGGCGAGCCGGAACCCGCAGACGCCGTCCAAGCCGGCGGTACGACGCTGCCCACCACGCTCGAAGGGAAGATCACGTATCTCCTGGAGCAGCTGCCGGATCCGTTGTCGGACGTCGAGGTCGCCGCTCGGGGGAACAGCAGGGCCGGGGCGCATGTGCTGACGGCGGACCTGGTGCGAGGGCTCAGGACGGGCGCCGTGTCGAGCGCCTCCGACGACGTTCTCGGCGCCCTCGCGGAAGCCCTGGAGACCACGCCCCTCATCTTCAGATCCGGCGATGCCGGTATTCAGCGCGTCATCGCGGAGACGCTGGTGCTTAGGAACCAGGTTGCTGCGATCGCTGCTCGCGGCGGCGAGGAGGAAGGTCTCTCTGCTGAGTTGCTGGCGTTCATCAATCAAGAGGTGGCCAAGGCCAGGGCGGAAGGTGCCGCCCAACGCGAACACCCCGCCTCCGGATAGACCGTTGTGCAGGCAGCGTCTGGCGGCCCGGCCTGCACTTGGTGGCGCGGCCGGGCCCACTGGTCACAGGCGCACGGGGACGTAGGCAGTCCGGTTCTCGGCGTGGGCCCTGAGCGCCTGCTGCCACACGTCAGCCAGGTGCGGAGGGATCAGACCGTCTTCCATGCCGTCGGGCGGACAGAACCGGTACTCGCTCAGCTCGCTCTGCTGCAAGGTGATCGCCGCTTGGTCGCTGGGGCTGAGGGTGCCGCCGTCGAAGATGTAGAGCACCTGTGCGCCCCTGCCGGGAACGGTGATCCAGGCATGGACGAGCAGACGCCCGATGGCCGGAGCAATGCCGAGTTCTTCACGAACCTCGCGGACGGCCGCCTCGCAGGGGGTCTCGCCCTGGTCGACGTCGATGCCGCCTCCGGGCAGATTCCAATAGTCCTTGTACGTCGGGTTGACGATGAGGACCTCGCCGTCAGGGTTGAAGAACACGGCAGCGGCTGATGCGGTCAGAGCGTTCATGGTCATCACTTTGCGGTGTGGGGGTCGTGGGCAGGAGCCAGCGCATCCAGAATTGCGCGGGTATGGGGGCTGGCCTGGCGATACGCGCGGGAGACGCGCAAGAGCAAGGGCACTTCCGAGGCGAAGTCATCACCGGCGGTGTAGAAGGCGGCGGGTGCACCGGCAGGTGCGTCCGCGAACGCAAGTGCGGCCTTGAGCCAGTACGCCTCAGCAACGGCGGCGCCATCGTCAGCGACATGGCCCTCGGCTTCGGCAAGCCGACGCGCTCGCTGGAGCAGATCGGACGGCGCCCTGCGACGCAGCTCGTGTGTGACGTCGCGGATCTCGGTGACGTAGCGGCCGAGGCGAATCTGCGGGGTGGCGTCATGAGAGAAGATGTCGCGCACCAGGTTGATGACGCCGGCGGCGCGGCGACCGCACAGGAGTCCGCTCGGCTGGTGCAGTGCGACGCCGTCAACGGCCAGGACCAGATCCCGCCACAGGGCATGAAGACCGGCGAGGGCCTTGAGAGCGCGGACTCGGGTGGCGAGAGCATGGGTGGCGGGTGTGATGGAGCCGAGCAGCCACAGCAGAGACGCCGCATACAGCACGGTGTCGGTGACATGCTCCTGCGTGGTGCCAGCCGAGGCGGCGGCGGGGTGAAGAGCGATCACCCCGAGGTACGCCGTGCGCAGCACGGCGTACAACACCATCAGAGCCATGCCTGTGGCCATCATCGTCAGCCCGGCCCGCAGACTCCATCGGCGAGCGAGCCGGGCAGCCCGGCCCCACTGGTAGGCGCAAACGGCAGCCGCCGCGGCCGTGTAGAAGTTGAACAGCCCCAGGTACAGGGCCAGGCCCGGCTCGCCGGCATGGCGGCCCATGAAATACGGGCTGTTGACGGCGGTCTTCGAGCGGTCCAAGGCGAGGAAGAACACAGCGATCAAGCACACAACGGTAGCCAGCGAAGCGCGAGCTGCCGTGCGATGAACCACGGAGGTGATCTTGATGTGGCGGGCCGTGGCGTCGTCGTCCCGGTAGACATCCGTGACATAGGTCAGCAGCACACAGATCCCGACAATGGCCAGGGCGTGCTTGAGGAGCGTGGGCAAGTCGTTCATGCCCAGGGGGCCGACTACGGCGCGACCGGTGTCGGTGCGCAGCCACCAGGCGGCGGCGAATGCGGCGAAGGCACCCCACAAGGAACGCTCGCGGCGCTGGCCACGCAGCGCGCTCGGCAGACGGACAGCGGCTTGCAGCAGCAGAAGCCCGATGATCAGGCAGACGAACGCATCAGAGACGGGCACGGTTCTTCCGGGGGGTACGAGTGCGGGGGATGAAGTTCAGACGGGAAAGGTCCTCGTCGAGGTACCGGAGCACGGGATCCTCGATGTAGTCGGTGCCGTACGCCTCGTGGTGCAGCAGATCGGCCACCATCTCGGCGCGCCTCTCGACCGGGGTGTCGTAGCGGTGCCGGGCCATGACGCGGCCTCGCTTGCCCAGACGGTGCAGGACGTTGGGCGGAAGATCCGGGAGGAGCCTGGCGAGGTGCTCGAAGCTGACCTCGCTCACGTCGTCGCACCACAGGTGAGCAAGCTCGTGGAGGATGATCCTTTCGCGGTGAAACGCCGTGGTGCCCTCCACGTAGAGGATCAAATCGATTGGAACGTCGGCCAGTTGGACCCACAGGCCGCACACGTCGGTGTGAGCCAGCAGATAGTCAGGGATGGCCACCAGCTTGATGCGCCGGCCGCGCTCGGCCTCGATGCCGGCGATCAGACCGTCCAGCGTGAACGGCCGCGGCACCGGCATCTGTGCCACAAGTTCCTGGCACTCCTGGCGGAGCGTACGCAGGCTGACCGCCCTCTTGCCTGACCCCGCCTGCCCCCCGGCGGTCGGAGCCGTGCCCCGGCCGCCACGCAGCCTCGTCCACCACATCGCGCGCCACCATCTCCTTGCCCCCCACCACGCTGCCCACAGCCCGTCCGGCGCGGGCCGGTATCCCCAAAAAGAGGTCAGTGCCCCATCGCTACGCCGCCGTCCACCGGCAGGACGGCGCCGGTGATGTAAGCGGCATCCTCGCTCGCCAGGAAACGTACGGCTGCGGCGACTTCATCGGGCCGTCCGATGCGACCCAGCGGCACCTGCCTAAGGAGCGCGTTTTGCTGGTCCTCGCTCAGAGCTGCTGCCATGTCGGTGAGGGTCAGGCCCGGGGCGACCACGTTCACCGTGATGTTCCGCGAACCGAGTTCGCGCGCCAGGGACCGGGCGAAGCCGATCAGACCGGCCTTGGACGCGGCGTAGTTGGCCTGCCCTGCCTCGCCGCGCAGGGCGACCGCGGAGGAGATAAGGATGACGCGACCCTGCCGCGCCCGCAGCATGGCGCGGTTGGCCCGCTTTACGGTGCGGAACGTGCCGGTGAGGTTGGTCTCCACCACCGAGGAGAAGTCATCCTCGGACATTCGCATCAGCAGCTGGTCGCGGTTCACCCCGGCGTTGGCGACAAGGACCTCGACCGCCCCGTGTTCGGCCTCGACCGTCTTATAGGCCAGTTCCACCTGCTCGCCGTCGGTGATGTCGCACTGCACGGGCAGGCACCCGAGATCGACAAGATCTGTAGGCGGCTCGCCGGTGCGATAGGTGAAAGCCACCCTGTCGCCGCCTTCGGCGAAGGAGCGAGCTATAGCGTGGCCGATCCCGCGGTTCCCGCCAGTGACCAGGACCGAACGTGACATGACTGCCTCTCAGAGTTTGCTGCGGGCCCCACCGGATCCGGGGCGCCGTTTCTGATCGGGACTCTAAAGCCGCAGGCAGACACGCTGAAGCACGCGGATTGCGCGATCGGAACTGCCAGTTCCACTTACGATTCCGTAGGAAGTGACAGTTCCCATTGCATGTACATGAAGACAAAGAGTGCGCCCCGCTGACCTGGTGATATGACGTGGTGTATCGATTGCGCTACCACCACAAATCCGCTGGCCGTCGGCTAGGAATGTGTCTCACGACTCAGGGGGTCAAATACGTGACTCTTACCGATTCGTCCGATTCTGGGGCGCAAACCATCACGCGCATCCTGAAGAACGCCCGAGCCCGCCGAGACCCTCGCGATATCCCCGGTGCCGAAGCACTGCTTGGACGACGCGTACGCCCCGGCCTTACCCAGATCGACGTTGCCCGTCTCGTCAACGCGAGCAGTCGCTGGGTCCGGGCTCTGGAGAACGGGGAGCCACGGAACTACAGCGACGCCTTTCTGGGTGCTGTGCGACGCATCCTGAACCTGAATGACACCGAGTGGGATCTGGTCTACCGACTCTCCCGCCACCGCACCCCGCCTCCCCCGGGCCAGCAGCCTTCCGGCGTTCGGCACGCCAGGATGCCGGCGGCTATCCGGACCCTCCTGGAGAGGCTGCCCTTCCCGGCGTACATCTGCGACTACCGGTGGGACGTGCTCGGATACAACGCTCGAATGGCTGCCGACTTTCCCTGGCTTCTGCACGGCCTCAACGTCATGCTGTGGGCCCTCACCTACCCGGAAGCGCGCAACCAGCTCATCGACTGGGAACGCGGCTGGGCTGCGCCCATGATGGCGCAGCTACGCGTCCACGCTGAACAATGGCGTCACGATGCCGGGATGCGAGCAGTCCTCGACACGGTGCTGGCGGACCCGGATGCACGCAGACTCTGGAACTCTTCGGACCTGCCAGCCCTTTCTCACCCCGACAGCGCCGTTCCGCGACGCTTGTACCTGCCTCGCCAGGGCGAGAAGGAGTTCAGTGTCGTGCTCGTCACCATGACCCCGGACGCAATGCCCGCATGCCGCTTGATGATCCTCATTCCGGTGTGACTGACATCCAGCGCCAGCCTTCCTGGCCCGACCATGTGGCGAGCTCGCGAGCGTCGGCGTCCCGTTCAACCTGTCGCCGATCGCCGGGTACGACGTGCAGCTGCTGGTCGATGATGCTCATCAGCGGGCGCTGCCCGTGAACCTGTGAGTGCTGGCTCCGCCGGACTCGCAGTCGTGGGCGCAGACCCAACACGGCATCACGGCCGAGTAGCTGGTCCTCTCGCGAGGTATGAATCCGACGATCAGCCGCGAGGAGTCTCCAGCATTGTGGTCACGACCCGTTACGGGGACGGGCCCGTCTAGGTCTGGCCGAAGGCTTCGGCGGTCGCGATGCCGGTCCTGGATGTTCCGGACATCCACATCGCGCCGCAGCAGCGGGAGAAGGACGGCCCGTTGCTGCGGCGATTTGGTGCACGGTTAAGGACGGTCGTGCGGTGAGGCTGCGGGTAGGAAGCGGGCAGGTGGGTGGTCGATGCGGAGGTCGGGCCTCCAGGCGGTCAAACACTGGGCGGTGCAGTCGAAGATCCTGTTGGGCAGAGCGGTCAACGGCCACCAGCGCCAGGCCCCGATGGCCGGCTCGCGGTCGTGGGGTTCGCCGCGCCAGCGGTTGACCAGCACCGGGACGGTGACCCGTAGGACGCTGTCCACGTGGTCCAGGAGGGTGCCCAGCATGCAGGCGTCGTCGGTATCGGCACGGAGTCCGGTCTCTTCGGCCAGCTCGCGTACGGCGGCTTCAGCGAGGTCCTCGCCGGGTTCGACGGAGCCGCCGGGTGCCTCCCAGGTTCCCCGGGCATGGCGGCCCAGCAAAATGCCGTGCGGGCCGTGGACGAGGACTCCGACACCGACGGCGGCGTGAGCGATGGGCGGTCTCGTGCTGCGGGCCCGCGAGGTGGGGATGAGCGGCCGATGCGCCTGGAAGAGGCGGTAGGAGACTGGGCTGTCTGGCTGACCGGAGTTCAGCACGGTGATCGAGTCGACGATCAGCCCGTTCTGAACCAGCAGGTCCTCCCACAGCGAAGATTCGAGCACCCACATGTGGACCGCCCGCTCCTCGCCGCTGCCGGGCAGACGAAGGGCTTCCGGGCGAGCGGCAACACGGGAGGAGGGCCCGACCCCGGCTGAGGTGGTGTGCAGGGCGGTGAAGACGAGCCGGCCGCCGGGTGCGAGGGCGTCGGCGAGGACGGGCAGCAGCCGGTCGGGATCGAGGTAGGGCAGCCCGTTGATGGAGTAGATCACCTCGTACGGGTCGGCATCGGCCAGGTGCCGGACCGCGTCGGCCAGTACGAACTGGATGCCAGGCAGAGCGCCGTATCGCTCGGTGGCGCGCTCGTGCTGGCTGGGGGAGGCGTCCACGGCGTCGACCAATGCTCCGTGCTGAGCGAGGTAGGCGGCATGCAGGCCGAGCCCGGAGCCCAGGTCCAGGAGCCGCCGGCCACGGAGGCTCCCGAGGATCTCGACACCGGGGCCCGTTCCGGCGTTGCCCCAGTGCCACTGGGCGAGGTCGGGGATGTCGGGACGGTGCTGGAGCTGGTGGCAGCCGTAGACGTGCCAGGTGGCGGCGTTGGCTTGTTCAGCGCCAAGAGCGGTGAGGCGAGCGATCACGGGGAGTCTCCAGCGGGCTTTTCGGCGGTCAGAGGGGTGGCTTGGGCGGGGACGGTGTGCTGGTAGGCGCTGGACTGCAACAGGTAGGCGTCGCGGAAAGCTCCGGTGCTGGCGACGGGGTCCATGAGCTGGTCGAAGGTGCCTTGTTCGACGATGGGTCCGCGGTCCAGGACCACGATGATGTCGGCGTGCCGGACGCTGTGGAGGCGGTGGGTGACCAGCACCACGGTCTGGCCTTGGCGGGCCAGGGCGCGGATCTGGTCGAAGGTCTTCTGCTCGGCCTTGGGGTCGAGGGCGCTGGTGGGCTCGTCCGCCACGAGGACCTGGCCCTGGCGGAAATATGTGCGAGCAAACCCGAGCCTCTGCCACTGCCCGCCGGAGATCTGCTGGCCGCCCTTATAGCCGCGCGACAGCAGTGTGCTGAGTCCGTTGGGCAGCTCGGTGATCACATCGTCGGCGCCCGCGAACCGGGCCGCCTCCATCAGTTCGTCGTCCTGGAACGGGTCGGCTGGGCGGCCGATGCCGATGTTGACCCGGGCGGTGAAGGGCCAGCGGTGGAAATCCTGGGCGAGGGTGGCGACCCGATTGTAGATCTGGGCCCGGCTGGCGGTGACGGAGTCCACCTGGTCCCACCAGATTCGGCCCGCGTCCGGCGCGTACAGACCGCACAGCAGCTTGACCAGGGTGGTCTTGCCCGAGCCGTTGCTGCCCACCAGCGCGATCGTCGTCCCTGCGGGCAGCACCAGGTCGATGTCGCTGAGGGCGGGGGCGTCCTTGCCGGGGTAGGTGAAGGAGACCCTCTCGAACCGGATCGTCGCGTGATCCGGCAGGTCGACGCCGTCGGTGGGGATCGCGCGCCGCTCCGCTTCGGTGCACAGCCGCTCGTAGTCGCCGACGAAAAGGCTCTCCTGGTGCATGTCGGAGATCTCCAGGACGCACCGGCGCAGGGATGCGGATCCGGAGCGGATGGCCAGGACCGCGGTACCGCCGACAGACAGGGCCATCGCCCCGGTCCACAGCAGCAGTCCGAGCACCCCGAACGTTGCCGCCGTCGCGGCACCGGTCGCGGTGGCGGCGAACAGTCCGGTGCGCGCGTCCTGGCGGGCGAGCCGGTCCTGCTCGCGCTCGGTGGTGTCGGCCATGCCTCGGAAGTGCCGCAGCAGCCACGGGCCGATGCCGTGCAGGCGAAGCTCGGCGGCGGCGCTCTGCTCGATCATCAGGCGGGTCAGGAGCTGGGCGGCACGCGCGTGCTGCACGAATTTATGGAAGGAGATGTAGCGGCGTCGTGCTTTGGCCATCGCGCCCCAGGCGCTGGGCACGGTCATCAAGAGCAGCAGGGGGTGCAGCACGGTCAGTACGCCGGCCGCCGCGATCAGCGAGATGAGACTGTTGACCACGTTGGTGGTGTACTTCACCATCCGGCGGGCCCAGTCCGCGCCCCAGGATGCTGAGTTCAGGAGCCGGTGGAACTCGTCGTCCTCGATCGCCTTGAGTTCGACCCCGGAGACCAGTGTCAGGTACCTCTCGGTGGCGACGCGTTGGACGCGTGGCTCCAGGGCGCCGGTTGCGGCGGTGGACGCGGCGGTGCACAGTGCGCCGACCATCCCTGTCACCGCGACCGCAAGGAGCGCGGGCAGGGCATCAGTGATCCGCGCCGGGACGGTGCCTGGGGCGAGGAGGTGGGCGAGCACCATATTGACCGCCACCAGGGAGATGGCCTGCGCGACCCCTGAGAAGACCTCGGCCGCCGCGACGGTGCGTAGGGCGCTGCGGTCCGCCAGGGCCGCCAGGCGCACGGACGTTGCCACGAGCCGGGGCAGATTCCGCGCCATCGACCACAGGGACAGCCCCAGCCACGCGCCGTGGTGCGCGTTCCAGCCCATGTCGTACTCCAACTGCCCGCCGAACAGCAGCTCTTCGGAGGCTGAGACCTTCTCAGCTTCGGCTTCGTCGGACAGTGACTCGTCCTTCTTCATGCCGTCCCCCGCTCGCGGGTGGCCGGTACACGCAGGCACGTCTGGAGGGTGCCGGTGACGAACAGGTCCAGGAGGGCGGCCGTGGCCGGGTGGCAGTCGGCGGGCGGCTCGCCCGGCTCCGCCCAGACCAGCTCCACCTCCCCCTGGCTACCCGCGTTGCGCGGCTCGCCCCTCCAGCGCTGCGCGGTGAACAGCAACACCAGATACCGCTCGCCGTCGCCGACTTGGAGGTGCGCGGTGCCGCAGTACTCCACGTCGGAGGCATCGACCTGGACGCCAACGGCCGCGTCGACCGCTCGGCGGGCGCTGTCGTCCGCCCACTCGCTGCCTGTCAACGCGCCGCCGACCAGGACGAGTCGCCGGTCGGCTGCGGGTTCGGTCCGGCGCAGGAGCAGGACCCGGCCGTCCGGCCGGTGCAGGACGGTGGCGGTGTCCACCGCCGGGCGGAAGCGGTCGCGTTTCCCGTTCAAGTCGGGGACGGCGCCCCTGGCGGGGGGATGTGGCTGATGGAGGGGGCGGGCGGCGGGCTGTTCGACGCACACGGGGTGCTGTTCGAACTTGGGCTGGTCGCCGGTGCAGTGCATGCGGTGTGGCATGGACGCCTCCTCGTTGACGTGACGCTCGGACAGGTGCTCGGACTAACGGCCCCCGATGGCGCACGTTCGGGTGGTGAGGGGGCGAACTCTTCGGGCTGATGTGCGGTTTCGCGCCTGGGGCCTTGCAGAGCCCGAGCCGGGGCCGGTTCGATCACGCAGATGGGTGTCCGAGTCCGCATCGCACACGATCCGGGGATTGCGCGGCCCCGTGTACGGCAAGGGCCGGAGGCCGTGGTGGAGTGGGCTGCGCTGCTGCGTCTAGCGCCGCAGCAGCGCGACGAGGCGGTGCCACAGGCGCACCGGCAGGGAGGTCGAGCTGCCGCCGAGCGTGAGCGCGGGGACGGGCTCGGGCTTGTCCTTAGCAGGCTTGTCCGTGGTCATGTGCACTGCTCCTTGTTCACGGCCACGCCGGAGGTGTGGGCCTGTCCGGAGTCGCCGCCGTTCTTGTCCGAGAGCATCTCGACGGACGCGGTTATGCGGGTCCGGTAGAACCCTGGCACGCAGCCGATGGCGACCGTGGCCTTCTTCGTGACGTTGATACCGGCGGTTGCCCGGTAGGCGGCGCGCCGCTGCTCGGCCCAGGAGCCGTTGATGGTCCGCTTGTCGACGATCACGGTCAGTTCGTGGCGCAGGACAGCGGCCCGGCAGACGGCGTCGGCGTATCCGGTGATGCGACCGCCGGTCACGTACGGTTCGGAGATCCGCTGGCTGCAGCGGCCGAGCAGCACGTTGCCGGAGTAGGTGACGCCTTTGTCGGACGTTCCCGAGCTGCTGCTGGAACAGCCGCTGTCCTCGGCCGCCAGAGTGACGGTGAGGGCGACGGCGGCGGCTAAGCAGGCCAGGACCCGGCGTATTCGAGGGACGGTTGGCATGACGGGCTCCTGAGTCTGACAAGGGGAGGTCAGCCGAATAGGTGGATGAGGGCCCAGAGGAAGCCGTACCAGAGGCTGACGATCGCCAGCAGCGCCAGCGCTGCGGCGACCAGCGGCGGGCCCATGCGCTCGCTGGCCCGCTCCTTTGCCTCGGCCTTCGCCTTCTCCTCTTCCAGGCGTGCCTGCTGGTCTACCCAGCAGCTGTGGCAGTGGGCGCCAAATCCGGCGTTCGGTATGTGGCTCTCCATCAGAACGCCCCGTGTCTGGAAGGCAGTTGTTTGCGGAGGCCGTCTGGGCGCCCCAGGTTGCGGGATGGCCGGAGGTGGCCTGCGGCCCGGCCGGCTGTGTCTCGGCGCATCGCGGTCTGGCCCAGGTCGGCCAGGCGCGGAAGGAAGGACACGTCGAGTTGTTCCACGGGGTGCAGCAGCCCTTTCGAGCAGGTCTTGGCCGCCCACACCGCGTATACGGCGCGCGGGTAGGAGGGGTTGATGCCGATCTCCCCTTTGGGGAGGAAGCCGTTGAAGGGGGTGGGGATGCCTTCGGTGTTCCAGTAGTTCCAGGCTTGCAGTGCCTTGGCGTGCTCCAGGCAGGCGTAGAGCTGGGGGTAGCGATCCATGATTCGCATCTGGCGGAACAGGAGCTGCCCCATCAGGCCGGGCGCGGCATCGGTGAGCGCGGTGAAGGACTGGCGGCGGAAGGTGAAGGCCGCAGCGTCCTGGTCCGGGGCGAGGGCCAGGCAGGCGAAGAGGTGGGACAGGCGGTCTCGGGTGTACTCGGCCGCGCCCGCCGCGAGGCTGGGGTCGATCTGCGCAATCAGCGTGGCCAGTTGGTGGTGGTCAGGATGGAAGCGGGCGAGGTCAAAGAGCTGGTCCATGCCGTCGACCGCCGCGTGCGCCAGGTGCTTGTACAGCCGGTTGTTCAGCTCGCCGCGCTCGGCGTACGCCCGGGTCTGGGGGGTGGTGGAGTGGAGCATCAGGTACTCGGACAGCACTTCGAAGTACAGGTAGCCCAGGAACGGCACGTGGCGGACGGCGGCGGCGAGCTGGTCGAC
This sequence comes from Streptomyces sp. NPDC005878, assembly GCF_040629815.1. Lineage (NCBI taxonomy): Bacteria > Bacillati > Actinomycetota > Actinomycetes > Kitasatosporales > Streptomycetaceae > Streptomyces > Streptomyces sp. NPDC005878. Next base: position 247,073 of record NZ_JBEXWK010000006.1, read on the forward strand.
GAACACCGCGGCCGGGGTCCTCCTGCCACGTGCGTTGGCTAGGGCGAGGTCGAGGAACGGCGCGGATGCCCGCAGCCGGGCCATGATCGCCTGGCGCAGCTGCTGGTTTTCGGCCGGGGTCAGGAATGCCGCGTGCTGGAGGTGGGTGCGCAGGTGGATGGGGCCCAGGCGCAGGTAGTCGATGCCCTTGGGCGGTACGGGAGCATCGGGGGTGATCTCGATGACTAGCGTGTCGGTGTGCGGTTTGGTCTCCAGGAGGTACTGGCCGAGATTGTGGGGGCGCAGACCGTCCGGCTCGGGGGTGAGCGGGGCGCAGTACAGGGCGGCGACGAGGCAGCCCGATGATGCGTACAGGTGCCGGCTGGTGCGGATCGCGTCGAGGGCGACTGTGGTGTGCATCAGATGGATGGGGCCGCCGCCGGCCAGGGCGCGGGTCATGGCGTTGTCCCGCAGGAGCCAGCCGTTGGGGGCGTCGGCGAGGTCCTGGCTCCACGCAGCGGGGCTTTGTGCCAGACCGGCTGGGGCCGGGGCGGGCGGGGTGGGGAGGGTGTGGTCGGTGTGGGCGTTGTCCCATGCGGTGTCCATCAGAGCCGAGCTCCTTTCGGCGGGGTGGTGAAGAGTTGACAGGCGTCATCGAGGGCTTGGCGGTGGGTGGCGCCGTTGAGGCGGGCCTGCTCGCTGCGGACCACCAGCTCGAAGGCGACCGTGGGCAGCCAGTCGGGGACGGTGGCGCGTAGGCGGGACAGGTCGGGCCACCAGTGCTGTAAGGGGAGCCGGTAGCGGTCCAGGGCGTCGGCCGCCTTGAGTAGGTCGACCAGGTGCGGGGCCTGCTGGTAGGCGCGTCTCTGGGAGGGGGTGAACGTCTCGTGCGGCACGTCGTGGAGGCCGACGGCCGCCGCCTGGTCCCGGGAGTACGTGGGCAGCTCCTTGCCGAACGTGGTGAGGACGGTGTCGCTGTGGCGCTTCAGCCACGAAGCCGTCCGTTGCCCGTGCCCTGAGTCGTCCCGGTCGTCGTGGCGGCGGCAGTCGTGGACGGCCGCCGCCAGGCACAGGGCCGCGGCGTCGTCCGGGCTGAGCTGGTGGTGCTGGGCCAGGAGATCGGCCAGCAGGCAGACACGGGCCTGGTGGCGGATGCCGTGGATGGAGTCGGCCAGCCGGGCGTCGGCGAACCAGGTGGACTCCGGCACAAAGCGACGGCCAGGTTGTGGGAGGGTGAACGCCACGGGCGCCAGAGCGGGCGTGGGCCGGTTCTGGGCGATCCAGTTCACGGTGGCCCGGTCCATGTACTGGTGGGCCGGAAGCGACCGCTGGACCGCTCGGTCGTGCAGGGACGCGGTGGCAGGCCGCCGGGTTCGTGCCGAGGACACGGGACTCCTCGAAAGGATGAAGAGACGTTGGTGGGCATCAAGGTGGGCGTGGCCGTGCTGACCATGGGGACGCGGCCGAAGGAAGTCGCGGAGCTGCTGGCGTCGGTTGAGGCTCAGACGGTCAAGCCCGCGAGGACCGTGCTCGTCGGCAACGGCTGCACGCTCCCCGACGACCTGCCTGGCTGGGTCGAGCGTGTGGAGCTGGCCGAGAATCTCGGGGTCACCGGCGGGCGCAACGCCGCCCTGGCACACCTGCGGGACGTCGACGTCGTCGTGGACCTCGATGACGACGGGCTGCTCGTCGCCGACGACGTCGTCGCCCGCATCAGCGACCTGTACGAGAACGATCCCACTCTGGGGATCGTCAGCTTTCGGATCGCGGACGAGACCGGGGTGACGCAGCGCCGTCACGTCCCGCGCTTGCGCGCCGGTGATCCGATGCAGGGCGGCGAGGTCACCACCTTCCTCGGCGGCGGCCACGCCCTGTCCACCCGCATGCTTCGCGAGGTCGGTGACTGGCCCGAGATGTTCTTCTTCGCCCATGAGGAGACGGACATGGCGTGGCGGGCGCTGGATGCCGGATGGCGCGTCGTCTACGAGCCGCAGCTTCTGCTCCAGCACCCCCGGACCTCCCCGGCTCGGCATGCGTTCTTCTACCGGATGACCGCCCGCAACCGCGTCTACCTGGCCCGCCGTCACCTGCCCGCCCTTCTTGTGCCCGTCTACCTCGGTACCTGGCTCGCCCTGACCGTGGCCCGCACCCGTGACCTGGCCGGGCTGAAGGCGTGGTTCTCGGGGTTCGCCGAGGGGTGGCGCACCCCGTGCGGCGGGCGCCGGCCGATGCGCTGGCGCACCGTGTGGCGCATGACCCGGCTCGGCCGTCCGCCGGTGATCTAGCCCACCGGGGTGGGCGGCGCGGGATGCAGCCACGCGGGGATCGCGCCGGGTGTCGCGGCGAGCCATGCTGCGTAGCGGGCGATGCCCTCGGCGACCGTGATGCCCGGCTGCCAGCCCAGCACCGTGCGCATCCGCTCCACGCTCGCGTAGCCGCCCTCGGGGTCGCCCGGCGGCATCGGCGTCGACACGAGCGTGGCGCCCTTGTAGTGGCCGGATACCAGGTCGGCGACCTGGCGGATCGTGGTGGCGGTGCCCGTGCCGATGTTCACCGTCTCGTTGTGGGCGCCCTCAGCCACCAGTGCGTGCAGGGTGCCGGTGGCGATGTCGTCCACGTGGACGAAGTCACGGACCTGGTGTCCGCCGCCGTTGAGATGCAGGGGCAGCCCGCAGGCTGCGCGCATCGCGAACCAGGCCACCACCCACGAGTGGGAGTTCTCCTTGATGACCTGCGGCTCGCCGTAGACGGAGAAGTAGCGCACGATCGCGTACGAGACGCCGGCCCCACTGAGCATGGCGGCGGTCTGGTGCTCACCCCACGCCTTGGTGTTCCCGTACACCGACACCGGGCACATTGCCCCGCCCTCGGAAAACTGTGCCGGTACGGACACGAGGCCGTGGAGCGGGTCCGGGGCGCCGGGGTGGGGGCCGTTGCCGTAGACGCTGGCGGAGGACACGAACACCATCCGCCGCACGCGGTCCGAGGACGCCACGGCGTCCAGGACGTGCTGGGTGCCGATGATGTTCGTGCCGATGGCGTCCAGCGGTCGCCGGGTGCACGCGGCGACGTCGGCCAGGGCAGCCGCGTGGATCACGTAGTCGCAGCCGGGCACGACCGTGCGCATTAGCTGAGGGTCCGCGATGTCTCCGATGATGAAGTCCGGGCCCAGCGGGTCGATGCCGAAACGGCTGCGGTAGACGTCGGGAGGGTAGGCGTCGAGCTTGCACACCGAGACCGGGCGCGCGCCGACCTGCCGCAGCCGGTCAACGATCCGGCTGCCGATCAGCCCGCCAGCCCCGGTGACCAGCACGGTCTTGCCGGAAAGGCGCTGTTCAAGCGACATAGGAGGTTCTCCTTCACACCGGTAGAGAGGTCTCGTTGCTGCGGGTGCCGATCGGCCTCGGGGACCGGTCGGCACCCGCGTCCACCCGGCCGACTGCCAGTGGGAACGGGCGGAGTCTGGGGAGCTCCGGCACCCGGAACGGACCAACGTGCGAGTGCCGGAGCGTCTTCAGGGGTCGGACGGGGGAGCGTCCGGCAGCGTTACCGAGACGGCCTCCCGCACCGTCTCGGTGACGATCACGGCCACCGGATCGCGCAGAGTCCAGGCGGGTCCGGCCATACCGAGCAGCAGAAGCACGACCAGTGGGAGTCGGCTCTCGTCGCAGGGCTGGCGGGCGGTGCGGGCGTGCCGGTGCCGTGCGCTCATGGATCACTCCGTTTCCCGTTCCCAGCGGTCGCTGATCGGCGTGGAATCCACTCAACTCCCGTACGGAGTAAGGGGAGAGGGCCCAAGATGTAACCCCGTGTAGTCCCGTGTAACCCTGGGCGGAGGGAAGGTCGGGGAGGCCATGGACTCCGGTGGTGAGCGGATCGCCAGGCAGATCCGGCAGGCGTGCGAGGAGCGCGGCTGGGGGCCGACCAAGCTCGCCCGTGGGCTCGGCATCGCAGCTGCCCGGGGGCCCACCGGCATGTCCCGCCAGTACGCGCGCAAGCTCCTGGCGGGCGAGCGTCTGCCGGGCGAGCTGTGGATGCCCGCCGTGGTCAGCGTTCTGGGAATCGCAACGGATCAGGTGGCCGAGATCCCCGGACCTGAGCCCGTGTACGTGGATACCGTGGAATCCGTTCTGGCCCTTGGAAGGAGCGACAGCGACGTGGACCGTCGGATCTTCCTGACCGCCTCGGGCGGTACAGCCCTCGCCTTCCTCGGCGTCCCCGACGCTGAAGCGATCACCCGACGCGTCCGCGCCGCAGCCCCCACCGCCGTCCGGGTCGGCGCCGGCGAGGTGGCTGCGATCGAAACCATGGTCACGACGCTCGGGAACCTGGCGGCTGAGTACGGCGGCGGCCACGTCAAACGCCTCGCGGTGGACTACCTGGTCGACAACGTCGGTCCCTGGCTGAAGGGCCGCTACACCGAGGCCACCGGCCGCAAGCTGTACGCCGCCACCTCCCAACTGGCGCACCTGGTCGGCTGGATGACCCAGGACGAGAGTGACGACCGGCCACATCAGGACAAGGCCCAGTACTACTACGGGCACGCCTGGCGGCTCGCCGCCGAAGCGGGTGAGCCGGAGCTGGCCGCGACTGCCCTGCGCGGGGCCGCCGTTCAGTCCATTGCTCGCGGGCCGCGCCACCGCGCCGAAGCGTTCGCCCTGGCCGAGAAGGCCATGACCTACGCGAAAGACCTCGACGACCCCCGGGCCGTCGCCTACTACCAGTCCACGCTCGCCGAGGCCGCTGCCCTGGACGGCAACCACCGCCTGGCCATGCAAGCCCTCGCCGCCTCCAAGACCGAGATCGAGCGCACCGCCACCGCACCCCCCGGCCAGTCTTGGGCATCCCACTTCACCATCGGTCGGTGGGCGTACGCGTCGGGCATGACCCTCGCGAGAATGGGCGACCTCCCCGCCGCCCGCGAACACCTCCACCAGGCCCTCGACACCTACGGCCTGGACCGCCGCCGCACCCGCGCGAGCGTGCTCGGGAACCTCGGCGGCCTCCACCTCCAGCAGGGCGACCTCGACGGGGCCCTCGTGGTGTGGAGCGAGTTCCTGGACTGCGCCGAAGGCGTCCAGTCCATCAAGGTCCGCGACGCCGCCGAAGACCTCCGCGTCCGACTCGCCCGGTACGAGAACGTCACCGCGGCCCGCGAGCTGTCCCAGCGCGCCACGGTCCTGCTCGCCCGCGCATGACGTGCCGCGCGACATGGCTCCGCCGAGCGCGCTGAAGAGAGCAGACCTGTGCCCGCTCACTGGACTGCTCCGACCAACGCCACGCCCTTGGGCAAGACGTGAAGCCTGCGGCAGGGGCTGGTCGCCGCCCGGGTGCGGACGCTGACCGCTTCGGTCGGCAGAACCACGTCCCACTCGGCCCACACCTTCTTGCCCTCGGGCATGCGGTCCCAGCCTGAGCGGCTGGCGAAGGCGTCGACCAAGAGAAGCCCGCGCCCGGACTCGGCCGCGTAGTCGGCCTCCAGCCGGGCGGGAAGTACCTGGCTCCCGTCGTACACCGCCAGGAGCAGCCGGTCGTCGAGAGAGAGGGCAACGGTGACTGGGCCCGCTGCATGGGTGACGGCGTTGGTGACGAGTTCCGAGGTCACTAGCTTGATCGCGCCGTGCTGCTCGGCTTCCAGCGTCACTCCCCAGTCGGCGATCAGTGCGAGGACGCGGTCGCGAGTGCGGGCCAGGTCCGCAGCTCCGGACACGGCGATACGGGCGTGGCGCTGGGTCACGACACGGCCTCCTCGGGGGTGTGGCCGGGGGCGCTCGTGGCGAGGCGGAATCCATGGGGGAGGGGGCCGAGGCCGGGCAGTGGCTCGCCCAGGACCCGCCACATCAGGCGGTCACCGGTGAAGGCGTTGCGGGCGTGCAGCCAGCGGCTGTTGTCCAGCAGGTAGCCCTGTCCGGCCAGGAGCGGCACCGTGATCTGGTGGCGTGCGATCGTGGCCCGCAGGACGGGCAGGTGGGGCTCGATGAGGGGGTTCCAGCGTGCCAGCGCGTCCAGGCGCAGCCGGATGGAGACCCGCCCTGGGCCTTGGCGGGTGAAGACCTGGCTGGCGTGGCCGTCGCCGCCCCCGAAGAAAGCGGTGTGCCGCGTGGACAGCAGATCCAGGGCTTCGGGGTGGTGGGCGGCGAGGTCGGCGTGGACGGCCTGCCCGTCGGTCAGCAGGCACTCGCCGCCCTTGGCCGCCGGATTGGCACACACCAGCAGCATCAGGCGGGGCGGCCTGGGGATTCCGGAGCGCTCCGTGTGGGGGGTGAGTTCACTGCTGGTGAAGCCGCCGTACCCGGCCCGCCGCGCGTGGCGGCGGGTGTCGTAGATGGTGGTCACCCCGTCCCGTGCGTCGCTGTCACGGTGAGCGGTGACGCGCATGATGCGGGCAGCGAATGAGGTGAGGACCGAGCGGACCATCAGCTGGTCCACGGTGACCAGCCCGGTCTGCCGCAGCTGCTCCGCGAGGTCGTCCACGGGCAGCGTGGTGGCCGGCTGGAACGGCGGGGCGGGAGCACGCAGGGCGTGGGCGTGGCTCATCACGGGACTCCTTCGCTGGGTGGCTGACCCACTGTTCGCGGCCAACGGGCGGGCGGTAAAGCGACTGATTGTCGACTCGGGCAAGTCGGGCAGAACGCAGCTGAGTTGAGGCTGGCGTGCTACGTTCCGATCGCCCCTTGCACGCGCTGATGGACGAGGAACGCCGCCATGCCGTACACGCCGCCGTTGTGGCCCGTCTCCATCAAGGGCGTCGCGCTCGACGCACAGGGCCGGGCCCTGCTGCTGCGGAACGAGAGAGACGAGTGGGAGCTGCCCGGAGGCCGCCTGGAAGTCGGCAGCCCGGACGGATCGCAGATCCCGGACGACTCGCCCGAGCAGGCCCTGGAGCGGGAGATCGCCGAGGAGACCGGCTGGAAGATCCAGACCGGACCCCTGATCGACGGCGGCGCGTGGATCTACGAGCCGATCCCGGGGCGGCGCGTTCTGATCGTCACCTACGGCTGTACGGTCCTGACCCCCGACCGGGCCCCTGTCGTCAGCCACGAGCACAAGCAGGTCGGCCTGTTCACGGCTGATGAGGTGCCGTCGCTGAGGATGCCCGAGGGCTACAAGCGGTCCATCGCGGCGTGGTTCGCCCAGGTGTAACCCGTGGACGGCACCGGGAAGGAACCCGTCGGAGGCAGGGCGCTGGAAACACGGCCGCCGTCCCGGTTCGCTGCCTGGCACTGGGCCACCGGTCAGGCGCAGCAGATCCTCGCAACCGGCGACCTGGGCAAGATCCTGCGGCTGTTCCGGGCGGTTCACGGCCTGAACCAGACGGAGCTGGGGCACCTGCTCGGCTACGACAAGACGTACGTGTCCGCGATCGAGCTGGGCAAGCGCACGGTGGAGGACGTCGGCTCGCGGCGGCGCATCGCGGACCAGCTGCGCCTGCCCCCGCACCTGCTCGGCATCACCGATGTCGCGGACACCGACCACCGCGCGATGCTCCAGTTCGGGGAGTCCACTGTGCGCCTGGCGGAGATCGCTCGCCAGTCCGGCCACGCCACCGAAGCCGTGGCTGAACTCTGGCCGCTGGTCGCCCGGTTGGAGGCCCGCCTGGAGGATGGTCATGCGGAACGGGAGGTCCTGCACCTGCTGGCGCGGGCGCGGGTCGGACTCGGCGTGGCGCTGGGCAATGTGCTGCCCGAGGAAAGGCTCGCGACGGCTGCGCGCTGGACGGGCAAGAGTCTGCCGATCGCCCAGTACTTCGGTGATCGGGCCTTCTCCTCGTCCGCGCTGCGGATGCATGGCAACGAGTTGCGCAAGGCGGGCATGAAGGGCGCCGCCGTCGACCGCCTCCAGCAGGCCGCCGCTCTCGCCCCCGGCCCTGCCGCGCGGGCCGCTGTCCTCCCGCTCCTGGCCCGCGCCGCCGGATCCCTCGGCGACGGCACGCTGTTCGATGCCGTCGTCAGCGAGACGGCGGCGCTGCTGGAGGTGGTGGAGCACACCTCGCTGTTCAACCCCTACGCGCTGCACGAGATCCGGTTGCGCGGTCTGGTCGCCACCGGCCGGGCGGACATCGCCATACGGCTGATCGAGCAAGCCCCGATCCCGACCATGACGGTGGCCCCGCAGTGGCGCGTCATCGAGCTGATCACCGTGGCTCACGTGCGGCTGCTGGCCGACGATCGCGACGGCGCCACCACCTGTCTGGAGACGGCCGTCGCCGAGGCCGCTCGGCAGCGGCTGCCGCACCAGTTGCAGAGGATCGTGCGGGTTGCAGGCGATCGGCTCCCGGCCAGCCGGGACGCCGCCGGTCATGCCCTGGACCGGATGCGCCAGGAGATGGTGGCCTAACCCAGCACGGGGCCGGTCGCCGGGGAGGACGCTGGCGGGGGCGAGCTGAGCTGGGTGGGGGCGGTACATCTGCGAGGTCCCTTCTGGGGGGTGCCGATCGGGGCTCGATGACGCGGTCCGGGGGTCAGCGGGGCAGCAGAGCCGTCCGTGCTGGCACGGCCGGGGCGGGGTCGGCGAGTGGTGCGGCCAGGTCGGCGCTGGTGGCGACCAGGTGATAGAGATCGGGCGTGGCCTGGGCGGGGAGTTGCAGGCGGTAGGCGCGGCGTCCGTCGGGATCCCGTGAGAACCGGTCGAGCTGCCAGCCGCAGACGCCTTGGAGGTAGAGGGCGACAGCGCTGTCCGTTACCGTGCCGCGCACCCAGCGCGGCGGTCCGGGCCGGCGGGCGATGTAGTCGGCCAGCCACACCGAGCCCAGACGCGCGAGGCGCTGGCCGTGCTGAGCGGGGTGGGTGACCGACAGGGCTTCCTCCTGCCGCTCCTTAGCGCTCCATCCCACGAGGGCGGCTTCACGGACGGCGAGGACGAAGACTCCGACGAGGTCACCGTCTTCTTCCATCCCGATGACCTGGGTGGTGTCGTGGCCGTCGGCGAGCATGCTCAGCAGTGCGAGGCTGTGGCCGTGGTGCGGGTGATCTTGTTGCTGGGCCCAGGCGGTGCGGGCGGTGAGCAGCGCATCGACGAGCGGGCGGTCCTCGTGCGAGAGGAGCCTCATGAGGTACACGACGGGTCCTTGACGATCGAGAGCTGTGGCTTGAGGGCGATGCCGGCGTAGGCGCCGGAGTTCGCGGCGGGAGCGCGCGCATCGGGGTGTTCGGGGTGCCAGCGGTGGGTGGGGACGAGGCCGGGGTCGAGTAGGGGCCAGTCACCGAACAGGGTCTGGATCGCTGTGCGGGTGCGGGGGCGGAACGCTACGGCTGCTTCTTCGGCCCACAGGGCCGTGAGCTTGGCTTTCGCGTCAGGCGTGGGGGTCAGGTCCGGGCTGGCGTGGGTGATTGACAGGGCGCTCCCGGGCGGAAGCCACTCCCGCAACACCGCGAGGGCTGAGGTCACGGCCTGGTCGTCCTCGATCCACGGCAGCACGTCGTGGAGCAGGACGGCGACCGGCCGGGTCAGGTCGAACCGAGGCGCGACCTGGGGATGGGCAAGGATCTCGGCCATGTACCGAATGTCGGCCTGGAGGATGCTGGGGTTGCCAGAGAGGCTGCTCATAGTGCTCTGGGCGACTCCGACGACGATGGGGTCGATGTCCACGTGCACGATCGACGCGCCCGGCAGTACTTCGCCGAGCGTTGGCGGCTCGTGGCGCTGGAGGCGTTTCGACCAGTCGTAGGCGTACCCGCAGCCCAGGTCGAGGACCTGCTGGAAGCCGATCTGGGCGAAGAACCGTGCCGTCAGCGCGGTGTGGTCGCGGTTGTTGTAGGCGGCGGACACGATGGTGTAGTCCGCCTCGTGGAGCCGATGCGCGAAGTCCCGGTCGACCTGGAACGAGTCCCGGCCGCCACTGAGCAGGTGATAGAGGCGGGCCGGGTTCGGACGGCAGTAGGCGTCGTCGTCGACAGCTGGTGCTCCCGGCCCTCTCCATGAAGGCCCGGACGTCACCACGGCGCACTCTCCATCCCCTGCTCGGCCAGCGCAGCCGGATGCACTGGGGTGGGGTGGCTGCTGATGACGATGGCGTTGCCCTTCACGGGCAGTGCCAGCAGCCCTTCGGCCGCCAGGTCGCGCAGGGCCCGGCGGACATCACGCGGGGAGAAGTCCAAAAGGCGGGCGAGGTCGCGTCCTGGCGGCAGCGGATGGTTCACGCGGTGCACGCCATCGCGGATCTCGCCGCGCAGTTGCCGGGCGGCGGCGACCGCGCCGGGTCCCGGTTCGGCGTGCCGTACCTTCCACCGCTCGCGCGGCGCCACGACCAGGCGGCGGCCGGCGTCCCGCTCCAGGACCCCGAGGTCATGCAGGCGGTCGAGCGCGGGCCGTACGCAGATCTCCGGTACCCGTAACTCTTGGGCGAGGTCGCGCGGGAGCGGGAGCGTTGAGCCGAAGAAGTACCCACCGCGGGCGATGCGGGTGAAGACGATGTGCCCGGTGTTGCTGAGGTCGGTGGCGGATACGGGCCGTACTCCCCTCCGCGTCATGCGCCGCCGCCCTGATCGGGGTGCGGGAGGGACGGTGGGTGGAGTGGGAGGCTGCGGGGTCATGGGTCCTCGTTGGCAAGGGAGGTGAACAGGCTGTCGGAAGGGAGGAGTTCAGCTGGCGGGGCTGCGCAGGATCACGCAGGCGACGCGCTGGCTGGCGAGGTCGTAGCGCGTGGCGTGGGCCCAGCCGTCGCCGAGCCGGGCAAGGTGGTGTTCTGTCATGCCGCCGCGCAGGGTGCGGGCCTCGTGGTCGGTGGCGCGGACCTCGCTCAGGTACAACTGGCCGCCCGGGCGTAGCCAGTTGGTGCGGACGCGGTAGAGGAAGGCGTCGGGGTCGTCGAGCAGAGACACGGTCTGGCGGCACACGACCAGGTCGACACTGCGCGCGATCAGGCCGGGCGGGTCACCGAGGGAGAGGTCGTGAACGACGTACGGCAGCGGGCAGGGGGTGGCCTGGCGGGCCAGGGTGATGGAGGAGGGGGACCAGTCGATGCCTGTCACGTCCATCCCCGACGCGTACAGGTAGCGGGTGAAGTCCCCGGTGCCGCAGCCCGCATCGACCGCTTTCTTCCCGCGGTGGCCGGGGAAGCGCTGCTCGAAAAGGCGGAGCTCCTCGGCGGTGAGCGGGTGCAGGTATACGCCGCTCGTGGCCACGAAATCCCAGAATGTGACGTCGCGCGGCGGTAACCGGAGCGGGCTGCTCGGCATGTGGACTATCCTCTCGGCCACCCCAGGAAAGTGGGGCGAGATGGTTGATAACGGGCGTGATGAGGGTGGGCCGGCCTCAGGGCTCGGGTCGATCGGAGGCCGGGGCGCACGTTGCTCCTGCCGCCCCGCACAACAGGTGGGCCAGCAGTCGGCGCCGCGCCTTCCCGTGATCCCCGGTGCCGCACACGGGCGCAGCGTCCGGGCCGCGGGTGGGAAGGCCCCGGCTGGAGGGCCGCCTCCTGGCCGCGTCGTGGATGCGGGATCTCGACCACGACCAGGAGGTGACCAGCTATGGGGGAGGCGGGACGTGCGGACCGCAGCGGAAGCCGATCCGCCCGGACTGCCGCGCGGGGAGCCAGACGGCTCGGGGCGCCGGCGGAGCGTGGGTCATGGCAGTCGCCCGGGAAACACCCACACCAGTGAGATCAGCACCAGGCAGAGGAGCGGGAACCCGGCGCAGTGCTGGAGGTAGTGCTGCCAGAACGGCAGCGGCCCCCGAGGCGGGGCCGCTGGCGCCCCGGCCTGGCGGCGTGCGGCCCAAACGGAGCGGGCCAGGAGTACCGCATACAGGGGGAGCAGACCCTAGGTGAACAGGGAACGGAAGATCATGATCCTGGGGTGTGTAGCGGGGGGAGGGGAGGGTGGTCATCGCAGCGCACCCGCCTCGGGGTCGGCTTCGGTGCGGCAGACCAGGCGTATGCCCCAGCCGTAGAGCCACGTCTCCAGTCCGCGCCGCCCCCACTGCGGCTCGTTCACGCAGATCGGCGGGACCAGGTCGCTGGCTGACTCGACCGTGAGCAGCGTGATCCATTTGCCTTGGATCAGTCGCTGGAGACGTTGCCAGCCCGGCCGCTCCCATAGCGGCCAGTCGGACAAGCCCCGGTCGTGATGGAACCAGCAGACGTTACCGCCGTGCGCCTCGGCCGTTCTCCCGAGTCGCGCGTGAATCGGTTTGACGTCGGCGCCCTGGGGAGCGCTGGTGTAGGTCGCGGCCGACACGCGGAGGGCTTCGACCCTCGTCGTGAGGCTGCGCAGTATCCGGACGTACGAGCTGCTTGGCCGGCCTCGGTCGATCGGCTCCATCTCCAAGAGCTGACGCGCTTGGGCGACGGCTGCTGCCAGCTCCGGCGGAGGATCGAGCCTCAACTCCAGCGTTCGGAGCAGGCTCTCGATCCGCTGCCGGTCCTCGCGCATCGCGTTGGTCCGCAGCCGGTAGGTGATCAGGTTTAGGGCTGCGAAGTCACCCGCGCTGCTCGCTGACTGGTCGAAGAGAGCCGTCGCCTGCGTCAAAGGGAGCTGGACCTTCATTGCCCACTTCCCTTCTGCCCTGGGGGTGATTCACGGCCGCTGGCCTTGACGGTGGTGACATCGCGTAGAACCGCGAAGTGGGTCTTACTCAACTGCCGCCAACTCGAGCTATCCAGAGCAGGATTGATGCTCTAATGAGGCATCGGTGATGCAAGTAGGGGCATGACCTGGCTGTATCTGTGAACTGGGCTCGATGGAGTGGGAGCAACGTCATGGGGCAAAGGAGGTATCGCCTCGCTGAGCGCCGTAAGACGGTCGGGATGACTCAGGAGGCCCTTGCCGATCGCCTCGGTGTGGACCGGAGCACGGTGGTGCGTTGGGAAGCGGGTACTGGATCCCCCCAGCCCTGGCAGCGACCCCGGCTAGCCGCCCAGTTGCGCGTGAACGCTCTGGAGCTCGAAAGTCTGCTCACGGAGCCGATCGACGAGTCTGATTTTGATCAGCAACGCCGCGAACATGCCCTACGCCACCCAGCCAAGGTCGATATGGGCACCGTTGGGGAGCTGCGACGGGAGTTTGACGAACTGGCCGAGCGATACGACCAGGTGCCCTCGGCGAGTCTTCTCGCGAGAGGTGGGGAGCAGCTCAGCCACCTCACCTTCCTCGCGCGGGAAGCGCGCGGCGGCCGTGTGCAGCGCGAACTGATGTCCATCCAGGCTGACGCGTCGGTGCTGATGGGCCAGTTGGCATGGGATGCGTCTCAGCGGCGAGACCAGGATACGGCCAGGAACTACTACGACCAGAGTGGCCAGATCGCACGTCGGCTCCGCGATCACACCCTGGAGGCCCGAGCTCTGCTCCGCACCAGTTACGTCGCCTTGTATGGGGCCCAGCAGGATCCGAGAACTGGACTTGGTCTGGCGTTGCAAGCAGCTGAGACAGCCCGATTGACCAGCCCGGGCGTAACTGGCTTGGCTCTCCTTCACGCAGGTGAGGCACACGCGATGCTCGGAGAAGAGCGTGCCTTCGAACGCACTCTCAAGCAGGCCGAGCAAGTACTCGAAAGGTCAGACGCCACAGACGCCGCCGTAGGACTTGTCTCGTCCACCCAGATCGGACGCCTCTCCGGCTCCTGTTACCTGTCCCTAGGACAGCACCGTCGTGCCCAGCTGATCCTGGAGGCCACAGCCGCTGAACTGCAAGATCGAAAGAAGTCGCGCGCCATCGTGCTGGGCAACCTTACGCTGGCCTACATCCGACAACATGAGCTTGACGCGGCAGTGGAGACCTTGGGAGAGGCAATCGCGGAGCTTGAGGAGACCCGCGGCGGCGGAGGTATGAATCTCGTCTTCGGTGCCGCCCGTGAACTTCGCCCGTGGAGACAAGAACCGATCGTTGCGGATGTCCACGACCGGCTTCTGGCGCTCATGATGGCCGCATAACTAGTGAGGAGGACCCCTGTGCCGCTCGTGCACGACGAAGAGAAGCAACTGGTCCGAAGGGCGGTATGGGAGGCACTCGACACGGCCGGGGCGGTACACGATGAGACAGCACACGGTCGTATCCCCAACTTCGTTGGGGCCGAGGCAGCAGCTCGACGCTTGGCCGAGCTCGACATCTGGAAGACCGCGAGTGTTGTCAAGTCTGTTCCTGACAAAGCACAGTTGCCCGTACGGAGTCTCGCTTTGAAAGCGGGCAAGCTTGTGTACATGGCGGTGCCGAAGCTAGCGACGCGTCAGCCCTTCTACCTGCTCGACCCGCGCAAGCTCTCCGCTCCGCACGATATCGCTGCTTCGAGCAAGCATGCGGCGACTGTGGCCCCCACCGTTGACGTGGATCAACTCCTTCCCATTGACGTCATCGTCTTGGGTAGCGTTGCCGTCAATCGTGCAGGGGTCCGGATCGGTAAGGGGGCTGGCTACTCAGACCTTGAGTTCGCTTTGCTCGCCGAGGCCGGACTCATCCGACCCGACACGGTGGTCATCACAACGGTCCACTCGCTGCAGGTGATCGACGGTTCGATTCCAGCAACGGATCACGACGTCAACGTGGACCTGGTGGTCACTCCCGACGAGGTCATCGAGTGCACGACGCCGCACCGCCCGGCGGGCATCATGTGGGATCACCTCGATGAGGAAAAGATCTCTTCGATCCCCACGCTGCTGGCCCGCAGTCGGAACCGCACGGAGGATCCGCAGTGTTCGTAGCACCTCAACGGCGCTCACTGTTCCGAGTCGCCTCGGGTGGCCGGCTCGCGTGCGCGGGGCGGGTCCATGAGACCCGCAGGAACGCGGAAGCGGGGCCGATGATGGACCCGTAGCGGGCGGTGACCTGGTCAAGGACCCGCTCGGCACGCAGCTGGGCCTCGCGCAGACGGTCAATGCTGAGCTGAGTAGGCAAGGACGGCGACCGAACCCCCACGACTTTCATATCCCAGACCAGGGCGCCTACACCCTGCCCAGTGCCGCAACACCGGCAACTTGCGTAGCACAACCCCCTGCGGGCACCACCTAGACAGCAGCCCCGATCTCGCAATCCCCGGCGACCGCCCTGCTCCGCAGCTCCTCGTCCTGCACAGTCGGCTGGCTGAGGCCGCCGCCGGGCCCAGCAGCGGTGAGCCCCCCAACCGCCTCTTCACCGATCTGCGCCTGGTGCTCCTGGCCATGTCCCTGACCTGGCCTGCCGCCTTCGAACACGTCACCGGCACCGACATGATCGACCAGGTCGACAGCCACATCACCGCCGAACAGCGGCCCTGGCGCAGCGTCGATGCCCAGCCCACCGACCCCCGCCCTCTACATCCTCGCCCTCCAGCTCCTCGACCACCATCGCTCTGCCGGGGGCATCCCGCGGATGGTGTTGCCCTTCCGCGCCCACGACGCAGAGCCACACCAGGCGCTGAACCCGCGATGCCAATGGCTTGCATGGCCGGGTGGCCTTCCGGTACGCAGGCGGTCAGGGCAAGTCGTCGCACGCAGGGGGCGCTTCGGTGTCTCCCGGCAGCGTGGTCGTGGCGAGGGGGAGCCAGGGGCTTGGCGCTTGGGGTGTGGCGGGGGTGACGGGTGTGGGCAGGGGGCTGGTGTCCGGCGGGCAGCTGGCTGGGGGGGCCGGGGAAGGTGCAGAGGCCGGAGGCGGTGACGGGGGCGGCACTGGGGGCGGTGACGGCGGGGGGAGGGCGGTCGTGGTGGGAGAGGGGTAGGGGGTTGTCGCAGACGGGTGCGAAGGGGAGGCCGTCGGCGGCGGGGGCAAACCGGCTCGGGCGCTGTCCTGCGAGGGCTGCGGGACGCCTGGACGGCGGGGAGGCGCGGGGGTGGATTCACGCGGCGCGGCGGGCGGGGACATGACGGGCAGGAGGTCAATGTTGAAGTCCGGCGCTGGGGGCGGTGCAGCGCAGCTGGTGCCTAACAGGAGGCCGCAGAGGGCGAGCGGGAGGGTCCAGCGAAGTACGGGCATAGGAGGCTCCTGGAACGCCGGGTGTGCTCCGGGCAGGGGAAGCGGGGCTGGAGGGCGGCCGTTGATCAGCCTGCTTCCAGGGTTTTGAGGAAGAGACTGAAGGAGGTGAAGAACGTCTCTGTCCCGTGGTAGACGGCCAGTACGGCGTGGGCGATCTGTAGGGGGGCGGTGGCGATGGCGAACAGGGTGATGACCAGCAGAAGCCAGAAGAGCAGGCCGCGGGGGCGGGAGTACATGAGTTGCCCTCCCTGCGGGGCGCCGTGCCGACGGGGCGGGTGATCGACGCAAAGCCCGGGAAGGCCCGGCGTACGTGTCGGGGGCAGGATGTCGTCTGAGACACCGGATCATGGGGGGGGATGCCTCCCTGTGACGGGGCGTGCCTCAGGGGTGCGGGTGCGGCACCACCACAAGGCGCCCGTGGACACCTCCACATGACCCGTTCACACCCCGTGCGGGCAACCGCGCATACAAAGGCGCACGGGCTGCAAGGGGCAGCCCCCACATCTCCACAGCGAGCCCGCGCACGC
Organism: Streptomyces sp. NPDC005878; assembly: GCF_040629815.1. NCBI lineage: Bacteria > Bacillati > Actinomycetota > Actinomycetes > Kitasatosporales > Streptomycetaceae > Streptomyces > Streptomyces sp. NPDC005878. Next base: position 263,457 of record NZ_JBEXWK010000006.1, read on the forward strand.
CCGGCGCGTGCGCGCGCCCAGGAACCGGCCCCCCGGGACAAAGGGCCATCTGCTGGTCTTCGCAGGTACCTCGGACGGTTCCCGCCTGGGGCGCCCCGGCGCCGGTGACGGCTGGACGCTCGCCGTCACGGGAACTGCCACGGTCCCTGGCCACCGGATCCGCTGTGACACCGAGACCCGAGGGGGATTGTCGTCTCAGTGCGGTTCAGCGCTGCTGTGGGGGCAGGGCGGCTGTGCCCGGTGGATGTTGGCTGCCCAGATTCCGTCGGAGTCCTTGATGACGTCGAGGATGACTGCGTCCTGCGCTGCGAGGGTGCGTGCGCGGCAGCAGACCTGGATGGCGCAGGCGTGCACAAGGGCGTCCGGTTGGCCGTTCTCCCAGGTGATGACGCCGACTCCCTTGTTCGGATCGAACCACTTCACAGTTCCCTCGGGCACCATGCACACCTCCCGGCGCCAGGATAGGAAACACAGGGCTCCTGGGCGGAGTTGCGGTGCGTGCAGGCGGTGCTTGCCTGGGGGAGCGGGCGTTGCTGTGGGCGGGAAGCAGGTGGTCAGCGCTGTGCTGGCGGCGGCTGGCGGAGTGCGGGTGTCATCTGGGAATGCGGGGTCACGTCGGGGTGGCGGGGTTGACGCTCTGTGGCGGGGTGCGGCTGCTGGGGGTGAGGCCGCACTTTGGCGCCGGGAACCGTGTTCGTTTCGCCGGGTCTGCGCTTCCGTTCCGTGGTGGCAGGCATGGGGGAGGGCGGCTTCGGTCAGAGAGCCGGAGAGTTCTGCTGGTCTGATGGACCAGCGGTCGGGGCGGCGGGGCTCCTGTTGGGGCTTATGGAGGTTCCGGGCTGGTCTTTGCGCCCTGGATTCGCCGGCTGGCTGACGCGGGTGGGGGTGGGATCCCGGTCGGTGGCACGGGGTGCACCGGGTTGGCGAGGTGGGGGGAGGGGCGGGCGGCAGGCCAGCGTGCGGCGCGGTGCCGCCCGTGCGGCGCGCTGCCTGATGGTGCTGGTGGGGTTTGGCTTACCCGCTCTCCACGAGCAGAGGCTTGGTGTCGGGCCAGGTGAGGGCGGCTGATCCCCAGGTCAGTCCGGCGCCGAACGTGGTGAGCAGGGTGCGGGTGCCGGGTGGGACGGCCTGGCGTGCCGCGGTGTCGGCGATGGCCAGGGGCAGGGAGGCGGCGGAGGTGTTGCCGACGTCGGCGATGTTCCCGAAGCAGCTGGGCGCTGTGATGCCCAGGTGGTCGGCGACGGTGGTGAGGAGGTGGGTGTTGGCCTGCTGGCCGAGGAAGGCGTGCACGGAGCGGGTGGGCCAGCCTGCCCGGTCGAGTACGTGCCGGGAGGAGGCGGTCATGCGCGTGACCGCGTGGGTGAAGGCTTCTGGGCCCTGCTCGCGCAGGCAGTGCTGGGCGGGCGGGAGGGGCTGTCCGTCGCGCAGTGGGTGGCGGGATCCGCCGGCCAGGATGGTGATGAGGTCGCTGCCGGAGCCGTCGCTGCCGAGGTCGGTGGCGCAGATGGCTCCCGGTTGTGTGCTGGGGCCTTGGCCCAGCAGGACGGCGCCGGCGCCGTCGCCGAAGACCATGCTGGTGGTCGGGTCCAGGGGGTCGAGGACGGAGCTCATCACGTCGGCGCCGATCACGAGGGGCCGGCTGCAGATGCCGGAGGTGATCAGGGCGCGGGCCAGGGTGAGGGCGTAGAGGAAGCCGGGGCATCCGGCGCCGACGTCCAGGGCCGGTATGTCGCCCAGGTTCAGGCGGTGGGCGACTTCGGGTGCGGTCGCGGGGATCGGCCGGTCGGGGGTGCTGGTGGCCAGCAGCAGGAAGTCGCTGGCGGTGGCGGCGGAGGTCAGGGCTGCCTGGCCGGCGAGGACGGCGAGGTCGCCGGTGCTCGTGCCCGGTTCGGCGATGCGCCGGCGCCGGATGCCGGTGAGGTCATGGATGGTCTCGGCGGGGATGTGCAGGCGATGGGCCAGTTCCTGGTTGCTGACGCTGCGCTGCGGCAGGCAGGCCCCGATCCCGCAGATCACCGCGGTCGGTGTCACGGGAGTGTGCTGGGGGTCCGGCTCTGCGCGGCGCAGGGAGGGCGGGGGTGCGCCGGTGGCTCGCACTGGTCCGGCGGTGGGGGCGAGCGAGGGGCCGGCCGGGGGGAGGGGCGGGGGTGTCACGGTGTCCTCCGTGCTCGTTCGCGGGCCCAGCCGTAGGCCGCGCTTGCTGCGGCGGCCGGCGCCATGCTGCTGCGTCCTGGGATCCGCTGCCGTCGTCCGGAGGTGATCGGATCGCCGAGGTTGGTCCGGGTCTGGACGGTGAGCTGGCGGGCCGAGAGGTCGGCGAGGGATGCCTGCAGTTGGGCGGGGGCCTGGGTGAGGACGCTGAGCAGGTGCAGGGCTGCCTGGGCGGCTTGTTCTTCGGTGAGGGTGTCCAGCAGCAGGTCGCGCATGATGGTGGTGAGTGTTCTGCGCAGCGCGGTGGACAGTTTCAGTTTGGGGTAGAGGCAGCGCACGGATCCTTCGATGTTGGCGACGGATTTTCCCACCACCGAGACGAGCGGGGTGATCTGGATGCCGCGGTGGGAGGAGTAGCGCAGCAGGGTCATGAGGGCGACCCCGAAGTTGAGTTCGGCCAGGGTGGCGTCGGTCCAGTGGGGGACGATGCGGGTGAGGTCGCCGATGAAGGCCGATACGTTGCTCCAGGGGGTGGCGGTGCCCAGGTTGACCCATTGTCTGGCCATGGCGGTGCCGTCATTGTGGGCCATCGCCATGAAGGTGCCCAGAATGGCGGCGCTGGTGGTGCGGTCGAGGCGTCCGACCATGCCCCAGTCGATGAGGTGTGCTTTGCCGTCGGGGCTGATGATGATGTTTCCCGGGTGCGGGTCGGCGTGGAATTTTCTTTCCAGGAAGTAGCAGCGGAACATGAACTGGATGAGCTGGTAGGAGATTTCTTTCCGCTGTTTCTTGCTGAGGTCGTCGCTCTTCACCCGGTTGATGGGCACACCGTCCGCGAAGGTCTGTACCAGAACGCGGGGTGTGGCGGTGATGACTTTGGGTACTCGTACCCGTTTAAAGTGCCTGGCGGCTTTCCTGGCGTCCTTCATGTTGCGGGCCTCGCGGGTGAAGTCCAGTTCGTCTTCCATGACGGTGAACAGGACTTCCAGCATGGCCCCGACATCGACGACTTCGTTGAAATGCGGTGCCGCTCTCGCTATCAGCCGGGCAACCCTTTTCAGGACGGCCATGTCGCCGAGCACCGCCGCGGAGGCGCCTGGGCGCTGTACTTTGATGACGCAGGGGGTGCCGTCGGCGGTGACGGCTTTGTAGACCTGGGCCAGGGAGGCGGCGCCCAGGGGCTGTTCGGTATGGATCTCAGTGAACTGCTGCCGCCAGTCGGCGCCCAGGCTGTCTTCAAGGACGGGTTCGAAGCGGGCGAACGGCTCCACGTTGGCGTGGTCGTTGAGGTTTTCCAGTTCGTCCCGGATGTACTGCGGTACGAAGTCGGGGCGGGTGGCGAGGATCTGGCCGACTTTCACATACAGCGGGCCCAGTTCCTCCAGGGTCCGGCGCAGTCCCTGCGCCCGGGTGGCTTTGAGGTCCTCAGCGTGCGGGACGCCGGGCCGGCCACGCCGGGCGCTGAGTGTGTTCAGGGTGCGGCCTGCTTCGCCGGCGAAGGACCGGGACATAATGCGGACGGTGCGGCGGGTACGCCCGTGGGGCATGCATGCTCCTGGTCCCTCGCGCTGCCTGGAAGGGGGATGGCTGCTGTCTGCTAGGTGGCGAGTTCCCTGTCCTTGTGGTCCTTGGCCACGACGGTGGTGAGGGTGGAGACCTGCTGGGTGAGCTGGCCGATCTGGCCGGCGAGTGCGCGGATCTGGCGCTGGTTCTTCTTCGCCCGCTTCTTGCTCTTGGACTTCTTCCGCTTCTTGGTGCCCAGGCCCTTGCGGATGACCCGCCGGGTGTCCTTGTCCATGCGCTCGCTGTTGCGGACCAGCCTATCGAGGTAGTTCTTCCTCGCCATAGCTCGCCCCTCCTTCTGGTTGCTTAGGGGGTGGTGCTGTTGCGTTCTGCCGCAGGGGCACCTGGGCGGACTGGGCAGGGGGTGTTCCGCCCAGGTGCGCTCACTGCCGCCCTGGTGCACGGGCGGGGCGCCATGAAGGCTGCCCGCTTGCGGGGCGGAGCTGGGAAGGTGGTGCGTTAGCCCGTTACCGCGCACGGCAGTGCACTGCGCACAGACGTACGGCACAAGGGGGCGGCGGAAATGCTCGGATAAAGACTTCGGCCGCGTCTCGCAGTATGTGCGTGAAGCGGCTGTGAATGGATCCGGCGCTCTCCCGCCGGCCCTTTGACGTTAACGCCGTGTCGTGGCGGGCTGTCAAGGGGCCGCCCTTGCGCAGCAAGGCGTATAAAGAAATTGGCCTGATATTCGCGGCCTGGCGGGGCGGGCGGGTTCCCTGCTGGTGAGCACGGGCGTCCACCACATTCCCTGGCGACGCAGGAGACAGGGGCTGCCCGGTGCTGCACCATGCCCCTGCGCATGCACGGCGTTTCCGGCACGCCGGGGGTGCGTGGGAAATGCGGGGAACGAAGCGGGACGCTGTGCGGCAGTGAGTCTTCGGGGAGCGTTTTCCGGCTATAGCGCCCGGCGCGCAAGGGTGTCAGCATTCTGTTTCCGGAGCGCGGGGGCTGGTATTTCTTCCTTTCCGCGCTCTCTGCACGCTCTTCGCACTCCTTCCCGTACCGAAATTCCGGACTGCGGTCTCTCTTGTTGGGGTAATCGGCTGTTCGCTATCCATCGTCCGCAGGAAAAGCGGCGCGTCGCGGGGGCAACCGGGGCGCATCGGAGCAGGCACACCATGGGCGGTGGCGTGCGGCCCCGGCGGGTGTGTAACGCCCCGCCGGTGCGGACTGGACACCAGTGAAGGAGAGGACCGCTGATGACGAACGAAAGCCGTGAAGCGACCGATGAGCCGATTGCGGTGGTGGGCGCAGGATGCCGCTACCCCGGCGGGGCCAACTCGCTGGAGGCACTGGACCGGCTGCTGGCAGAGGGCCGTGAAGCGGAGCGCGAGGTGCCCGCCGACCGGTGGACGCAGGAGCAACTGGCGGTGCTGGCCCAGCCGGTGGCCGATCGGGTGCGCTACGGCTGCTTCCTCGATGGTGACATCTACGCCTACGAGCCCGAGTTCTTCGGGATCAACAAGCGGGAGGCGGCGTGGGTGGACCCGCAGCACCGGCTTTTGTGGGAGGTGTCGTGGGAGGCTTTGGAGCACGCGGGCATCCCTCCACTGCACCTGAAGGGCTCACAGATACAGACCGGCCTGTTCTTCGGGATCTACACACACGACTACGAAGTGCGCAGCCAGCGCCCCCTGAAGTTGGGAGACGACCCCTACGCCCTGTACACCGGGTTGGCCGGCGTCGGCGTGGGGCGCCTGGCCTACCTGCTGGACGTACGCGGCCCGAACATCGTCCTGGACGCGACGTGCGCCTCCAGCCTGACCGCTGTGCACCTGGCCTGCCAGAGTCTGCGGGCCGGGGAGGCTGACCTGGCATTGTCGGGCGGGGTGAGCCTGAACCTGGTGCCGGAGACCGCCGCCAATCTCGCGCGCTGGTCGATGTTTTCCCCCACCGGCCACTCCCGGGCCTTCGACGCCGATGCCGACGGCTACCTACGTGCCGAGGGCTGCGGCGTGGTTGTGCTCAAGCGGCACAGTGACGCCGTCCGCGACGGCGACCGGATCCTGGCCGTGCTGCGGGGCTCCGCGATCAACCAGAACGGGCACGGTACCCGGTTCACCGCGCCGTGCGCGCCGCCTCAGACGGCCCTGTTCCGTGAGGCGTTGCGCCGCGCCGGCGTCGAGCCGGGCGATATCGGCATGATCGAGGCACACGGCCCTGGCACGCAGGTCGGGGACCCCATCGAGTTCGCCGCACTCGCCTCTGTCTACGGGCAGGGCCAGGCCCGGTGCGCACTCGGTTCGGTCAAAACCAACATCGGTCACGCTGAGCCTGCTTCTGGCGTGGCCGGGCTGCTCAAAGCGATCCTCGCGGTGCGCTCGGGCACCATTCCGGCGTCGCTGCACTTCACGCGGTGGAACCCGCAGATCGACGCAGACTCCACCCGCCTGTTCGTGCCTACGCAGCCGGTGCCGTGGCCGGTACCGGGCCCGACCCGGCTGGCTGCGGTGTCCTCGTTCGGGATCAGCGGCGCCAACGCCCATGTGATCGTCGAACAGGCCCCAGTACCCCTTGCTCGGAGCGCGGCCGGTGCGGTGGGACAGCTGGACAGTTCCGGTGTGCCGCAGATATTCCCCCTCTCCGGCGGGACGGCGGCGGGCGTCCGGGCCGGCGCCGCCCGACTGGCCCACTGGGTGGAACAGCACGGCGAGGGCACGACGCTTGAGGACATCGCCTACACGCTCACCGTCCGCCGTTCACACCTGCGCCGTCGCGCCGCAGTGGTGGCCGGCAGCGCCAAGGAGCTCGCGGACAAGCTGCGCTCCCTGGCCCAGAACGAGACGGCGGACGGCGTGGTCGAGGCGACGGCGCTCCAAGATGCCGGTCCTGGACCGGTGTGGATGTTCTCCGGGCACGGCTCGCAGTGGGCGGGCATGGGCCGGGACCTGCTGGACGTCGATGCGGCGTTCACCCGGGTGATCGATGACCTGGAGCCGCTGGTGGCCGCCGAGTCCGGATTCTCCCTGCGAAAGACGCTGGGCTCGTCCGCAGAGGTGACGGGCTTCGACCGGGTGCAGCCCACCCTGTTCGCCGTGCAGTTGGGCATCGCCGCGATGTGGCGGGCCCACGGCATCAGCCCGGCCGCCGTGGTCGGCCACTCCATGGGCGAGGTAGCCGCAGCTGTGACGGCGGGCGCTCTGGACCTGGCGGACGGGGCCCGGGTGATCTGCCGCCGCTCCCGCCTTGCCCTGCGCACCGGAGACACAGGCCGGATGGCCTCCGTCGCCCTGCCCCGCGAGCAGGTCGAGCACGACCTCGCCGAGCAGGGCGCGGACAGCGTCGACGTCGCGGTGATCGCCTCCCCTGCCTCCACTGTGGTGGGCGGAGATGCCGCACAGGTGGCCGAGATGGTCGCCTACTGGCAGGAGCACGATGTGTTCGCCCGGCTGGTCAACGTGGACGTCGCCTCCCATACGCGGCACATGGACATCATCCTGGACGACCTGCGCGAAGCCCTGCAGGACGTGGTGGCCCAGCCGCCCGTGGTGCCGTTCTACACCACCGTGCGCCAGGACCCGCGCGCCAATGTCGTGCTGGACGCCGCCTACTGGGCGGCCAACCAGCGCGAGGCGGTGCAGTTCGCCTCCGCCGCGCGGGCGCTGGCCTCGGATGGCTACCGGGTGTTCATGGAGATCTCCCCCCACCCGCTGCTCGGGCACGCCCTGCGCGAGACCCTCAACCATGCCGGGATCAACGACACCGCCTTCGTCGCCTCCCTGCGCCGTAACGCCGGCACCCCGGCCGCCTTGGCAGCCGGGCTCGCCGAACTGCACTGCGCCGGCCACCCCGTTGCGTGGGAGAGCCTTTATCCGCAGGCTGATCTGGCCGATGTGCCCCCCACGTCCTGGGAGCGCGAGCACTATGAGATCGCGCGCCTCACCCCGCCCAGGGTGCATCCTCTGACTGGCCCGCATGTGGCCGACCCGGGGCAGGACGGCACCCATTACTGGCAGAACGTCCTGGACACCGCTGACCTGCCGTGGCTGGAGGATCACCGTGTGGACGGCACCGCCGTGCTGCCTGGCGCCGCCATGTGTGAGATGGCCCTGGCCGCCGCCACCGACCTGTTCGCGGCCCAGCCGTCCGCCGTGTGCGTGCGGGACCTCGAACTGCGCAACGTCCTGCCACTGACCGGACCCGTCATGGTGACCGCGCAGGCCACCACCACCGGAGCCGACAGCGCCCTATGGGAGCTGAGTGTGCCCGGCGCCGACGCTACCGGCAGGACCGTGCACGCCACCGCCCGTCTGTCGCACCATCCCGTCGCCACCCCGGCGCCCGCCGACATGGACAGGCTGCGCGCCGAGCACACACAGGAGGAGTCCGCCGACGAGCTGTACGCACGCGTACGCGAACACCTCCGGGTGGACTACGGTCCTGCGTTCGCCGGCCTGCGCTCGCTGCGGCTGAACCACCGTCAAGACGAGGAAGAGATGAGCCTGCTCGCCGAACTGGTCCTGCCCGACACGGCCCGCCCACCCGTGCGCGATCTGCACTGGCACCCAGCATCCATGGACATCTGCGTCCAGGCGTTCCTGATGGCATGGCTCGCCACCCGTGCCCCCGCCGATGGCGTGCTGCTGGGCTCCCGCATCGGTGAGGTGCGCCTGTTCGGGGACATCACCCGGGGCCGCTACTGCCACGCCCGCCTGGAGCCGGGAACAACGGACGAACACGCCACCGCCGCCCTCCGCCTCCTGGACGCGGACGGCAACGTCCTGGCCACAGCAAAGGGCGCGGAATTCGTGCGGCTCCCGGCCCGCTCCCCCCAGGAGGAGTTCGACAGCCGCCTGCTCCAGACCCGCTGGGAACAGACACCTCTGCCGGAGCCCGGGCCCGCGCCGACCGCTGGTGGCAGGTGGCTTGTGGTGGACGCGGGCGACACACAAACCGCTCGGGAGGTTGCCGGCGTGCTGGAATCCCATGGCGCCACCACCATCCTGGCCGCCCTGCCCACGCCCGCCGAAACCACGCACCAGCACGAGCAGGACACCGACGATACCGGCCCAGCCCTGACCCGTTTGCGGGACTGCTTGAGGTCCTCTCTGGCACCGCTGGACGGCATCGCCGTCCTGTTCGACTCCGACGACACCGCGGACGAGGGCGCACCCGGCCGCGCCCGCCACCACGCCGAACGGCTCCTGCTGGACATCGTCCAGCCCCTCATCGCCGAGAGCGCTGAGAGCCCGCCGCGCCTGTGGGCCATCACCTCAACCGCCCACCAGGTCCTGCCCGGCGACATCCCCCGCCTCGGCCAGTCGGGGCTGCGCGCCCTGCTGCGCGTGGTGAGCTACGAACACCCCGAGCTGCGCCCCACCGTCCTGGACACCGACCCCGCCACCAGCGCCGACGACATCACCCGGGAGCTGCTGGCCTGCCCCGACGCTCAGGACGACATCGCCCACCGCGGCGGCCACCGCTACACCGCCCGCCTGTGCACCCGCCCGCTGACCGCCAACGACCAACGGCACACGCGGATCGACTGGGCGGGCGATGCCGTTCTTCTCGACCAGCAGCACGTGGGTGACCTCGGCTCCCTGCGGCTGACCGCCGGGCACCGCCCGCCGCCCGGCCCGGACGAAGTCGAAATCCACGTCCACGCCACCAGCCTCAACTACGCCAACGTCCTCATGGCCCTGGGCTACTACCCGGAGATGCGCGTACCCGGAGAGCCGGCGGCGGCTGCCGTGGCGGACAGTGCGGGGATCATCACCGCCGTCGGGGAGCGGGTCACCGGCCGGCGCGTCGGCGACCGGGTGACCACGGTCGCCTGGGACACGCCTATGGCGTCGTTCGTGCGGGTCCGCGCCGACTGGACCCTGCCTGTTCCCCCCACCCTGTCCCTGGAACAGGCCGCGGGCCTGCCGACCGCCTACCTCACTGCCTGGTACGCCCTGCACCACCAGGCGCGGATGCGGCCCGGGGAGAGCGTCCTGATCCACAGCGCCTCCGGCGGCACCGGGCTGGCCGCCCTCAACGTGGCCCGCGCCCTGGGCGCCGAGGTGTGGGCGACCGCCGGCAGCGAAGCCAAGCGCGCCTACCTGAACGAGCTGGGCGTGGAGCAGGTGATGGACTCGCGCAGCCTGGACTTCGCCGAGCAGATCCGCCGCCTCACCCACGGCCGGGGCGTGGACGTCGTCCTCAACTCCCTGACCGGGCCCGCCCAGAGTGCGAGTCTGGACCTCCTCGCCCGCCACGGCCGGTTCCTGGAGATCGGCAAACGCGACATCTACAACGGCACCCGGCTCAGCCTGCTGCCCTTCCGCCGCCACATCACCTTCGCCAGCATCGACATGCCCTTGCTGCTGCGCAATGACCCCGGTCTCATCGCCGGCCTGTACGCGGAGCTGGCGGCGGCGTTCGCCGATGGCACCCTGCCGCCGCTGCCCGTCACCTGCCGGCCCATCGAGGACGCCGCCGAGGTCTTCCGCACCATGGCCGCAGCCCAGCACACCGGCAAACTCGTCCTCACCTGGCCCCAACACGGCACTACCACCCTCCCCGTCCGCCCCCGCGACACCACCGTGGTACGCCGCGACGCAAGCTACCTGATCACCGGCGGCCTGGGCGGCCTGGGATTGCTCTGTGCCCGCTGGCTCGCCGAAAGCGGCGCCCCCCACATCGTTGTGACCGGCCGCTCCCAGCCCGGAGCAGAAGCCACCCGCCTCATCGACAGCCTCCGCGCCCAGGGCACCCGCGTCGATGTGGAGTGCGCCGACCTCGCCGAGGCGGCCACCGCCCACCACCTCGTCGAGTGCGCCCGCGCAGCGGGCTACCCGCTGCGCGGTGTGCTGCACTGCGCCGCCGTCATCGAGGACGCCACCGCCCCCAACATCACCCCCGACCTCCTCACCCGCGTCTGGCGTCCCAAAGCCGAGGGCACCTGGCACCTGCACCGCGCCACCGCCGGCCTCGCCCTGGACTGGTGGGCCGCCTTCTCCTCCATCGCCGCCGTCCTGGGCAGCCCCGGACAAGGCGCCTACGCCAGCGCCAACGGCTGGATGGATGAGTTCTGCACCTGGCGACGCGCCCAGAACCTGCCCGCCACCGCCATCAACTGGGGCGCCTGGGCCCAGCACGGCCGCGGAGCGCACCTCGAACAGCTCGGCCACACCATGATCGGCCCCGAGGAAGGCATCGCCGCCCTGGAAACGATCCTGCGCCACGACCGGACCCGCACCGGCTACAGCCCCCTCAACCCCGCCCAGTGGCTCGCCGCCTACCCCGACACCGCCGACCTGGCCTACTTCACCGACCTGGCCCCCACCGAACACGGCGCCGGGCCGGGCAGTGGTGGCGACGACGCGCTGGCGGTCCTGCGCGCCGCCCCCGACGAGCGGCGTCACAGCCTCCTGGAAGGCATCATCATCGAGCACATCACCACCACCCTGGGCCTGGAAGAGGGGCGCTGCCACGCCGAAACCTCCCTGACCATGCTCGGCCTGGACTCCCTGCGCGCCACGGAAGTACGCAACCGGCTCCAACGCGACCTGCACTGCACCTTCCCCCACACCGCGCTGTGGACCAACCCCACCGCCGCCGCCCTGGCCCGCTACCTCCTCGGCCAGCTCACCGGACAGCACCTCCTCACACTCACACCCGCCCCCTGACCCGCAGGGGGCCCGGCACGGGGCCCCCTCCCCAAGCCCCGCCTCCCACACCATCGGCCCCGGCCCGGCGAACGCCCGCCCGCACATCCGGCCACGCCGGCACGGCCCTGCGCATCCCGCCCAGCACCGTCCGGCCCGGCCGCCCCCGCCGAAGACCTCCCGCAACCCGACGGCACCAACGGCACAAGCAGCTCCCGAACCCACCACACCCGTCACCGCCCGGTGTGCCGCGCCCCGCCTTCCCCCACAGGGGGGCCGCGGCACACTCCCCGCCCCCGACCACTCCAAAGGCCCGACATGCGCGACCCTCCCGTGGACCCGGACGAGCCCCCTGCCCGCCACCGCGCCCCAGCAGATGCCTGCCTCGCTCCGCACCTGCACCGCGGACCGCGGCGACCCGCCCAGCACCGCCATGCGCACCCACGTGGCGGCCGTGCCCGAGGCACAAGAAAAGGCGTTCAACTGCCCAGCGCTCACCCGGCCCGCGGCCCCCACGATCTCCGCGCGCCGCCGAGAGGCTGCGCCACGCCGCCCCGCCCGCCCAAAAGGCAGCCCTCCCCGGGTCCGCAGGGCCACGAACACCTGGCGGCCACCAGCGAACACGACGGCCGCCAACGCGCCCGCTGCCGCGGGCACACCGCACCCGCACCGCCTTGTGCGCGTCCCCCAGCCGGGTTCCGCACGCCGCAACAACCTCAAGCCCGTGGCCGGCCCTGTTTGCTCCGGCGGCGCGCAGCGCCCCTGGCGCCCGTCGGCGAACCCGGCCGGCACCTCCTGTATCAGCCTGTCCGTGTGCGGCCCCCAGAAGGGAGCACGAGGTGAGCATTCCCCGTCCCGCCGCCGTGATCTGCGGCCTGGGCTCCTGTCTTCCCCCGCAGATCCTGACCAACGACGACGTCGCACGCCATGCAGCCCTGGACATCACCGACGAATGGATCCGCACCCGCACCGGCATCCAGCGCCGCCGACACGCCGGCCCGGACGTCAGCACCGGCGATCTGGCGACCGCCGCAGGCGAAGCCGCCCTGCAGTCCGCTGCAGGCTGGGCGCCGGACCTCGTCATTCTCGCCACCACCACACCCGACCGGCGATGCCCGGCCACCGCCCCCGAAGTCGCCCACCGCCTTGGCCTGACAGACGTCCCCGCGTTCGACCTCGCGGCTGTCTGCTCCGGGTTCATCTACGCCACCGCCGTGGCCAGCGGCATGCTGCTGGCGGGCCTGTACGCGCGCCCGCTGGTCATCGCGGCGGAGACCTGCTCCCGCATCATCGACCCCGCCGACCGGGACACCGCACCCCTGTTCGGCGACGGCGCCGGCGCGGTATGCCTGCGGCGCGGCGCCACCGACGAACCCGGTGCGATCACGGCGGTCGACCTCGGATCCGACGGAAGCGGCAGCGACCTCGCCGCCATCACCGCAGGCGGCTCCCGCCACCCCTACGCCACCGACCCGCCCCCGCCCCACCAGCTCTACCTCCGGATGCGCGGCACCCCGCTCTACGCCCACGCCGTGCACCGCATGACCCAGTCCTCCCGCACCGTGCTCGCCCGGGCCGGCTGGCCCGCCAGCAGCATCGAAGTCTTCATCGGGCACCAGGCCAACCAGCGGATCCTCGACGCCGTCGCCGACCGCCTCAACATCGCCCCCCTCCACCGCCACGGCAACATCCGCGAGGTCGCCGACACCGCTGCCGCCTCCATCCCCCTGGCCATGTACGCCGCCGCCCAGCCAGGCGTGCTCCGCCCCGGCGCCCGCACCCTGCTGACCGCGTTCGGAGCCGGACTGACCTGGGGCTCCATCACCCTGACCTGGCCCGACCTCAAACCCCACGCCCTGCCTCCACAACCCCACAGCCCCCGCGATGCCCCGCCACGGAAGGCACCTGACATGTCACCCGTCTACGACACGCTCCTCACCCTGCTCACCGACAAGTTCGGGATTCCCGCGCAGCAGATCACTCCCGACACGTCACTGGCCGACCTGGAACTGGACTCCCTCGCCGTCGCCGAGTTCTTCCTCACCCTCCAAGAACGCTTCACCATGTCCCTCGGCGCCGACCAGTGGCGGGCTGAACGCACCCTGAAGGACATCGTCAGCACAGTGGAGGCACTGCGATAAGCCTCATCACTCCCCGCCAGGCACACGCGAGGCGAGGTGAGCATCCACCCGTGCTCGCCCTCACCGACCCGTCAGCCAGGCCCAAGCACCCCCTCCCGCCTCTCCAAGAAACCGACCGCCGCCAGCCGGGCGAACCACGCCCCGCACCATCCCCCATGCACTCTTCCTCCCGGAAGGGACCTCCCGCCAGATGCCGGCGTACGCCGGGGCCCGAGCCGGCCCTCGCGAAGGGGCGCTGCCACGCCGGCACCTCACTGCCCCTTCCCCACCCCGGACTCCCTGCGCGCCGCGGAACGAACCGACCGGCCCCCACGCAACCCGCACCGCACCTTCCCCCACACCGCGCCGTGGACCAACCCCACCGCCGCCGCCCCCGCCGGCTACCTGCTCCACCAGCTCACCGGCCAGCCCCCTCACACCCGCACCCCCAGCTTGACGCCACAACACCCCGGCAAAAGAGGCCCACATGATCACGCGAAGCCGCCTGAGCAACCCGCGCGGCCCCGCCACCGCCCGGCGGGGCCGCAGCCACGGCAGCCACCCCCACACCCAGCGCCCCAAGCCCCCCGCCCCAGGGCACCGCGCGCCGCAGCCGCCCGCCCACAGCCCCACAACCCTCCCCCCGGCCGACACCTGGCTCCTGCTCACCACCGCCCACTCCACCGACGCGGACGGCCTGCCAGCCCAGCTCAGCCGGGAACTGGAACGCCTGGGCAAACGCAGCACCATCATCGGCGGCGCCGCCCTCATCCGCCGCCTCACCGGCGCCGCCCACGTCGTAGCCATCCTCCCGCCCCCACCCCACACACACCCCAACCCCGCCCAAGCCCACCCCACCCCCTCCACCGTCCGCTGGCTGACCCGCCTCAGCCGCCGCCTGCCCGACCGGCACACCCGCCCACCCCGCCTCTACGTCCTGACCCGCTACCTCCAGCCCACCCCGACCAACACCACCACCAGCCCTGAGCACGCAGCCATCACCCGCTTGCTCCGCACCCTCACCGCCCGCCACCCGCAGCTACGGCCCGTCCACATCAACACAAGCCCGGCCACCCACCCCGCAGCCATCGCCCGCCAACTGCTCGACACGCCGCCGGCAAGAGACACCACCTACCAAGCCCGGCCCCCACCGCCCCACCACGTCACACCCCCTCGTACGCGACACGCCCTCTGCGAGCAGCAACCGGCAACACCACAAGGAGGAAAACAATGACCCCCCTCACCCACGCCCTCCTGGTTGAAGGCCCCGACGATCTCCCCGCGGCCTACCGGCATCACCGCCTCGACTCACCCACGGACAAAGTGAGCATCACCTGGTGCGGAGGCCGCGAACACTTCGTCGCCACCGGGGAAACCACCGAACACGACGGTCACCGCCTCGCCGTCTACCGCTGGTCCTACCGCACCCGCATCGCCGAATAGACCGGATCAACGGGGGCCCGGCTCCACCAGAGCCAGCAGCCCCGACCACAGACCCGGATCAAGGCCCACGGCCCGCTTGCGACCCGCACCGGGCCTGCGCAGCCGACCCAACGGCGCCTCGCCGGACCCGATTCGTCGACACCCTTGCGGCCCCGTCGTCTCGCCGGCCTGGGCCGCCCGCGCAACGGCCGGGGATGCCACCGAGGCCCGTGATCCGGGCCTCGCCTCCCTCGGCAGACGGCGCTGCCGCTGTTCCCGGTGCGCAAACAACACTCCGGCCTGGATGGGGAGTTGCTGTCCCATCTCATCGGGCAGGACCCGTACAACCCGTACAAGGTGAACGGGCCCGCCACCGAGCAGCAACACGTCGATTCTCCGCGAGCCCCTACTGGGTAGGGGCGGTTCACTGGTGCTGAGCATCGAGGGTGTACCGAGGACTGAGCTGGGCCCAGTGCATGTAGCCGGCGACGACATCCCGGACGATGTCGGCATACGCAGACCCGTACTGTGGGTCCGTGGTGCAACAAGCGTCGGCGATCGTGGTGAACTCGTCCACTTGGCGGCGGAATTCGGCGGCGAGCAGGTCGGCGGCCTCTTGGTAGGTACAGTTGTGGTGCTGTACGAGCAGGCGTGCGTGGACCCAGGTGTCCCCGCGTTGTAGGTCCCGGCGCAGGCCGATGATGTCGTTCATGGCGCCGATCAGGTAGCTTCCCAGTGCCGTCAGTTTCTGTGCTTCAGGCTGCATCAGGGTGCGGGCGGGGATGTGCACTCCACGGGCAACCTCGGCCAGGGTGAAGAACAGCGGCATACAGGTGGTGAGCTGCCGGACCCGCGTGTAGTCCGCGATCGTGGGCGTGGTGTTGCTGTGGGTGTAAGCGGCTTCGGTACTCAGTCCCATGAAGTACTGCAGCAGATGCCGCTGGGCGCGCAGGACCTGGTCCGGAGCGGCGATGCGCTGCAGCCGCTGGCTCAGTCCAGCCAGCGCACGCGGCAGTCCCGGAGCGGTGGCATCGCTGGTCACGGCGCGGCTGATGCTCTCGAACTGTACGAGGCGCCCCATGGCGCGGGCCAGCGCGCCGCCAGGACGGCCGTGCTTTTCCATGATCTGGTCATCGGCCAGGGTCACCCAGATGTTGATGCACGAGCCGAGCAGCACCGCATCGGCGTCACCGTGTGGCACCACGCTGGGGAACGACAGGCCGATCCTGCTGTCGGTGAGGCACCGCTCCTGCTCGCCCGGCTGGACCAGACCGCTTTGGCGTGTCCACTGCAGCGTCTCCTCACAGATTTCCTGTGCAGCCGGGTGGGGGCGGGCCGAAAAGGGCAGGGACAGCGGCGGGATGAGCAGACCTGAAGGATCCGGAGCCGGCCCGGGCGCCGCAGTCCGCCCTGCCGTATCTGCCTCTGCCTCCGCGTTCCGCGCACGAGTGGGGTGCAGGCGGTCCATCGGTTCTCCTTCGTGGATCCCCCCGGCTTCATCGGTGGGAGGGAGTGAAGCGTCTGCGGAGCAGGGCAGAGAAGGCCGGTCCGCTCCCTGGCTGGGTCAGGGGCGGTCGGTAGGTGATCGCATGGATCTGCGGCACTCCTTCCGGATCGAGCCGGCGCCGGGCCACGCATCGCGCTTGCCCGTACGTTCGGCTGCGCCGGGATGGTCTGCAACGGTGCGCTGGCCGGCCGCGAAGCCTCCGGCCAGGAGGACAGGTCGTGTATGACGACCGGCGAGCTGGCACGCCGGGTGATCGCCGAGGCGAAGCGGACGCCCGGGCGGGCGTGGCTCATGGAGGTGTCTGTGGATGGGTTGCAGTCCTCCCTGGGGGACCTGAACACCGCGTAAACCAGCTTTTTTTCGTGTCGGTGCCAGGCAAGCGGCGGGGCGGCCGTACGGGTCTGCCGCGGTTCACGTTGAATCGGGAGACCCGCCGGCCGGTCCGGTTCTCCAAAAACGGATTCCGGCTGCGGGACAACGGCCGTCTCCACCCGGCGAAGATCGGTGACGTGCAGGTCCGTTGGTCCAGACCGCTGCCGTCCGCCGCATCGTCCGTGACCGTGATCAAGGAGACGTCCGGCCGGTTCTGCGCGAATGTCGTTGTGGAAGCCGAGACCGAGTTCCTGGAGCCGGTGGCCGACGAGGTCGGTTTCGGCGTGGGCACGACCACTACGCCGTCCTGCGCAGCGGCACGGTGATCGACAGCCCTCGGATTCTGCGCCGCGCCGGTTGGCGGCTGAGGAAGGCGCAGCAGATCGTGATGAATGAAGGGGAGGATGTCACGTCGGGGGTCCCCCGTTCGCGGGTGCCTGCGGCGTGCGGGTGGCCGCCCACTGCGCGTCGATGGCTTGCTGGTATCGCCGCAAGGCAGGTGCGCAGAAGGTGCGGGCGGGACCCTTGGGGAGTGCGTTCACATATTGCTCAGCGAGCACGAGTTCCGTACGCACGTAACGCACCATGTCGTCGGTCCGCCAGGAGGCGGGCCAGAAGTCCACGCCGCGATCGATGTCGCGGGCGCGGTCGATGAGGATGTTCGCGGACTGCAGTGCGCGTCCGTAGCCGATGCCGTGCGTGCGGTGGGTGCGCGTCCCGTCGTGCCAGGCCCACAGGTCTGAGAGCATGAGCACCAGCGTGCCGGAGACCGCGTACGTGTAGCGGTCCAGATCCTGCCGGTTGCTGATCCGGAAGCCCGCGCGGGCCCAGTCCGCCATGCGCTCGGCCATCGCCGCGAACGTCTCCAGTACCCGGGGCGCGATCTCGGGCGGCGCCAGAACAGCCCAGTCACCGATACGGAGCGACACCTCAGGCAGTACCGAGGTGTGCGCGCGGTAGGCTGCGGCAAAGTCGGCCCGGGTGAAACTGGACTGCAGTAAACGGCTGGTCGCTTCCAACAAGGCTGCCTTGGTGGCTCCGGCAAGTCCCGGATGGTCCTCGATCTCGTCGATCGCCCGCATGCACAAGTAGGCGCTCGACGTCGCCTCGTTCAGCCCGGGAGGCATCGCGATGACCGGCTCATACCAAGTCGTGCTGTAGTCACGCACAACGCCGTGCGCCTCCGCCAACAAGGACATGGCATACCTCCGGATCTAGATCAGCGTGGCATCGGCAGCCCGGCAGAACAGGGAACGCAAGCGGCCATGAGGGGCCCGCAGGAAACTGTCGGCGGCCCTGCGTCCAGACTGTGCAGCAAGCCAGTCATCCGCAGGCATCAGCGCTGCCGGGCGGCCAGAACGCCTGCCGGTGGTGGCCTCCGGCTCTGAAACCACCTGCCGGGCGCGGAGGCACAGATGACCCAGGGCAGAACGTGCGCAAGTGCCTTGGCGGATGCCCCCTTCGCCACGCCCCTGGAGCAGTTCGCCCCGTTGGCGGTCCCGGTACAGCAGCTTTCAACAATCGTGGTAATGGGGCCGTCGGTCGCCGCTGAGGGCGACAGCCAAGGTGTTGTGAGGGCGGGTCCGGGCCGGCGGCCGGTTCGGGCCGGGTGTCCCCGTCTGCCGTGGTGGAACGGCACATGCCCCGTTTGCCTCCACGCTAGGGCAGGTCTGCGGCTGGCGCTATGGGGGTGCCCAGGCGTGCAGGGTCGTTCAGGGCGCAACGGCAGCATGTTGGGCTGACGCCCAGCGCGTTGCGGCGCACAGCCAGGAGGCGGTGCGCCGCTCAGGACCGGTGCTGCGGGGCAGTCAGTGGTTGAGGGGGCTGGCTGGACGGGCAAAGCCGCGCGGAGGCACTGGTGGCCAAGAAGGCGCCTTCGGGGACGCGCGTTTCTTCACGCCCCCCTTGGCGGATCAGCACGTCCTCACCGCTACAAGCGTTCGACCGGCCCCCGCTGCGACGGCCTGAAGCAGCCCACCTGCGCCTCGCCTGCCACCCCAGAGCGCGCGGTACAGACAAGCTCTTGGCAGCCCTCGCAGGTCGGGGACTGGCGCGGTGGCTCAAGGCTCCGTTTCCCCTCCCCGGCCCCACCAGGCCAGCGGTCCGGCCGGAATCCACCCTTCCTGCTGCCAAGCCGCACAAGATCCCTGGGACCGCCGCATGCCGGCACCAGGGCCAGCACAGGTCAGCAGGCCCTCTCCGGGCGGGAGACGAAAGACGCCAGTTGGCTGACTGTGACTGCGCCCGGGATGGCCTGGGAGACCTCTCCGCCTCCCTGGTGATGGAGGTGGAGGATCCAGGGGCGGTGCGCACAGTGAATCGCGGCTATGAGGGGCTGGGGACGGCAGACAATGGTGTGGTCGAGGCCGTCCAGGCAATACACCAGGCCCTTCGCCGCAGCGCGCTGGGCCTGCCTCGCACTCCAGCAGAAGCGGGCCGCGGCAGCAGAGAGATCACAGAAGCGGTGCAGGGCGTGCACATGCGCGCGCTGCGGTTCATGGAGGTCTTGCTGAATTTGTGTCACCCACACCGTCATGTCCTGGCCCACCTCCTTTCGTGAGCGTGCCCCGCCTTCTGCGGCCAACGACACCGGTCACCCGGACAGCGGACACCCCGCGACGCGATAGACCGAAAATGATGCCCGCGAGGCTGGAACCAGACGGTGTTCAACGTCTCTTGAATCTTGGTTCTGGAACCCGTCTTGAATCTTGGTTCTGGAACCCGCGACAGACGGCACCCGCACCCCGTTCTCCCATCCAGTTCAGTCCTCAACCAGCGCAGCGGAAGCTAGTCCATCAGGAAAGAGGTGCGCCGCGAGCGAGGCGACAACATCATCGGTATGGGGTGCCCCTGCCCTCCTGGCGACATCCTAAAAAAGCGGCACCACCGACTGTGCAGCGTAGTTGTCCATCGGGGCCAACCGTGCTGCACAGTCACACTGACCCGGGCATCGAACGGGGCGGCGGGTGCCATCGGTGGGGCAGTCGGCGCCGAGGCGTCACGGCTGATGCGGGAGCGGCTGGGGTCTTCTCCGGAAGGCCGCGTGGCCCTTGATCCAGGGAGCGGGGACTCCGGCGAGATGGAACGGCAGGTCGCCGCAGCCCTCGCCGCTGACCCCGAATTCGCACGTCGATTTGAGCAGTTGTACGAGGCGACGCGACGCCACACAACAGGGGCGCCGCACGCGGGAAGGAATCTCTACCGGCTCAGATCGGCGACCGCGCCAAGAACAACACTATCTCGTTCGGCCCGCTGACCCTGCGCAAGGAAAGCCTGACACTCACCACCGTGACGGCGATACTGCTCGCCGTGGCACTCGTCATAGGACTCGTGGCCTATGGACTCACCATAGCCGTGGGCGGCGATAGCAATGCGGTGCGGACACCCTCAATATAGATGCCTGACAGCCAGAACTACCTCCCGCAGCAGACCGCCCGACTCCAACGGTGGAGTCCCGAGATCGCCGGGGGCAGGGGCGCCTATCGGCGTGTGCCGGCCAAGTGCGCGGAAGGCGGTTCGGTGATTTTCGAGGCGAGCCTGGCGTTAGGGCTTGCTGCAGCGGGAGTATCGGTGTGCATGCCAGTGCCGCTCTAATGAATCTTCTGCTGCTCCAGCCATTTGAAGATCTCGATCCTCTTGTACAGGACTTTGGCGTTCCGGCCCCGTCCGAGCTTGTAGCCCTTCAAGCCAAGTTTCGATGCCTCCCTATAGACCCAGCTCGTGGACATATTGAGCATCACCGCGACCTCAGAAGTGTCCATAAGGACGGGCTCGACGCAAAGGCGCTTGCGCGACGAGCGGCTACTGGCGCGGGTCTCATCGGGGTGAGGCTGTGGTTCCATGCGGAAGATCTCCTTGAGGCTGGCCTGGGCTCGATCTCGTCATCGGCTCACGCACTGCTCGGGTCGAATTTCAAGCGTCTTTGGCACCCGCCCTATGCCACCGCTAAGAGTCACCGGACGAGCTACAGCCATGGTCTTGAGAATCGCCGGTTTCACTAACCGGCGATCCGCTGCTATGTTGCTTCCCCGTTTTCGCCTCTCAGGCTGCCCTGAGGGGGAACGGAGCGGCCTGGCACGGCTTACTCTGCCGATGTGCACCCCGGGGCCCGGCCGACCGCCTTCGTTCCTGACCGCTGCCCAGGCCGCCAAAGTGACGGTGATCACGGGCCCTCTTCAGGGGGCGCTGCGTAGGCTTGTGCAGTCGTCGCGGCGAGGCCCGGGAGAGTCTGAGGGACTCTCCTGCATTTTCCTGACGGCGCATCAGAAAAGTCAGCAAGTAGTCAGCATGAGTCCTCAAAAACCTGGGGGCAGCTGCCCGAACTTGCGACTCGTTGTAGGGTGACGAAACAGCCCTTGACCTGCAAAAATGCAGGCAGGGAGCCTACTTGTGGGAGTGCCCCGATGTTGCGTACAATGTTCAAGTCCAAGATCCACCGAGCCACCGTGACCCAGGCCGACCTCCACTACGTGGGGTCGGTGACGGTCGACGCCGAGCTGATGGAGGCCGCCGACCTGCTGCCCGGCGAGCTCGTCCACATCGTCGACATCGACAACGGCGCCCGCCTGGAGACCTACGTCATCGAGGGCGAGCGCGGCTCCGGGGTCATCGGGATCAACGGCGCCGCCGCCCACCTCGTCCACCCCGGCGACCTGGTCATCCTCATCAGCTACGCCCAGGTCGACGACGCCGAGGCGCGCGCCCTGCGCCCGCGCGTGGTCCACGTCGACGCGGACAACCGGATCGTCGAGCTGGGTGACGACGCCTCCGCCCCGGTCCCCGGCACCGACCAGCGCCGCGGCCCGCACGCCCTCGTCCCCTCGGTGTGAGGCAGGAGTGAGGCGGGAGTGAGGCAGGAGTGAGACGGGCGCGGTCCGGGGGAGGCACGCCCCGGACCGCGCCCCCGCTCACCCCGCCTCGACCTCCGTGCGCTCCCCGCCCCACAGCGTGTGGAACGAGCCCTCGCGGTCCACCCGGCGGTAGGTGTGCGCCCCGAAGAAGTCCCGCTGGCCCTGGGTGAGCGCCGCCGGGAGGCGCTCGGCGCGCAGTGCGTCGTAGTACGCGAGCGCCGCCGAGAAGCCCGGCACCGGTACGCCCTGGCGGGTCGCCGCCACGATCACCGCGCGCCAGTCCTCCTGCGCCGCCCCGATCTCCTCGCCGAACCGCTTGTCCGAGAGCAGGCTCACCAGGTCCGGCTCGGCGTCGTACGCGGCGCGGATGCGGTCCAGGAACGCCGCCCGGATGATGCAGCCGGCGCGCCAGATCGCGGCCACCGAGCCGAGGTCGACGTCCCACCCGTACTGCTCGCTGCCCGCCCTGACCTGGTGGAAGCCCTGGGTGTACGACACGATCTTCGAGGCGTACAGGGCCTGCTCGACCTGGGCCGCGAACGCCTCGGCCGCCTTCTCGTCCAGCGGCTCCGGCGCCGGCCCGGCGAGCGCGCCGGAGGCCTCGCGCAGGTCCGCGTGGCCCGAGAGGGAGCGCGCGAACACCGCCTCGGCGATCCCGGACACCGGCACCCCGAGGTCCAGGGCGATCTGCACCGTCCACCGCCCCGTGCCCTTCTGCTCGGCCCGGTCCTGGACGACGTCGACGAACGGCTTCCCGGTCGCCGCGTCCTCGTGGGCCAGCACCTCCGCCGTGATCTCGATCAGATACGAGTCGAGGCGGCCCGTGTTCCAGCCCCGGAACGTCTCGGCGATCTTGGCAGGGGAGTACCCGGCGACCGTGCGCAGCAGGTGGTAGGCCTCGGCGATCAGCTGCATGTCGGCGTACTCGATGCCGTTGTGCACCATCTTCACGAAGTGACCCGCCCCGTCCGGGCCGACGTGCGTCACGCAGGGGGTGCCGTCCGGCGCCTTCGCCGCGATCTTCTCCAGGAGCGGGCCCAGCGACTCGTAGGACTCGGCGGAGCCGCCCGGCATGATGCTCGGGCCGTGCAGCGCGCCCTCCTCACCGCCCGAGACCCCGGCGCCCACGAAGTGGATCCCGCGCTCGCGCAGCTCGCGCTCGCGCCGGCGCGTGTCCTCGAAGTGCGCGTTGCCGCCGTCGATGATGACGTCGCCCTCGTCGAGCAGCGGGGCGAACTCCTCGATCACCGCGTCCGTCGGCTCGCCCGCCTTGACCATGACGACCAGCCGGCGCGGCCGTTCAAGCGCTGCCACGAACTCCTCCGGCGACTCGGCGGGTACGAACCGTCCCTCCTCGCCGAACTCCTCCACCAGCGCCCGGGTCTTGGCCGCTGTCCGGTTGTGCACCGCCACCGTGAGGCCGTTGCGAGCGAAGTTGCGGGCGAGATTGCGCCCCATGACGGCGAGTCCGGTCACGCCGATCTGGGCTGTTCCACTCATGGCTGTGCTCCTCGGATCATCGGATGCGCTGCTCGGTCAACCCTACGGAAGACTCCGAGCCGCGCGACTCGGCTCGCATTCCCCTCGAAGGGTGGGTACGCACCCTTGTCACGGTCCGTTCAGAGCCCCTACTTTGGCGGCTCCCGATGCGTTCGAGGGGGACCCATGTCCGTACGCGGGCGGCACCGCCGCTACCAGCCGAGCCGGATCAACCGGGCTTCGCTGACGGTGACGGCCGGAGGAGCGGGCATGGCCCTGCCCCTGATCGGCGCAGGTGCGGCCCACGCCGCCTCCCTGGACGTCTGGGACAAGGTCGCGGCCTGCGAGTCCACCCACAACTGGAAGATCAACACCGGCAACGGCTACTACGGCGGGCTCCAGTTCAGCCAGTCGACCTGGGTGGCCTACGGCGGCCGGGCATACGCCCCGCGCGCCGACCTAGCCTCCCGGAGCGAGCAGATCGCCGTCGCGGAGAAGGTGCTCGACGCCCAGGGCCCGGGCGCCTGGCCGGTCTGCTCGGGCGAGGCGGGTCTGACCCGCGCCGCCGCGCACCACACCCCGACGCACGCGGCGCCCACCACCCACACCGCGCCCACCACCCACACCGCGCACCCCGCCCCCGCCGCGCAGGAGCACCACGCGCGCGTGGCGAAGAAGCCCGCGCCCCAGGCGGGTCCGACCAAGGTCCCCGGCAAGCGCGAGGGGTACGTGGGATACACGGTCGTCTCCGGCGACTCCCTCTCCCGGATCGCCCACACCGAGCACGTCAGGGGCGGCTGGCACGCGCTGTACACCGAGAACCGGCAGGTCGTGGGCTCCGACCCCGACCTGATCCTGCCGGGGCAGCGCCTGTCCCTGCCGGACAGGGCGGCGCCGCCGAAGACCCACCCCGCGCCGAGGCCCGCGCCCCAGCAGAAACGGCCCGCCAAGCCGCAGCCGAAGAAGCCGGCCGCCCCGCACAAGCAGCCGGCCCCCAAGCAGGTCGTCCACCGGAGCGGCGCCCTGTCCGCGCCCGTGGCCGCCGGGCCCAGTACCCCGTACCACAAGGCCGGTTCGTCCTGGGCGAGCGGCTACCACACGGGTGTCGACTTCCCCGTCTCCACCGGGACCTCGGTGCACGCCGTGGCCACCGGCAAGGTCGTGGAGGCGGGCTGGGGCGGCTCGTACGGCTACCAGGTGGTGATCCGGCACGCGGATGGCCGCTACAGCCAGTACGGCCATCTCTCGGCCGTGAGCGTACGGTCCGGGCAGCAGGTCAACAGCGGCCAGCGCATCGGCCGTTCGGGCTCCACCGGCAATGCCACCGGGCCGCATCTGCACTTCGAGATCCGCACCGGGCCCTCGTACGGCTCGGACATCGACCCGCTGGCCTACCTCAGGGCGGGCGGCGTCAGCCTCTGACCGGACGTGGTGCTCTCGGCGCTCTGGCCGGGCGCCGGGATCCCCGGCAGGGTCGCGGGCGCGGGCCGTGAGCGCCGGGTGGCGGCGCTCAGCCGCTCGGTGGTGAGCAGGACCAGTCCGCCCGCCGCCACGACACCGCTGGCGAGGGCGAAGACCAGTCCGGCCGTCCCGTAGCGGAACTCCTCGCCGAACAGGGTGAGGCCGACGGTCGCCGCGACCACCGGGTTGACGACCGTGACGGTCGCCAGGGGCGCCGCGAGTCCGGCGCCCCGGTAGGAGGCCTGGGAGAGCAGCAGGCCCGCGGCGGCGAGCACCGCTATCGCCAGCAGGCTGGGGACCTCGGTGAGCTGGAGGCCCTCGTCCCAGTCCTCGGCCACCAGTTTGGTGAAGACCGACGCCATGCCGAAGGAGACACCCGCGGCGGCGGCGAGCAGTCCGCTGCGCACCACCGGCCCGTGCACCGCGCGCGAGGCGAGGAAGAGCACCGCCATCCCGCCGAAGGTGGCCGCCCCCAGCAGCAGCCGCTGGCCGGCGCCGACCGAGTCGGCGTCCGCGTCGGTGGTGAGGGCGAGCAGCCCGGCGAGACCGGCCGTGGCCATGAGCGCGCCGCGCCAGGCCGCCGCACCCGCCTTGCGCCGGACGAACACGGCGGCCATCGGCAGCGCGAAGACGATGGTCAGCGCGCCCAGCGGCTGGACGAGGGTGAGCGGGCCGCACGCGAGTGCCACGACGTGCAGCAGGGCGCCGAGTCCGTTGAGTGCCACGGAGCCCCACCAGGCGCCCTGGCGGAGGTACGTGCTGTCGGGGGAGGCCGCGGCCACGCGCTCCTGGACGATCGCCGCGGCCGCGTACGCGACGGCGGAGACCAGGGAGAGCAGCACGGACAGGGCAAGGGCACTCATGCATCCACGATCCCTCGCCGATTGCCTCCCGTCGTCGTCCTTGAGACCGCATTGACACGTACTGCCATAGGAGTAGGTCCCTACTCCAGAAGTCGTCCATACATCGGGCATTCGGTACAAGTGCTGGTCGGAAGGGGTGAGATGGGGCTGTTTCAGCCATGTATGGGATGGGGGGATGTCCATTAGTAGTCGAAGCTGTGTTCGATCGAAAATCTGTAAGAATCACGGGTCCGTGGCCGCCCCGCGCCACGGTTCGTACGGAGAGGGAACGCAGGGTGGATCTGGCGGCGGTCGCCTCGGTCGGCGGGTTCTTCGCGCTGCGCACCGGACCGGCGCGGGACCCGCACCGCCCGCTGGCGCGGCTCTACGCGGGCGAGGGCGGCCCGCTCGCGGCCCGGATCGACACCGTCACGGCCGCCCTGCGCGCCCCCGACCGCCGTACCGGCGCCTCCATCGCCCACCTGGGGCTCGTCGCCCGGCTCTGGTCGATCGCCCTCGGCGCCGCCGTGCTCCACGGGGAGCTGCCCGACCTCGACCCGGCGGCCCTGGCCTGGGACGGCGGCCGGAGCGCCCCCGAGGACCTGCTGCTCGACCGGGTGCGGCCACTGCCCGGCACCGCCGAGCGGATCCGCGAGAGCGTCCAGTACGGGCACCTGGTCCGGCTCGCCGAGGCGGTGCGGCGCGACACGCCCGTCTCCTCGGGCCTGCTGTGGGGGAACGCGGGCTCCGCGCTCGCCGGAGCCGTCCGCGAGCTGCACCGCTGGGCGCTGCGCGCGGACCGTCCGGACGCGGCCCGCCGTGCGCTGGAGCTGGGCACCGAACTCCTCGCCCACCCCGACCTGGCGGGCACCGGCACCCTGCTCCCGGGCCCGGCCTTCCGGCGCCGCAGCTGCTGCCTCTACTACCGCTGCCCGGACGCGGGGCTCTGCGGCGACTGCGTCTTCGACCGGCCGCCGGCCCGCCCCTAGGGCGTTCCACGGGCCCGCGGTTTGGTGTGCGGCGCCCTCGCTCCGTACGATTGCGCTTTTGGGAACTTCCACACGCGGGCGAGACCGCACATGACCGAGGAACGGCGACGGCGATGACGGTGACAGAGGACATCCAGGACCAGGGGTACGGTCCCGGCATCGGCCAGGAGCCCGGCGGACCCGACGTGGAGTACGGCCCCGGCATCGACCCGGAGCGCCTCGCCGTCTGCCTCGGCGTGCTGGAGGAGCTCGACACCATCGAGGTCGACCACCCGGACGCGATCGCCGTGCGCCGCGCCACCGCCGCGATCTACCGGACCGTCAAGCAGCGCCGCCGCCAGGAGCGCCGGGCCGCCAAGACCGCCCACGACCGGGCCGTCACGCACGCCACCGCGACCGGCTCCGCCGAGCGCATCGACGACGAGACCGAGGGCATCCTGCCGTCGTCCGCGACCCCCACCGGCCAGATCGCCGGGATACTCCAGCGCCCGCGCTCCTGCTACATCTGCAAGACGCGGTACGTCGAGGTCGACTACTTCTACCACCAGCTCTGCCAGAAGTGCGCCGCCGAGAACCGGATGCGCCGGGAGGCCCGCACCGACCTCACCGGCAAGCGCGCGCTGCTCACCGGCGGCCGGGCGAAGATCGGCATGTACATCGCGCTGCGGCTGCTGCGCGACGGCGCCCACACCACCATCACCACCCGCTTCCCCAAGGACGCCATCCGCCGCTTCAAGGCGATGGAGGACTCGGCGGAGTGGATGCACCGGCTGGAGGTCGTCGGCATCGACCTGCGCGACCCGGCGCAGGCCGTCGCGCTCGCCGAGCAGACCGCCGAGCGGGGCCCGCTGGACATCCTGATCAACAACGCCACCCAGACCGTGCGCCGGCTGCCCTCCGCCTACGCGGCGCTGGTGGACGGCGAGGCCGCCCCGCTTCCCGCCGGCGAGCTTCCCGCGCACCACGTCATCGGCGCCTTCAACTCCGGAGCGGTCGGTGAGCTCGGCGGAACGACCGCGCTGCCGCTCGGCGCCTCCGGCCTCGACGCCCAGCGGGTCGCGGACCTCGCGCTGGTCGCGGGCAACGCCAGCATCGCCCGGCACCACGACGGCACCGCCATAGACGCGGGCGGGCTGCTGCCGGACGTCGTCGACACCAACACCTGGGTGCAGTCCATCGACCAGATCTCCCCGGTCGAACTGCTGGAGACCCAGCTGTGCAACTACACCGCGCCGTTCATCCTGATCAGCATGTTGCGCCCGGCGATGGCCGACGCGGCCCGCAAGGCGCCCAAGGGCCGGGCCTACGTGGTGAACGTCTCCGCGATGGAGGGCGTGTTCAGCCGCGGCTACAAGGGCGCCGGGCACCCCAACACCAATGCCGCCAAGGCCGCCATGAACATGGTCACCCGGACCAGCGGCCAGGAGATGTTCGAGACCGACAAGATCCTCATGACCTCGGTCGACACCGGCTGGATCACCGACGAGCGTCCGCACCACGACAAGCTGCGCCTCGCCGAGGAGGGCTTCCACGCCCCGCTCGACCTGGTGGACGGCGCCGCGCGCGTCTACGACCCGATCGTGCGCGGTGAGGCGGGCGAGGACCTGCACAGCGTCTTCCTCAAGGACTACGCGCCCGGGAACTGGTAGCCAGCAACCCCCAACGCGCCCGGTGGCCGGACTCCTCCCTGGAGCCCGGCCACCGGTGCGTCCGGGCGCCACGCCGGGCGGGCAACCACTGCGGACCGGCCGTCCTCACCCGGACGGAGCACAGGGCGCGGCCCCGCGTGGCGGCCGTCGCCGGGCGTCGGATCATGGCTGGAACAGGGTCCGTGCCGAACGCACGGTGAAGGAAAGATGACGCAAAGGAAATGGCCCCATCGAGCAGGGGTCCGCTCATTTGGTTACTCTGACTCCGACGGAAGCCATCAAAGGATCGACCAGTCCTCGATGCCCGTTCCGGAACCGGCCCGCACACTGGGTCCGGCTTCCGACAGAGTGCCGGCGCCACCGCGTCAGAACTGCCCCTGACCCCTGCCCCCTCGGGCGGTCGGCGACCGGGAAAGACCGGAGCCGCCAGTACGCCCAGGGTTACGCGACACAGAGGAGTGCGCGGTGACACCAGAGACGACGACACGCGAACAGCGGACGCCGGAACGCAACGACCGGCCCGGCCGGCCCGAGAAGCTCCGCAACCTCGAGGTCTGGGCCCGTTCGGCCCCGATCCGGCTGGCCGGTTACGAGGACGACCTGGCCGAGCCGCACATCCTGCCGGGCGTCGACTGAGCGGCCCCGACGCCGCCGGGGCGCCCCCGCCCCGGCCTGAGAACGTGTGCCCCCTGTTCCGGCAGGGGGCATTCGTGCGTCCGGCTCCGCGTCGACACGCCGCGATCCCTCCCGTACGGCGGCCGTCCGCTTGCGGGACCGGCGGCCCTCCGGCAGACAATGAGGGACAACTCGGGGCGAATAGGTGGGAGATCTACGTGCGCTCGACCCCGCGCCGGTTCACCCTGGCGGCAGTCGTCATGTCCATCGGAGTGTTCGTCGCGGCCTGTGGCGGCGACGGCGGGGGCAGCGGCGCCTCCGACGAGAAGGAGCTGTTCCTCCAGCCCGTCGCGGCGTCCGGCCCGGACCCCTTCACGGAGTCCACGGCCAAGGCCGCCCAGCCGCTCACGCCCTCCCAGCCGCCCCCGAGCGCCCCCGGCAGCCCCACGGCGACGGTGCAGACCGTCCGGTCCGTCCCGGGCTCCACGCCCGGCCTCTACGGCGGCACCCAGTCGGTGGCCAGTTGCGACGTGGAGCAGCAGATCCGCTTCCTCGCCGCCGACCGGGCGAAGGCGCGCGCCTTCTCGGAGACCGCCGGGATCAACCCGGACGACCTCCCGTCGTTCCTGCGCGGGCTCACCCCCGTCGTGCTGCGGGCCGACACCCGTGTCACCAACCACGGCTTCAAGGACGGCCACGCCACCGCCTTCCAGTCGGTGCTCCAGGCCGGCACCGCCGTCATGGTCGACGACCACGGCTCTCCACGGGTGCGCTGCGCCTGCGGCAACCCGCTCAAGCCGCCCGTCGCCACCCAGGGCGCCGCCTCCCGGGGTGAGTCCTGGCCCGGCTACCAGCCGCAGCGGACCGTCGTCATCAACCGCACCACCACGGTCATCAACAGCCTGATCATCGTGAACGTCGTCAACAACACCTGGATCGAACGGCCGACCGGCGACCAGGGCATGCGCGACCGCGAACGGCCCGACATCCAGATCGACCCGACGGCGCCGGTGGTCACCGACTCGCCCAGCACCTCGGTGAGCCCGGACCAGTCCGGCCCCGCCATCGCGCCGAGCCAGTCCACGCCGTCCACCAGCAGCAGCTCGCCGAGCTCGCCGAGCGTGAACTGCCCCAGCCCCGCCCCGACCGTCACCGTGACGCGGCCGCCCGCCTCCGCGCCGCCGGGAGCCGCGCTGCCGAGCGTGCCCACCACCCCGGGCTGCCCGACGGCCACGGTCACCGTCAGCCCCAGGCTCACCTCGAAGCCCCCCACGGCCCCCATCGCGCCCACGGCTCCCAGTGAGCAGATCGTGCCGACGCCCTCCACCGAGCTGCCCACGCTGCCCTCGGAGCCGCCGCCGGTCTTCCCGCCGCAGCCGTCCGGCGGCGGTGAGATGTCCACGGGGATGTCCGACTTCGACACCGAGCCGCCGCTGGACGCCAGACTCTCCTGACGGACGCCCCCGATCGGACCGAGGATCGGAGTGACCATGGACGAGTGGCCCGCACCCACCGGTCTCGGCCTCGCCCTCAACCGCATGGGCACCTTCGACTGGGACCTCACCAGCGGGCAGATGCACATGGACCCCTCGGCGCTCGCGGTCTTCGACATGGAGCCCGAGGAGTACGACGGCCGGCCCGAGACGCTGGGCAGCCGGGTGACCCCGGCCGAGGCCGCCCGGCTCGACGCCATGGTCTCGCAGGCGCTGAAGAACGGCAGCGTCCACTACGGCGCCTACTTCCGCGTCCGGCTGCGCGACGGCACCGCGCGCTGGACGCACACCCAGGGCTATGTGCGCAGGGACGCCACCGGCCGCCCCCGGCGCATCATCGGCGTGGTCCGGGACGCCACCCAGGAGCTCACCGAGTACGCCGACCGCCCCGCCGCCGACGACGAGGACCACCGCCGCCGGACCAGCGTGGTGGACAGCACCACGGCGGCCCTGGCCCACGCCCGTACCGTGCAGGACGTCATCGACGTGCTCAAGGGCTCGCGCGGACTCGAACACCTGGGCGCCACCAGCCTGGTGATGGGGCTCCTGGAGGCGGGGCGCATCCATCTGGTGGCCGAGGGCCCCGAGGGCAGCTTCGTGCCGGGCACCCGCTGGACCCGGGTCGACGAGCAGTATCCGATGAGCGAGGTCGTGCGCACCCTCGCCCCCCGGTTCATCCAGACCCCGGAGGACTTCGCCGCCTCCTATCCGCGTCTGTGGCCGCACATCAGCGGGCTCGGCATCACGGCGGCCGCCTATCTGCCGCTGATCGCCCAGGCCCGTCCGATCGGCGCGCTCGGCCTGCTCTACAGCGACAAGACCGGCTTCACCGCCGACGAGCGCAACCTCCTGGTGGCGCTGGGCAGTTCCCTCGCGCAGAGCCTCCAGCGGGCGGTGCTGTACGAACAGGAGCACGACCTCGCCGAGGGGCTCCAGCAGGCCATGCTGCCGCGCCGCATCCCCGAGGTGCCCGGCGCCCAGATCGCGGTGCGCTACCGCTCGGCCCGCCTCGGCCGGGACATCGGCGGCGACTGGTACGACGTCATCCCGCTCCCCGGCGGCCGGGTCGGCGCGGTCATCGGCGACGTCCAGGGCCATGACACGCACGCCGCCGCCGTCATGGGCCAGTTGCGGATCGTGCTGCGCGCGTACGCGGCCGAGGGGCACACCCCGGCGACCGTGATGGCCCGCGCCTCGGTGTTCCTGCACGAGCTGGACACCGACCGCTTCGCCACCTGCACCTACGCCGAGGCCGACCTGTCGACCGGGGTCGTCCAGCTCGTCCGGGCCGGGCACGTCGACCCGCTGCTGCGGTACGGCGACGGCAGCTGCCGCCGGCTGCCCGTCGAGGGCGGCCTCCCGCTGGGCCTGTCGGCGGAGTTCGGGCGCCTGGAGTACCCGGTCGCCACCGTCGAGCTGGACCCCGGCCAGACCCTGCTGCTCTACACCGACGGCCTGGTCGAGCAGCCCGGCGCCGACCTCGACGACGGAATGCAGCTGCTCGCCGCGCTGGTGCGTTCCGGGCCCGGCGACCTCCAGGAGCTCGCGGACCGGCTGTGCGACGTGATCGACGACCGGGCGGGCGACGACGACGTGGCGCTCCTGCTGCTGCGCCGGCGCGCCCTGGAGGTTCCGCGGAGCGGCGGCCGGCTCCAGCAGCATGTGGCGCAGAACGACCCGGAGGCGCTGAGCTCCTCGCGCCACATGATCCGGGCGGCGGTACGGGCCTGGGGCGCCCGGGAGCGGGCCGACGAGATCGAGCTGGCCGCCGACGAGCTGATCACCAACGCGCTGATGCACACCGACGGCGGCGCGATCGTGACCGTACGGGTCCTGGCCGGGCCCGAACGCCGGCTGCGGGTGGAGGTCGAGGACCGCTCCAGCGCCCTGCCGCGCCGGCGGGAGGCGGGCGACTCCGGGGTGTCGGGGCGCGGACTGATGCTGGTGGACCGGCTCGCCGACGTCTGGGGCGTGGAGTCGAGGGGCAGCGGCAAGTGCGTGTGGTGCGAGTTCACCGTCCCGGAGCGGGGAGCCCCGGCCGACGGGTGAACCCACGGGGCGGCCCGCGCGGACCGGCCGGGGGCGCCGGGTGCGCGGAGCTGGTTAATCTGTGAGGTATGCCGGAATTGCCCGAAGTGGAAGCCCTCCGTGACTTCCTCACCACCCACCTCGTCGGCCACCGCGTCGAGCGCGTACAGCCCGTCGCGATCAGCGTTCTCAAGACGTACGACCCGCCGCTGAACGCCCTCGACGGGCGGACGGTCACCGGGGTCGGGCGGTACGGCAAGTTCCTCGACATCGACGCCGACGGCCTCCACCTGGTGACCCATCTGGCCCGGGCCGGCTGGCTGCGCTGGCACGACGTCCTGCCCGACGCCCCGCCGCGCCCCGGCAAGGGTCCGCTGGCGCTGCGGGTCGCGCTGGAGGGCGGGGCCGGGTTCGACCTGACCGAGGCGGGCACCCGCAAGAGCCTCGCCGCCTATCTGGTCCACGACCCCCAGGAGGTGCCCGGTATCGCCCGGCTCGGGCCCGACCCGCTCGCGGCGGACTTCGGCCGCGACCGGTTCGCCGGGCTGCTCGCGGGGGAGCGCCGGCAGCTCAAGGGCGCCCTGCGCGACCAGTCGCTGATCGCCGGGATCGGCAACGCCTACAGCGACGAGATCCTCCACGTGGCGCGGATGTCGCCGTTCAAGGCGGTGGACCGGCTGACCGAGGAGGAGGTCACCGCGCTGTACGAGGCCGTCCGCACCACCCTCACCGACGCGGTGGAACGCTCGCGCGGACTCGCGGCGGGCCGTCTGAAGGCGGAGAAGAAGAGCGGGATGCGGGTGCACGGCCGGACCGGCGAACCCTGCCCGGTCTGCGGCGACACCGTCCGCGAGGTCTCCTTCGCGGACTCCTCGCTCCAGTACTGCGCCACCTGCCAGACCGGCGGGAAGATCCTCGCCGACCGGCGTCTGTCGAAGTTCCTCAAGTAGGCGCCGCCGCGGGCCGGTGAGCCGGGCGGGCCCGCCCTCACCCCGACCGGGACAGCGTCGCGAGCGGGGACCCGTCCTGGGCGCGCACCTCGAAGCGGGAGATGTCGGCGGGCGCCAGGGCCGCGGCCCCCCGCATCGTCACCCGCGCCCCGTCCCGTACCGCCCAGGTCGCCACCGTGTCCTCCTCGCCGCCGCGCCCGACCGCGACCAGCGTGCACACGGCCGAACCGCTCACGCCGTCCACGTCGAGCCCCACGTCGGTACCGAACCCGGCGGGCGCCGCCGCCAGGGTCGCCGTCACCCCGGGCGCCGACGCGGTCGCCGTCCAGTGCGGAACGGCCGGGTCCGCCAGCAGGGCCGGCGCGGCGAAGGGCGCGCCCACCACCAGCGCCGCCGCGGCGGCCAGCAGCCCCAGGCGCACCCTGCGCCGCGCCCGCAGCCGCCCGCCCACCGCGTCCAGCGCCGCGTGCAGCAGCGCGGGCGAGGGCACGGCGACCGGATCCACGCCCGGCGGCGTCCAGCGGGCGTAGGCGGCGAGCAGCGCCTCCACGCTCCCGAGCTCCTCCAGCAGGCGCGCGCAGTGCGCGCACCCCGCCAGGTGCTCCTCGAAGCGGAAGGTGTCGGCGGCGCCGAGCACCCCGAGCGCGTACGCTCCGACGTCCCGGTGCGGTTCCAGCGGCCTCATGCCGTCTGGTACGCAGACGGCGGCCCAATCACTCACGCCCCACGCGACGGGACAGCGAGGAGTCGTCGCACCTACAATCCGAGCGCATGCTGCGCGTACTGGCGGTCGACGACGAAGCCCCCGCCCTCGAAGAGCTTCTGTACCTCCTGCGCTCCGATCCGCGGGTGCGCAGCGCCGAGGGCGCCACCGGGGCCACCGACGCCCTGCGCCTGATCGGCGGCGCGCTCGACGCCGGACCCGACGACGAGCAGGGCCTGGACGTCGTCTTCCTCGACATCCACATGGCGGGGCTCACCGGACTCGATGTCGCCCGGCTGCTCGCCGGGTTCGCCCGGCCGCCGCTGATCGTCTTCGTCACCGCGCACGAGGGCTTCGCCGTCCAGGCGTTCGACCTGAAGGCGGTCGACTACGTCCTCAAGCCCGTCCGCAGGGAGCGGCTGGCCGAGGCGGTGCGCCGGGTGGCCGAGATGGTCGGCGACCGCGGCCCGGCGCTCGCGGAGGTCCAGCCGGGCACGGGCGCCCCGGCCCCCATACCCGTGGAGCTCGGCGGCGTCACCCGGTTCCTGGCCGTCGCCGACATCAGCTACGCCGAGGCGCAGGGCGACTACGCCCGGCTGCACACCGACTCCGGCAGCCATCTCGTGCGCGTGCCGCTCTCCACGCTGGAGGACCGCTGGCGCGTGCACGGGTTCGTCCGCATCCACCGCAGCCACCTCGTGGCGCTCGCCCGGATCGACGAACTGCGCCTGGACGCGGGCAGCATGAGCGTCCGCGTCGGCGGGGCCGAGCTCCCCGTCAGCCGCCGCCACGCGCGTACCCTCCGCGACCGGTTGCTGCGCCGCGGCGGGCACTGACGATCCGCCGTTCCCCCGGGGGCGCGTCAGAACAGGTGGATCGCCAGATGCCCCAGGGGCAGGCCGAGTTCCCAAGCCGGGGTCCACACCCGCGGCTCGTCCTCCGCCTCGGCGCGCGCGTCGACGCCGCCCGGCACCACCGCGTCCAGGTCCGCCGCCAGCAGCTCGGTCTCCTCGAGCCACCGCCAGGCGTCCCGCGCCAGCGCCAGGTCCGGGCCGGACCCGGTCGCCTCCCGCTCCCGCAGCCGCTCGCGGACCCAGCCGTGCCACGGCCGGCCGGCCGCGGTCAGCGCACTCCACTCGTCGAGCCGCGCCACCACCCGGGCGCCGCCGACCGCGCCGTCCGACAGGAAGATCGTCAACGCCAAGGCGTTGCGTCCGGCCCTGAATTCGAGCGTCGTCGGCGGCATGAGATCGCCGGTGCGCAGTAATTCGTCGGCGATGTACTCCGCGTACATCCATGCCATCGGCACCAGCAGCTCTCCACCACTGGTCCCGTTCGTACCCTCCGGACGCATTCCGTCTCGCCTCTTTCATCGACTGTCCAGGCGCTCCAGGGAGCTCCAGGGAGCATTGAACCGGGGGCGCGCGCCCGCCGTGGCCAGAAGGGCAGGATCCGTCGTCCCCACGAGGTGCCCATGCATGTGCGGCAGCTGCTCGGCGCGTACGTCCTCGGCGCCCTCGCGCGGGACGAGGACCGCCGCGTCGCCGGTCATCTGCGCGTCTGCCCGGGCTGCCGCGCGGCCTACCTGGAGGTCGCGGAGACACCGTCGATGCTGGCCCTGCTCCTCGAGGAGGACCTGGCGGACGGACCGCCGGACGCGTAGCCCGGCAGGACCCGCGCCAGGGCCCGCAGAGCATAGTACGAACGGGACTTGACGGTCCCGCACGGCACCCCCAGGACCGCGGCCGCCTCCGCCACGCTCAGCCCCCGGAAGTAGATCTGCGTCAGCACCGCGCGGTGCTCGGGGCTCAGGGTGCGCACCGCGTCCCGTACGTCCAGCGCCGCGGCCGACCGCTCGGCGTGGTCGTCCTCCGCCTCCACGCGCGCGTCCAGCACCGCGTCGTGCACCTCGGCCGGCCGCGCCCGCCGGCTTCTGCGCGCGTCGATCGCCAGCCGCCGCCCCACGGTGAACAGCCACGGCCGCATCGAGGCGTACGGGCCCTCGAACGCCTCCGGGTGCTGCCAGGCCCTCACCAGCGTCTCCTGGAGCAGGTCCTCGGCGCGCTGGCGGTCGCCGTAGGTGAGGCCCAGCAGGAAGTGCATCAGGGCGGGGCCGTGCTCGCGCTGGAGCGCCGCGAGATCGGGCTCGCGGGTGTAGCGCCGCGGGGGCGCCGTGCTCCGTGGGGCAGCGTCCGTGAATCCCGTGCTCACCGTGGTGCTCCCTTCCCGAGAAGTCCGCAGGCCGCAGCCCGTATCCGAGCGCAGTCGGGCGCGGAGGGACACCCGCCGGACCGCCGCGTGCGACGAACGGTCGAATGAAGCGGCGAGTGGTGCGGTGAACGGTTGGGGAAACGGGAGGGATGTGCATGATATGGATATCTGATAATCAATCAGGCAATTCCGACCCGACCTCTGGAGTCCGGTGCCATGACCAGCAGAACGAGCCGGCGGATGGCGCTCCTCGCGGCCCTCGTCGCCGCCGCGACCGCCGGGTGCACGGCGGAGCACCCGGCCCCCGCGCGCCTGCCCCACCACCAGGACTCCGAGCGCCCCGGCACGCCCTCGCCCGCGGGCGGCGCGGCGACGGCCGCCCCGCGCCCCTTCACGCTGGTCGCCACCGGGGACGTACTGCCGCACGCCTCGATCATCCGGCGCGCCGCGGCCGACGCGAACGGCGACGGCTACGACTTCCGGCCGATGCTGGCCGGCGTCAAGCCGGTGATCTCCCGGGCGGACCTGGCGATCTGCCACATGGAGACGGTGTACGGGCCGGACGGCGGACCCTTCGCCGGCTACCCCGCGTTCACCTCGCCGCCGCAGGTGGCCGCCGCGCTCAAGGACACCGGGTACGACTCCTGCTCGACCGCCTCCAACCACAGCCTCGACGACGGGGCCGACGGCATCGCCCGCACCCTGCGGGCCTTCGACAAGGCGGGACTCCAGCACACCGGTTCCGGCCGCACCGCCGCCGAGTCCGCGAGCCCCGCGCTCTTGGAGGCGGGCGGTGCCAAGGTCGCCCAACTGGCGTACACCTACGACACCAACGGCTACCCGATGCCCGAGGGGCAGCCCTGGGCCGTCCACCTCATCGATGAGCAGAAGATCGTCGCGGACGCCCGCGCGGCCCGCAGAGCCGGGGCCGACGTGGTCGTCGTCAGCCTCCACTGGGGCACCGAGTGGCAGACCGAGCCCGACGAGCGGCAACTGCGCCTCGGCAAGGCCCTCACCGCCTCACGCACCGCCGGCCGCCCCGACATCGACCTGATCCTGGGCACGCACGCGCACATCCCGCAGGCGTACGAGAAGGTCAACGGCACCTGGATCGTCTACGGCGAGGGTGACCAGATCGCGGGGGACATGTACAACGACTCCGGCGCGCGCGATCTGCGCGGCAACATGAGCTCCATCGCCCGCTTCACGTTCGCGCCGCCCGCGCGGGCGGGGGCGCGCTGGGAGGTCACCAGGGCGGAGTTCATCCCGCAGTGGATCGACGTGGACAGCGGCCGGGTCGTCGACCTCCCCCGGGCTCTGGGCGCCGCGCCCGACCGCGAGGACTACCGCACGGCCCAGGAGCAGATCCGCGAGGCGGTGCTGGGCCGCGGGGCGGCACGGGACGGCTTGACGATGGCGACCCGATAGGAACCCGCGCCCCCGGCCCCCGGCCCACCGCTGCCCGGCGCGGGCCGCCCGCGCGGTTCCCCGCGCCCCTGGGGGAACGGGCCTGCGGCCCTGGGTCCCGGTTCGTCTGCTGCCCGGTGGGGGCTGGTCGCGCAGTTCCCCGCGCCCCTGGGGAACGGGCCTGCGGCCTCGGGTCCCCGGTTCGTCTGCTGTCCGGTGGGGGCCGCCCGCGCAGTTCCCCGCGCCCCTGAAGGAACGGGGCCTGCGGCCCCTGTTCCCTGTGCCTTCGCACGCCAGAGCCCCGGACCCCCCAGGGGCGCGGGGAACTGCGCGAGCAACCCACCACCGGCGCGCGGACGAAAACGGGCCTCACCCATGGGCCAGAACTACGGCACCACCGTCACCGGCCAGCGGCCCGCCTTCACCAGGCGGACCGCCACCGAGCCCACGAACCGGTGGCCCGCCGACTCCGAGGCGCCCACCACCACCGCGTCCGCCTTCAGTTCCTCGGCGGCCGTCACCAGACCGCCGTACGCGTCGCCGCGTAGGGTGTGGAACTCCCAGCGCACGGTCCACAGGTCCTTCACCCGTTCCGCCGCCGCGCGGATTTCCTGGGCGAGGCCCTCGGCGATCTCCCCGGTGGTGTCGGCGACCGGCGCCCCCATCGCGGCGCCCGCGGGCACCAGGGGCTGCACGTAGACCACGGCGAGGAGCGCGTTCTGCCGCCGCGCAAGGCCGCTGGCGTACGCCGCCGCGCGCAGCGAGGAGTCGGAGCCGTCCACGCCGACGACGATGACCTTGGGTCCGTCCGTACCGCGTTCGAAGGGTGCTGTCACACCATCGAGGCTAGCCCCACGCCCGAACGCGTCCGACAGGCGCCCCGGCGCGCCGCTCCCTAGAGTGCAGGGCATGAGTGTCAGCGAGGAGACGCCCATACCGGCACGGGCCCGCCCGCCCGCGCGGGCCCGGTTCCTGAGCCGGGTGCCGGAGGCCTTCGCGATGTTCTTCGCCGGGCTCGGGCTGTTCTGCGGGGCGATCGCGCTGGTGCCCGCCCTGCGCCGGCTGCTGCGGCCGGTCGCCTGGTTCCTCGACCGGGTCACCGTCCCCGTCAGCGCCAACCTCGC
Source organism: Streptomyces sp. NPDC005878 (assembly GCF_040629815.1). Taxonomy (NCBI): domain Bacteria; kingdom Bacillati; phylum Actinomycetota; class Actinomycetes; order Kitasatosporales; family Streptomycetaceae; genus Streptomyces; species Streptomyces sp. NPDC005878. Next base: position 301,985 of record NZ_JBEXWK010000006.1, read on the forward strand.
CTACGCCGTCTTCCTGCTGCTGCTCGCCGCCGCCATCGGCGCCCGCAAGAAGGTCGCCTGGTGGCTGGTGGTCGGCTACCTCGGGCTGCTCTTCCTCGCCGACGTGCTGCTGGTCGCCGTCACCGAGTGGGTGTGGGCCGCCAACGGACTCGTGTGCGGGGCCGCGCTGCTCGTCCTGATCCTGGCGCGCGGCGAGTTCTACGCCGAGACCCGGCGCGGCGCCGTCCACCGGGCGCTGCTCGTCCTCCTCCTGGGGCTCGGCGCGGGCGTCCTGGCCGGCTGGGCGCTGGTGGAGATCTTCCCCGGCACCCTCCCGCGCGGCCAGCGGCTGCTGTGGGCGACCAACCGGGTGCTCGGCGGACTCGCCTCCAGCGGCCAGTTCGACGGCCGCCCGCCCCGCCCGCTCTTCTTCTTCCTCGGCCTGTTCGGCGCGGTCGCCCTGCTCAGCGCCGCCACCACGCTCTTCCGCTCGCAGCGCATGGAGGCCGCGCTCCACGGCGACGAGGAGCCGCGCATCCGCGCCCTGCTGCGCGCCTACGGCCGCGACGACTCGCTCGGCTACTTCGCCACCCGCCGTGACAAGGCCGTCGTGTTCTCGCCGAGCGGCAAGGCGGCCGTCACCTACCGGGTGGAGGCCGGGGTCGCGCTGGCCAGCGGCGACCCCGTGGGCGACCCCGAGGCCTGGGGGCCGGCCATCGCCGCCTGGCTGGACGTGGCGCGCAAGTACGCCTGGGCGCCCGCCGTGATGGGCGCCTCCACGGAGGGCGCCACCGTCTACGCGCGGTACGGACTGGGCGCCATCCAACTGGGCGACGAGGCGATCCTGCACGTGGCCCGGTTCGACCTGGACGGCCGCGAGATGCGCGTCACCCGCCAGGCGGTGCGCCGCGTCGCGCGCACCGGCGCCACCACCCGCGTCCGCCGCCACTCGGCGCTCACCGAAGAGGAGATGGGCCAGATCGTCGACCGGGCCGACGCCTGGCGGGACACCGAGACCGAACGCGGCTTCTCCATGGCGCTGGACCGCCTGGGCGACCCCGCCGACGGGGACTGCCTGCTGGTCGAGGCCTTCGACGCCGGGGGCCGGCTCATCGCCCTGCTCTCCTTCGTGCCCTGGGGGCCCGACGGCATCTCCCTCGACCTGATGCGGCGTGACCGCGGCGCGCCCAACGGCGTCATGGAGTTCATGGTGGCCGAGCTCTGCGCGTACGCCCCGAAGCTCGGCGTACGGCGGATCTCGCTCAACTTCGCGGTGTTCCGCTCGGCCTTCGAGGAGGGCGCCCGGATCGGCGCGGGGCCGGTGCTGCGGCTGTGGCGCAGGCTGCTGCTGTTCTTCTCCAAATGGTGGCAGCTGGAGGCGCTGTACCGGTCGAACGTGAAGTACCAGCCCCAGTGGTTCCCGCGCTTCCTCTGCTACGGCGACGCCGGCTCGCTCGCCCGGGTGGGCCTGGCGTCCGGCATCGCGGAGGGCTTCGTCTCCGTACCCAGCCTGCGCAAGCTGTGGGGCAAGGGGCACCCCAGGGGCGTGACCAGCCCGGGCAGCACCGCGGGCCTGCCCTCCATCGAGGCGCTCGGCCTGCCCGCGCCGGGCGCCGAGGGGGCCGGGGAGCGGCGGCTGCCCGAGCAGGTGCGGGTGCGCCACCGCAAGCTGGAGCGGCTGCGCGCCGAGGGCGCCGAGCCGTACCCGGTGCTCGTCCCCGCCCGGACGCACACCCTCGCGGAGCTGCGCGGGGCCGGGGCGGGCACGGCCGCCACGGTGGCCGGGCGCGTGATGGCCGTACGCGACTTCGGCGGGGTCGTCTTCGCCGTGCTGCGCGACTGGTCCGGCGACCTCCAGCTCGCCCTCACCCGGGACGGCACGGGCGCCGGGGTACTCGGCCGCTTCACCCGCGACGTCGACCTCGGCGACCACATCAGCGCCACGGGTACCTCCGGCACCACCGCAAGGGGCGAGTACTCGCTCTTCGTCACCGGCTGGCAGATGACCGGGAAGTGCCTGCGCCCCCTGCCCGACAAACGGCTCGGCCTGGCCGACCCCGAGGCCCGGGTGCGCCGCCGCTACCTCGACCTGGTGGCCCGCCCCGAGGCCCGCGACGTCGTACGGGCCCGCTCCACCGCCGTCCAGGCGCTGCGGCAGGGCCTGCTGGAGCGCGGCTATCTGGAGGTCGAGACCCCGATGCTCCAGCAGATCCACGGCGGCGCCAACGCGCGCCCGTTCACCACCCACATCAACGCCTACGACCTGGACCTGTATCTGCGGATCGCCCCCGAGCTGTATCTGAAGCGGCTGTGCGTCGGCGGGGTCGAGAAGGTCTTCGAGATGGGCCGCACCTTCCGCAACGAGGGCGTCTCCTACAAGCACAACCCCGAGTTCACGATGCTGGAGGCCTACCAGGCCTACGCCGACTACGACGTGATGCTCGATCTGACCCGCGCACTCGTCCAGGGCGCGGCGACGGCCGCCTTCGGCGCGCCCGTCGCCCACCGGGCCGGCCCCGACGGACGGCTCGTGGAGCACGACATCTCGGGACCCTGGCCGGTCAGGACGGTCTACGGGGCGCTCTCCGAGGCGCTGGGCGAGGAGGTGGGCGCCGACACCGACGAGCCGCGCCTGCGCCGCCTGTGCGACCGGGCGGGCGTCCCGCACACCCCCGAGAACACCCGGGGCGACGTGGTCCTGGAGATGTACGAACGGCTGGTGGAGGAGCGGACCCAGCTGCCCACCTTCTACAAGGACTTCCCCGTCGACGTCTCACCGCTCACCCGCCGCCACCGCCATGACCCGCGGTTGGCCGAACGCTGGGACCTGGTGGCCTTCGGCACCGAACTCGGCACCGCCTACTCGGAGTTGACCGACCCGGTGGAGCAGCGGCGCCGCCTGACCGCCCAGTCGCTGCTCGCGGCGGGCGGCGACCCGGAGGCGATGGAGCTCGACGAGGAGTTCCTGGACGCGCTGGAGTACGCCATGCCGCCCACCGGCGGGCTCGGCATCGGCGTGGACCGGCTCGTCATGTTCCTCACCGGTCTGACGATCCGGGAGACCCTGCCGTTCCCGCTGGTACGCCGCCACTGAGCCACCCGTCAGCGCGGACCGCGCGGGTACACCCCAACGGGTGTTTTCGGCGGCGCGGGCGGTGCGCTTCAGCCGCCGACGCCGTTCACCGTGCGAGCCATGGGTCATGAAAAAGGATGAGATCCCCCCCGGGCGGCGTACGCTCCTGCGCGTCGGCGCCTGTCTGGCGGCAGCGGCCGCCGTGCGGATGCTGACCGCCGAGGACACCGGCCCTGCGGAGGGCGCGGCCGCCGAGGCGGCCGCCGGGCCCGCCGGAGGGGCGCAGGCCGCCGCGGCGCCCCGGCTGAAGTCCACCGCGTACCGCCTGGCGCCGATGACCGCCGCGGCACCGCCGCAGTACCGCACGGCGCTGCCCCCGGTGCGGCGCCGGCCGTTCCTGAGCATGCCCGAACTCGGCCCGCAGACCATGGTGCTGACCTTCGACGACGGCCCCGACCCGCGCTACACCCCGCAGATCCTGAAGACCCTGCGCGAACACGACGTACGCGCGATGTTCTTCGTCTGCGGCGAGATGGCCACCGACAACCGTGACCTGCTGCGCGAGATGCACGACGACGGGCATGTGATCGGCAACCACTCCTGGACCCATCCGCTGCTCATCAAGATGTCCCGGGACGCGGTACGCGACGAGATGACCCGCACCAGCGAGGTCATCGAGGAGGTGCTGGGCGAACGGCCGCAGTGGTTCCGCGCCCCCTACGGCGCCTGGAACCGCAACTCCTTCCAGATCGGCGCCCAGCTGGGCATGGAGCCGATGGGCTGGACGCTCGACACCCTCGACTGGACGACGCCCGGCACCGACACCATCGTGCGCCGGGTCCGGGAGGGCGCCGCCCCGGGGGTCGTGGTGCTCTCGCACGATGCCGGCGGTGACCGCTCGCAGAGCGTGGCGGCGCTGCGCACCTATCTGCCCCGGCTGCTCACCTCGGGCTACCGCCTGCGCGTACCGCCCAAGCGGCGCTGAGGGGCCGGCCGGTCAGCGGGCGGCGACCATGCGGGCGTAGACGACCACGTTGCCGTCGTAGCCCCTGGCCCGGGTGAAGCCGCCGCCGCAGGTGATCACCCGCAGCTCCGGGTGCCCGGTGTCGCCGTACACCCGGGCACCCGGGAAGTTGTTCTTGTCGTAGACCTCGACGCCGTACACCTCGAAGACGACCACGTGACCGTCGTAGCGGGTCACCTCGATGTGGTTGCCCTTCTTCAGCGAGCCCAGGCCGTAGAAGACGGCGGGGCCGCGCCGGGTGTCGACATGGCCGACCATGACGGAGGTGCCGCGCTGCCCGGGGGCGATCGCGTTCTGGTACCAGCCCGCCAGGTTGGGGTCGTCCGGCGGCGGCGCCTGCACCCAGCCGTCCTGGTCGATGCCGACCTCGATCACCGGGGCGTCGACCTTGAGCGCGTCGATCCTCACCCGGGAGACCGGCGCGTACGCCAGCGGCTCGACCGGGGCGCCGGAGCTGGCGGGGACGAACACCTCCGGCCTCCCCGACAGCGCGGCGGCCGCCGCGGGCTGCGGGGGCCCCATCGTGACGTCCGCGCCGTTCCGCATCAGAGCCAGACCGGTCAGCATCACCAGGGCGAGCGCACCCCACGGCGACCGCCTGCGGTGCTCCGAGCCGAACTCTTCCTGCACCATCGCGCTCCCTCCAATGCCCTGCGTGCCACCTGTAGGCACGGTAAGGGCGTGATCGCACTCCGGCGATCAGAGAGGGGCGAACGGGTGGCGGCCGGGCGCGGGGCCGCGAGCGGGGCCGGGCCGGCGGGCCGTCCGGGGCGGCGGGCAGGGTGACCCATCCGTGTCATGATCCTATAAAAGTTCTGACGGTCTGTGACCTGCGGCTCCGTCAGATCTGCGGCCCTTCCACCGGCGTGTCGGCTCACCAGGGTGGACCAGCGCCGACATGCGAGGTGGAGAACGCGCGGTGAGGGTTCGTCGTGGGAGGCGTACTCGTCGAATTTCCCGGAGCACGGCTTTGGGGCGCCCTCCCTCGGAGGTTCAACCATGCGTGCTGCACGCGCTCTTCCGGTGGCTGTGGCCGCCTTCGCGGCGGTGGGGCTCTCGGCCCCGATCGCCGCCGCCAACTTCGGTCCCACCAACGTCACGGTCAACCCGAGCGCGGTGCACCCGGGCTCCACGCTGACCATCACGGCCAACGGCTGCGGCCACGGGGGCATCGTGACGTCCACCGCCTTCTCACCCACGTCCCTGTCGGGTGAGGACCGCGGGAACGCCGGGTTCGCGACCGCCAGGATCCACGACCACATCAGCCCCGGTACGTACAACCTGTCGGTCCGCTGCAACGACAACCCCAGGACGGAGACGCGCAGCTTCACCGTGCTCTCCGGCCGAGGCGCGCTGGGCGGGCTCGGCGGCTCCGCCGGTCCGACGCAGACCGAGATGGCCGTCGGCGGGTCCCTGGTGGCGCTCGCCGCCATCGGCGGGGTCGTGTTCGTCGCACGGCGCCGCCGCACGGACGGCGGCCGGATCTGACCGGCCGAACCTCCCGGACAGAGCCGAACCGCCGGTCGTCCCGAGTCCTGGCCATGCTGGTGTCGGTGTGGACGGCGGACACCAAACGGACCATGC